>CBFIHA010000030.1:0-40514 GCA_965662195.1 uncultured Pirellulales bacterium
AGGGTATTCAGCAGAATTTGTGGGTAGAAAGTCCGAGTTTTGCGGCGGGGCTCTGCCCCGGACCCCGAGGTTTTTGAGCCATGGCACAGGCATCAGCCTGAGGCTGCGGGCATCTGGCTGAGGCTTTTGGCAGCGATCGCATCAAGCCGCTGGCGGCATGGGTATGCGATGAGCCGCCGCTGCGCGACGGGATCCGACTTACGGCGGCGTTCCGCCCTCTGGAAGCACCGCCCTGGCGGGCGGACCAAGGAGAGAAAGAGGAGCATCCTGCGGCGCTGTTCGGTAAAAGATGCGGTTGCTTGGACCTCGTCCTCTCCGGAGCCACCGCAGGATGCACCTCAAGAGTATTCTCAATCACGTCGAGCCGCTCAAGTCGTTCGTTTACAGGCGGGAAAGACTGGTCACAATCGCCGGGGGATCCACCGAGATCGAAGTGGAGATCGAGCCGCGGGCGAACGGGCGGCCGATCTGTTCGGGCTGTGGGAAGAAGCGGCCGGGGTACGACCGGCTACCAGCGAGGCGGTTTGAGTTCGTGCCACTGTGGGGCATAGCCGTGTACCTCGTCTATGCCATGCGGCGGGTGGAGTGCCCGGAGTGCGGCGTGGTGGTGGAGCAGGTGCCCTGGGCGACAGGCAAGTGCCATCTCACGACGAGCTATCGCTGGTTCCTGGCTGGCTGGGCCAAGCGGCTCTCGTGGCAGGAGACCGCCGATGCATTCCGTGCGACGTGGGACGATGTGTTTCGCTCGGTAAAACATGCGGTGGAATGGGGGCTTGCCCACCGCGACCTGTGGGGTATCGAGGCCATCGGCGTCGATGAGGTGCAGTGGCGCAACGGACACACCTACCTCACGCTGGTTTACCAGATCGATGCCGTGAAGCGGCTCTTGTGGGTGGCAGAGGATCGGACGGAGAAGAGTCTGCGGGGCTTCTTTGAGTCGCTCACGGGCGAGGTCAGGGCAGGCATCCAGTTCGTGGCCAGCGACATGTGGAAGCCGTATCTCAAGGTGATCGCCGAACAGATTCCCGCCGCCGTTCACGTGCTCGACCGCTTTCACATCATGCGGAACATGAACCTGGCAATCGATGAGGTGCGGCGGACAGAGGCCGCGAGGATGAACAAGGACGGCTACGAGCCAATCCTGACGAAGGCCCGGTGGTGCCTGCTCAAGCGGCCGGAGAACCTCACCGAAAACCAGGAGATCAAGCTGAAGGAGCTGCTCAGCTACAACCTCAAGAGCGTGAGAGCGTACATGCTGCGAGAGCTGTTCCAGCAGTTTTGGGACTACGTCAATCCGACGTGGGCCGGAAAGTTCCTCGACGCCTGGTGCACCAAGGCCATGCGGAGCAAGCTCCAGCCGATGAAGAAAGTTGCCAAAAGCCTGCGGCGTCATCGGCATCTGATCCTCAACTGGTTCCGGGCCAAAGGCACCATTTCCACGGGGGTTGTCGAGGGTTTGAACGGCAAGGTGAAACTGACCACCAGAAAAGCGTTCGGCTTTCGGACGGCAAAGTGCATCAGAATCGCTTTGTTTCACGTCCTCGGCCGATTACCAGAGCCGGAATTCACCCACAGATTCTGCTGAGGAGGCTTTTTTAGAAGGGTTTGTTTGCGTGTTTTCGGGCGTGGTTTGTGCCGCGCCGGAGCGTTGCCCATGCCATCTCGCCGGACGTTCGCTCCGGGCATCCTGCCCTTCACTCACTCGACGGAAACATCGCTTCGCCATCCTGGCTGCGCTTCGTTTCCAACGCCGCTCGATTGGCATGCGCAACGCCCTCACCCATTCCATTTCAAGACGAGCTTCTTCGAGAAAGAGGAGGGCTGTCTTCTTGTTTGACTTTTTCAACCGCTACGACCATGGCACTTATCATCTGGGGGAGGGTTGGCTGGCGGGGAGGTTCGCGTGGCGTAAGCGTGATCAGCCGGCCGTCTTCCCGCAGCATGGTACCGCTTGTGGAGTGGGGCAGGCTGGCGACGGCCAGCACGATCGCCCGATCGTGGACTGTCGTCGGGGCAACGTCGGTCAGGTGAATCACCGTCGGTGGTGTCCGGGCGGTAGCCAGCGCCGCCTCGAGGTGTGGGGCGAGGCGGCCGACCACCAGCACACAGTCGACTTCACCACGGTCGATCAGCCGCATGGCATCGGCCTCAGCCGGCGCGAACTTGCTGCCGCCGCGGTCAGCCGCGACGATTGCCCCGGGGGCCCCAAACCGCCAGCTACAACTGGCGGCAACACCGGCGAGGTTCCCGCCGCCGGCGGCCACGCCGGCCCCCAGCGGAATCTGAAAGGCCGGCTTGCGGTGGGCGAGGGCCCGCACGAGCTGGGCCAGGCTCCAGTCGGTGAGGCCGGAAGGGTCGGCCGCGGTGCTGGTCACGAGGGCAGCGCAGGCAGCAGCCTCAACCGCAGCGTTCAGCTGGCTGACGATTGCTGCCAGCGGTCCGTCAACCTCGTCGCTGCAGTGGCCCTCGATCATTCCCTGCAGCAGGCGTGCGGCGGGAATGGCCTGATCGTCGGCCAGCGGCAGGTGCAGATGGTCAGCTGCGGGGGGCAGGACCGGTGTCGCCCCGAGGCTGATGGTCCGCCGGCTGCCGGCTGGTCGAGGCGGGGCTACAAATCGCTCGAGGAACCGCGGATGGCTGACGGTCGGGTCGCAGCCCCAGAAGACCACCAGGTCGGCCCGGTCACGCAGTTCTTCAAAGGCGGCGGTCACCTCGCCGACGCGGGCGATCGTCGGTCCGGCTGCCATCGCGGTTTCAGGCCCACCGGCATCGACCGCCGCGGCCAGTTGCTCGGCAAGCTGGCCGGCGAGGCGAACGGCTTCAAGCGTGGCCGAGGCGAGGCCGGTCATCAGGGGTCGGCGGGCGGTGGCAAGTCTGGTCGCCGCTGCCGTCAGGGCGTCGTCGAGACTGGCCAACTGGCCGTCAACCGTGGTCGCCGCCGGCTGATCGGGCCCCGCAAACCACCGATCGGCTGCGGTACAGCCGGTGGCAGTCGTGCCGGTAAGGTCGTCACAGAGCAGGCCGCAGCCGCAGCAGACAAGCTGGGCGGTGGTCGCATCGCCCCCCGACTCCTTCGGTCGTAGCGGGTGGCCCGGGCTCACGATTTCGGCAACACCCAGATGTTGCGGTACCGGACCGGATTGCCATGGTTCTGCAGATACAGCGGGCCGTTCGGCTGCTCGGTTTTCTGCGGCCCACCGGGGGTGACGCCAGGCACCTCGACGTTGTCATGAATCACGACACCGTTGTGGCGGACGGTGAGCCGGGCGTTGGCGACCTTTTTTCCATCTTCAAGCACAGGTGGCATGACATCGACGTCATAGGTCTGCCAGGAGAGCGGCGGCAGGCACATGTTCACGCTCGGCGGGGCGGCCTTGTAGATGCCGCCGCACTCGTTGTCCTTCCCCTCCAGACCGAAGCTGTCGAGCATCTGGACCTCGTAGCTGCCCTGGAAGTAGGCCCCACTGTTGCCCCGACCCTGGCCGCGGTCGAATGGCTGGTAGGGCAGGCAGAACTCGATGTGCCAGTGGGCCGCCCCGAAGCTGTCTTTGGTGGTGACGCCCTCCATCAGCAGCCCGTCGTCGGTCATCCGGCCGTTGACGAGCTTGTCGGTCGTGGTGCCATCGAAGACCACCACCGCTCCCGCCGGTGGCTCGGCCCCCAGCGTGGAGCTTTTCCGGACGGTCTTGGGCAGGCTGGTCAGTTCACTGCCGCTCTCATCAATGACCACGATGGCACCGTCCCGGATGATGCCGCGGCGGGTGGTGCCGCCCCAGTCAACGCCTTCAAGCGTCACAATGCCTTCGGCCTCGCCGCCGTCGCGTTTGCCGGTGCCGACAATTTTGTTGGGCGGTTCCCAGCCGGCCCCCGGCAGTCCACCGGGGTAGGCAACGACGTCAAAGGCTCCGTCACCGCGGGCAATCACCTGCACACCGAGCTGCATTGACTGGCCCTCGTGGAGTACGGAGCCGAGGTACTCCCCCTGCCGGGCAAAGTCGGCGTCGGCCTCAGTGGCGGAGGTATATGCCGGCCCCTTCGGCTTCGCAGCTTGAGCAGCTGGAGCAAGAAAACAGGCAGTCGCGACCAGTGTGAAAACAACAATGGCTTGCGCGAGAAGGGCTGGCATGGTGTGCTCCTAGGGGAAGTCCAAAGTATGCCCCGCGGCCTTCCGGCCAGCAACGTGCAGCCAGAGTCTTTTCAAAAAGGCTGCTGCAGTGGGGCTATGACAGGCCGGTTAGCGGGCCGTCACCGCAGAAGTCGGGGTTACCGAATCGGGCCAGTTCGGCCTGGCCCATCGCCTGGGCCAAGGTCAGCAGCAGCCGGTTGTGGGGCACCCCGCCGGCATCGACCATGCGGCCGCCGGTGAACCCCAGCCCGCCGCCGACAAAGCACCAGGGAATGTCGTTGTGCGAGTGCGAGTTGCCCTCGCCCAGCTCGTTTGTCCACAGAATGGTGGTGTGGTCGAGCATCGAGCCGGCGCCACCCGGCTCTGGCGTGTTGGCCAGCCGTTGGGCCAGGTGGGCGATCTCGCCGGCGTACCAGGCGTTGATTTTGGTCAGCTTTTCCTGCGCGTCGGCATCTGAGTTGGGCTTGTGCGACAGGTCATGCTGCTTCTCCTGAAAGCCGAGCCACTTCATGCTCGGCTGGCCGACCGAGTTGGTGAACTGCAGCGTGGCGACCCGGGTGAAATCAGCCTGCAGGGCAGCGACGAGCAGGTCGATCTGCATCCGGCTGATTGTTGGCATCTGATCGTTCTGCTCGACCACGCCCTCTTCAAGCACCGGCACCGGGTGGCTGACCACTTCGTGGCGGCTGGCCAGTTCCCGCTCAAAGTTCCGCACCAGTTCGGTGTGCTCCTCCAGCAGCCGTCGATCCTCGGCGGGCAGCTTGGCAGCGAGTGTTGCCAGATCGCCGCGAACATCGTCGAGCACGCTCTGCAGGCTCTCGCGATCCTTGGTCTGGCCGTAGAGCCGGTCGAACATCTGATAGGGGTCATCAATCGGCGTCACCGGCCGGTTCGGGCCGGCATAGACCATCCGGGTCCAGGTGTCGGCCCGGTTGGGCACCAGCACTCCAAACTCGAGTGAGCCGAAGCGGGTGGCGGTGGCAGGGTCGGCCTGGAGGGACTCACGGATTTCCTGATCGATCGACCGGCCACTGGCCCAGCCCGCTGGCGTGTCGCTCCCCCCCTGGATGTTGCCGGGGAACAGTTCAATGCCCGTTAGCAGGCAGCCGATACCCCGCATGTGGCCGTCACCATCGCCCCGGACCCGGTTGTGCACACCTTTAACCAGCAGCAGTCGGTCCCGAAAGGGCTCGAAGGGGGTCAGAATTTCCGGCAGCGGCGCCGGCTGCTCGACCGGTGGGGGGGTGGTGAAGGGCCCGTCCCGCTCCGGCCAGAAGTTCTTCTTTACTACGCCATCGGGGCTAAAGACGATCACCAGCCGCTGCCGCGGCCGGCCGACAGCACTGGCCGCGGCCAGACTCGGCAGATTGCCGAGAAAGGGCAGGGCTGCCGGAGCGATACCAAGTCGTTTCAGAATGTCGCGTCGGGTGAGCATGAGCTGCCGGGCCTTTCGTCATCACGTCCTCTCAGTTTATGTCGGCTTTTTCCCAAGCATGACCGTGAAAGAGAAAATGTTGCGAGCCGAGCAACGAAAACCTCATGCTTGACAGCTTGCTGCACTTTTAATACATATTTATGCATGAGAACGACGCTCGATCTTGATGACGAGTTGCTGAAGGCTGCCCGCTGCCGGGCAGCGGAGAACGGTACGACGTTAACCGCGTTCGTGGAACATGCCTTGGCGGCGTCGCTGATCCGGCCCGCGGCAACGGCGTACACACTTCGCTGGAAAACGCACCGCGGCCGCACGCTCCCCGGTGTTGATGTGGCCGATCGTGATCGGCTGTACGAACAGATGGACGGGCGGTCGTGATTGCCGTCGATACAAACATCCTCGTGTATGCCGATCGTGAAGAGTCGGCGGCACACGCCGACGCGGTCAAGGCCGTGCGACTGCTCGCTGAGGGTGACGAAGCCTGGGCGATTCCCATTTTCTGTGTCGGTGAGTTTTTCCGTGTCGTGTCGCACAGGCGGCTCTTCGATCCACCGACGCCCGTCATGGACGCCGTCGATTCAATCGACTCGCTGCTTGCAAGTCCGTCAGTGCGGCTGCTGGGACCAGGCGACCGCTATCTGCGGCTCCTGCGTCGGCTGATTGAGCAGTCGCAGGTGAATGGCAATCTTGTCTTTGACGCTCAGATTGCCGCCGTCTGCCTTGAGCATGGGGCGACAACGCTGCTCACGGAGGATCGCGACTTCGCCCGGTTTCGGGAACTGAGGACGCTCGTGTTGTCAGAGTTTCTCGCGCTGAAGGCGTAACCGCCGTTCACGGCGGCTGGCAGACCTCAATCCGGACGTCGCTGATGGTGGCGACCGTGTTTTCAAAGACCGACACGGCGACGTGGCTGATCCCGTCGGCAGGCGGTGCCAGTTCGCCGGTGCCGATCAGCAGATCGTCCACCAGAAAAAAGACCTGCCAAGAGTTGCCGGTCGTGTCGAGCACGATGGTCCGCCGCCGGCTGCCGGTGCGGGTGTCGCCGCGGCCGACCCGGCCGGTTTGACCCGGCCCGAGGTAGGCCGCATTGGGAATGGTGCGGGCCGAGTCGTGCAGCCGCAGGGTGGTGGTCTGCCGCTGCAGCATCCAGGCGTAGTCGAGGCCGGCAGCCCGGGTGTCGGATTTGGTTACCAGCCCGACCGCGGCCCAGCTACCCTCAAGCACCTGAAGCGTCGCGGCGATGCGGTAGACCCGGCCAGCCTCGGGCCGAAAGGGCAGCAGCGCCGCTCCTGGCGACCGCACCCGCAGCACCCCGGTATCGGGGTCGAGCGACCAGTCGGCTGGGGCCAGCCAGCGGCCATCGCCACGGCCACCCCGGTCGGTCGGGGAACTGCCGGATAGCAGACCGTTGCCGGCTAACCGGTCATCCAGCAGGGTCTCGGCGGTAGCGGGATGCCAGGGGTAGGCAGTCTGCGGTCGGGCTGGCTCCGGCCGGGGCACGGTCAGCACAAAGGCCTTGCGGGGTGGCCGATCGACCAGCGCCACCCGGCCGTCGGCATCGACTGCGGCGGCGTTGCCGGCCGTGACCACCGCTGGCTGGTTACCGCGGTCGGCTGTTGCCGCCAGTTCGACCGCCCCCTGAAAGACCCGCAGGTCGGTCCGGCCGGCCGTGTCAACGTCGAGGCCAAACTGGGTGCCCCGGTCGGTCACCACCGCCGTCGGGGTCCGCACGGTGAGGCCGCTGCCGCGGCGATTGAGGGTGGCCGTCAGCCGACCCCGGTCAAGCTGCAGGTCGTTCAATTCACGAATCTCGAGCCGGGCCGGCCCCTCCAGCACGACGACAATGTCAGCCGGCAGGGCCAGTTCCATCAGGCCGGCTTCCAGTGTAATGCTGTCACCGGGGGCCAGCATGTCACCGCTGGTGTAGGGCGGGCTGCTTGCAGCCAGGCGGGCGTCGGCTACCGCCGATAGCCTGATGGCCGGCCGCGACTGGGCAGCCCAGGGCCAGCCGATGAGCCCGACGGCCAGCAGGCAGGCTGCGGCAACAACGACGGCCGCGGCCCAGACCCGGCGGCTGCCGAGCAGCGGCACGAGAGGCCGGGTCGTCAGCCGCAGCGGCCGGCGGCGGTGCCACCGCCAGAGCAGTTCGGCATGCACCCGCATGGTCGCGATGTATGTCGCCCGGGCGGTGGGCTGGGCCAGCAGCAGCTCCAGCCGGTCACGGTCGGCGGCGGTGGCGTGTCCGTCGCAGAAGGCGGCGATCAGGTGGGACAGTTCCCCGTTATCGGCGGTACCGGCCTGTCTGAGTGTGTCGTTCACGAGCCCTCCCAGGCGGCGAGGGTCTTTTCGACGCAGCGGACGACCGTGTGGCGGATTCGCTGCAGCCGCATGGTCAGGGCGGCGGCCGAGATGGTCATGGATGTGGCAATCGCCTTGATCGGGCGGCTGCCTTCGTAGCAGGTTCGCAGCAGCTCCCGCTGGGGGCGAGATAGCTTGTCGAGGCAGGCGTCGAGGGCCACCCGCCGATCCTCGGCCCGCGGGTCAGCCAGGGCGGCACCGGCCAGCAGCTCGAGCATGCCCGCGGTCAGGTGCACCTGCCGGCTCGACCGGTAAATCTGCTTGAGGGCCTCGTTCTTGGCGAAGCCGCACGCCCAAGGGAAAAAGGCCCGGCGGGGGTCGTACTGGTCCCGCTTCCTCCAGAGGGCGAGGCAGGTCTGCTGGTAGACGTCCTCAATGTCGGCTGCCTGAGGCAGGAGCGTGGCGATGAAGGCGTAGACATCCCGCTGATGGCTGACGAGAGCATCGACAAAGCCTTCAAGGCCGCCGTCAATGTCGCAGTCCAGGCCGTCAACGGCACCACTGTCGTCTTGCTGCAGATCGGAGGGCTCAGCCATCGGCCGCTCACCTTGTCGAGAGTTCAAACACAAACTCGTTGGGGCCGGCCTCGGTCACCTCGGCCGTGAGGCCGGAGGTCTTGGGGCTGCGGTATCGCCGTGGAAGATGATGGGTGATCTCAAGGGGGGGCAGCGGCGCCTCGGGGTTTTCAGGCAATTTTTGATTTTCCGTGAACTTCTCGATGGACACGGTGTATTCACCGGGCGGGGCGCCGTCCTTTGGGACGTAGGTGCGAAGCGAGAACTGCCCATCAGCAGCCGTAATTGCTGTTGCGGAAACAGCATGCTGCTCGCTGTGAAAAATGACCGTCGCTGCTTCGACGGGGTTGCCGTCGAGCAACACAGCGCCGGTAACTGGCACCGTGGGGAGCCGGCTTTGCTCCCACTTGTCTGGCTGCCGCTGGCAGCCAGGACCGAGAAGCAGAACGGCTGCCAGAAGGATCGAATATTTCCAGCACGCACTCATCGGCTACTCCCTTACGGCCTCACCACCAGCCTTGCTGCCCATCGCTCCCCAGACACCATAGCTGCTCGTGCCGGATGTCTTTTCACCTCCAGCAACATTGCCTGCATTAATCGTTTCGTTGATAAAGCGGGCACTCCCGTCAGCAAAAAGGCAATGAACACCACCCGGGTGCCGGCTGCGTGGCGTGTAGATGCCAGTGTTTGTCTGACCATTGCAGACGGGGCCATTCGGGGCGAGCACTGTGGTGCAGGTGTTATAGCCAGGACGACCATCACTCCAGCGTGTGCCTTGGGAGCGGTTGGCATCAAGTAGCCCACCTGAAGAGAATCCCGACCCCGTAAAATTGTTCAGGCAGTTAACAGGATTGTTGCTGCTTGACGTTGAGTTTGCCGTTTCGTCGTTTAGCGGGGTTTGCCCAGATCCGGCGAGCGCTGGTCGTGTGCATTCAGACATTGCCAGTGTTTTACTGAGACCGTCGGTGATGTCCTTGAACTTCACCGCACTCTCGCGGCCAAAGAGCCCCCGAAGATCTCCGGAGGCTATCGATGGAAAGCCGTTGTAGCGGTCTCCGGCGCTAAACAGGTAGTTGTTCTGTCCAATCCAGGTAATGCCGCTGTCGGGTGAATTATCCGAGGGGCAGAGGAGCAGGCTCAACTGGGCTCTAAAGACACTGTCTGTCCAGACGTAGCCCGGAGTCGGACCGATATCGTCAAAAAGGCTCTGCTCTTCCATGTAGGGGAGCATGGGCCAGAAACCACTGAGTCGACCGGTGGTGTCACCAGAAACCGTCGAGGAGAGCGGCCCACCCCATGAATAGGGCAGCGATTTGTTCGCCGACTCGTAACTGTGCAGCGAGAGGCCCAGCTGCTTGAGATTATTCCCGCAGCTGCTCCGCCGGGCCGCCTCGCGGGCCTGCTGAACTGCCGGCAGCAGCATGGCGACGAGGACGCCGATGATGGCAATCACCACCAGTAGTTCGATCAGGGTAAACCCCCGAACAGGTTGCCGGGTCTGCATGATCCCCTCCCTTCGTGTCGGCCGAATGGCCGGGAAAATGAACACCTTTGTGCATATCCTCACCCCGCTGGAGAATCTAACGGTGAAAATATCAAATGCAAGGAATCAACAGATTCCTGTCACGATCGCCGTCGGCACCAGCCCCCGGGCATTGCCCCGGGACACCCGACCCAATGATTCAATCGGAACGTCGGGGGTTGCGTGCCAGGGCGAGAAACGTTTCGGGTTCAATGCCTGCTTGCTTGAGGATGGCCCGCAACGTGCCTTCTGGAATGTCGCCAGGATGATGGGGGATTGTTGTGTAGCGTTTCAGTGAACGGTTGAACCAGATTTCATGCGACCCCGCCGCCTGACGATAGAATTCATATCCGCTCGCCTTGAGTCGTTTGACGACTTCGCGATACCGAAAGCCTGCGAGCCGGCCCATCAGGTCGCCACGATGAGCGGATAGTCGAACTGCTCGCAGGCCTCCGGCAAACGGGCTTGCGGTGTGTCGTTGGCCTGCGACTCGATCAGTTTCTTGGCAACATCCCGGGCAATCTCAATCGTCTCCTGAATCGTTCTGCCTTGGGCAATAAGCCCTTGCAGGTCCTCGCTCGTGGCCAGATAGAGCCCTTCCGGAAGTTTCTCGATATGCAGAATGACAATGTGTTCCATACGTCTCAGCCTACCATCAGTGCCCGAGGGAAGCGACGCCTCGGGGAGGCCGTCAGGCGATCAACTCGTCAATGACGCCGGTGCTGTCGCCGTGGCGTTCGACCGCGACGCCCGAGCCCTGTAGCAGCGTCAGCCAGGCGTTGCACAGCGGTGTCTGTGACGGCACCACCAGGTTGTGGCCCAGCTTGATGCCGGCGCCGCGGCCGGCGATCAACGTGGGGCAGTTGGTCAGCTCGTGGCCCGTGCGGATGTTGCTGCCGTAGACCACGGTGGTATGGTCGAACAGGCTGGTGCCGCCCGGCTCGGTCGTCGCCTTCAGCCGGTCAAGCAGACCGGCGAAGAGTTCGCTTTGCGTGGCATCCCGCTGCTGCGACGCGGTCAGTTTCTCGGCCTGGGTGCCGTGATAGTGGCTCATGTCGTGCGGGGCGACCCTGATGGCCAGGCTCTTCAGTAGCGACGCGACCGGCTGCCGGAAGGTGACCACCCGGGTGCTGTCGGTCTGGAGGGCAGCGATGATAATGTCGTAGATAAGCTCAATCTCATCACGGCCGGTGAGGCCCTTTGGCGGCTCGTCCAGTGGCGCCTCCGGCCGCGGCACCCCGATCCACTCCGCCTCCTTGCCCAGCCGGGTTTCGATGCTGCGGATGCCCGAAAAATACTCATCGAGTTTCTGCCGATCGGCAGTGCTGAGGCCGCGTTCAAGCGACCGGGCGTTGTCGAGCACCGCGTCAAGCACGCTTTGCTTTTCGGCAAGCAACGCCCGCTGCCGGGCAGCCGGCGTCTTGTCGTCTGAGAACAGCCGCTGAAAGGCAGCGACCGGGCCGTTGACACCCCCGACCGGCTTGCCCCGGGCATCCCAGGCCATCGACAGGCCCGGCCCGTGGCCGGAGGGATCGCCCTGCTCGCCGCTGTTGAGCGGCAGCGAGTCGAACCGGGTCTGCAGGCCGAGTTGGGCGGCGGCCACCTGATCGGCCGAGATGCTGTTGTGAAAATTCTGACCTGGCTGGGCGTAGCGGTTGGCCCCGGTCAGCCACATCGTGCTGCCCCAGTGACCCTCGTCGGAGAACTTGTGCCACAGCCCCTGCACAACCGTGAAGTCGGCCTTGTGCCGGGCCAGTGGGGCCAAGCCTGGGGGCAACTGATAAGTGGAACCGGGCGTGCCGATGTCGGGGTACCACGAATCGTTGGTCACCCCCCAGCCGAAACCGAGAAAGACCAGTCGCTTGGCTGCGGCCGGCTCGGCCGCCCGGGCAAACCGGCGGAAGCCGAGCGACGGCAGGAAGGGCAGGGCGATGAGGGAACCGCCCGCCTGGAGGACGTGTCGGCGATTGAGTGGGTGGGACATGATTGCTCCGGTGCGATGCGGTGGCCGCTACTTGCTGTGAAAGGCCCCGCTGGCCACGAGTGTCTGAAACAGTTCTCGAATGGGATAGTTCTTGGTGGCCGCCCGCAGCACCATGTCGTCCAGCAACGGTTCGTCAGTGAAGCCGCACGGTCGGCCCAGGGCATACTCAGCCAGCGCCCGGCTGAGGCCCCGGGCAAAGGCCCCGGGCTGGCTGGCGATGATGGCCCGCAGCTCGAAGAAGTCGGCAAAAGCCGGGCCGCCATGCAGGGCCCCAGCCGGATCGATCGCCCAGGTTTTGGTGGTTTTTTTATCGGCCGAGTGGACGCTGTCTTCGGTCCGCCAGCGGCCGACGGCATCGAAGTTCTCCAGGCCCAGGCCGATCGGGTCGATGCGGCGGTGGCAGCTGGCGCACTGCGGCTCTTCCTGATGCAGCCGCAGTCGCTCGGCCGGCGTCACCAGTTTGTCGGCCAGCCGGCTGATTGCCGGCACGTTGGCCGGCGCCGGCGGTGGTGGATCGTCGAGAAGTTTCCGCAGCACCCAAGCGCCCCGCTCGACCGGACTGGTCTCACTGCCATTGCCGCCCATGAAGTGCACCGCCGCCATGCCGAGCAGGCCGCCGCGAGGTGAGTCTGCCGGTAACGATACCGGGCGGAACTGATCGCCATTGACCCCCTCGATACCATAGAAGCGGGCCAGCACGCTGTTGATCACGCACGAGTCGGCCGCCAGCAGATCGCGGAGGCTGCCGTTGTTCGCCAGCAGATGGCCGAAGGTTTCAAAGACCTCCTGCTTGGCTGCCAGCCGCACGCTGTCATCGAACTCGGGATGCCGCTGGCGGTCGACCTCGAAGAAGTCGAACCGGTGCAGGCCCAGCCACTGATAGACAAAGGGCTCGAGAAAGCCGGCCGACCGGGGGTCATCGAGCAGCCGCTCAACCTGGCTGGCCAACACCAGCGGGTCGGCCAGTTCGCCCGCCGCGGCCAGGCTGGTCAGTTCGTCATCGGGCGGCGCTCCCCAGAGAAAGTAGGCCAGCCGACTGGCCAACTCCGGCTGGGTCAGCGGCCGCCGGCTGCCATCGACAGCTGGCTCGGCCAGATAGAGAAACATCGGTGCAGCGAGCACGACCGAGAGCGTGTCCTTCAGTGCGTCAGGGTGCTTGCTGCCGTTGGTCAGCTGAATGTCGTAGACCGCCAGTAGTTTGTCGATGAAGCTGGTCGGGGGCTGGCTGCCCCGGAAGGCCTCAAGGCAGAAGGCTTCCAGGTCGGCCCGCAGCTGCTCGCGATCGGGGGCCGTCGGGCTGGCGAACATGGATTCGAGCCGAGCCAGGCCCCGCGCCTGATGCTCGCTGGCGGCCACCCGTTCGATCTCGATCCAGTCGATCCAGAGGCAGTAGTCGGGGCCTTTGCCATTTTCCTTTCGGCCGGCGGCGATCTTGCCGTAGGACTGCTCGTTGGTGTCCTGGCTGGCCTTCTCGCGGACAAACAGCGTGCGGTCACCCCGCTCAGTGTGCTGGCGGGTGAAGGAGAGCGGCAGCTCAATTACCTGGGGGTTTTCCAGCGTGCCGGTCACCTCATGGGTGGCCAGCACCTGGCCCGACCGGGGGTGCAGGCCGAGTTCGACAAATCGTCGCTCCGGCGTGGCGCGTTCATTGGCCGCCAGCCGAACCCGCATCACGAAGTCACCCGGCGGCCAGTTGAAGGGCACCAGCATCGAGACGTATGAATTGTCGAGGATCGCCGGATGGACCGACTTGTAGGCGAGATAGGCCCCGGTGCCGAGCCCGGGGAACTCGAGGGCATATTCGTGGTAGGGCAGGTGATAAGGACCGAGCGCCCGGTTTGCTTTGTCGGCTTCGTTGCCGACAACCGCAGTCTGCGGCCGGCCAAAGCCGAACTGCGTCGGTGACGGTGCCCCGGGAATCTTGTGCCAGAGATGCCGGAACTCGCCTTCGTTGCGGGCCTGCTTGCGAAGCGTCGCCACAATGTCAGCGTTCTCCGGTCGGGCCACCGCCGCTTCGAAGGCCTGCACCCAGCGGCGGGCCCGTTCGCGGCCCTCACGTTGTTCGTGGATGACCTTCACCAGTTTCCGCAGGCCCTCCTCAGCTTCGAATCGCTGCCGGTCGCTACGGCCACGGCCCTGGGCCCGGGCAAGCGCCTCTTCAATGGCCTCCCGGCCCAGCGCCCGGTACTGCTCAAACTGATTGGCTGACATGAACAGATTGGAACCGACCGTGTCGAAGCTGCCGTTGCCGCTGTCGGCCGGCAGTTCGGCCACGTTGATCGCGACGCCGAGCAGGGCCTTGAGGGTGCCGGCATATTCGCGGCGGTTGAGCCGCCGCATCACGATCCGGCCCTGCTGGTTGGCCAGACTCTTGCGGGCGGCCACCATGGTGCGGGCCAACTGATCGACCAGATCGGCCTTGGCGGTGGCTGGCAGTGGCGGCTCATCCTCGGGTGGCATCGAGCCGGCATTGAGCACGCCTAGCACCTTCTGCCACCGCTCGGCCGCAGCCACCGAGTCGATCGTGAAGCCGAGATCATCGAGCCGGACATTGCCCGAGGGCTCGTCGCCCCCGTGGCAGCTGAAGCAGTGGGCCTCGAGCAGCTGCCGGTGGGAGCCGTCAAGCTGCACGCGGGGTGGGGCGTCGGCGGCAGTGACCGGTCCATCGGCAACCAAGCCGCCGAGAGCCGCCAGCGTGGCAACCGCGATCCACCGCAACCGGCGGGCTGCGGTCTGCTGCGGCTCGGCGACCGAGTCCGGCTGATCTGCAGCTGCGAACGCCTGCAGTGGCAGGGCGGCGGTGGTGTGGCTCGGCTTCTTCAACGGGCTAAAACCGGTTTGGGCAGTGGTGGGGACGTTGCCGTGCAGTGAGGCCATGTCGGCCCGGCGGGGGCCGTGACGCCAGCAAACCCACTATTATCACTTTCCTTTCCTCGGAAACCCGGCCCGATTAACGAAAACCACCCCGTTTCACCAGGATTCTGCTGATTCGAGCGGTTGACTGAGCCAGAGAGTCGCATCAAGATGTCTAAGTGCGAACTACTGTAGACATCAATGATGCCATCCTGCGAGAACTCCGCGAGATCGCCGCCCGGGACCGGCGGGCCTTTCGGGCGGTGCTTGAAGAGACCCTGCTGCGAGGGCTTGCTGAAACGGCGGCGAACCAACCACGAACGGTTCAGATTCAACCCTTTCCGCTCGGCCTGCGGCCGGCCGTTGCGACGCAAAGCTTGAATCAGGTCTACGACCAGCTTGAGGCCGCGGACGACGGTGGCGGCCCATGATCGTCCCCGACACCAACCTGCTGGTATTCGCCTACGACAGCACGGCGAGGCATCACATCGCTGCTCGCAACTGGTGGCAACAAGCGCTCGCGGGGGGCGAACCGGTGGGTGTTCCCTGGGTGGTGGTGCTCGCCTTCACCCGGCTGCTGACGCATCCGACGATCTGCGAGCGTCCCGTCACCGTGGCGGAGGTCGAGGCGATCGTTGCCGAGTGGCTGGCCCAGCCGCAGGTCCGGCTGCTGGTGCCGACGGCCGACACGCTGCAGCTGTTCTTTCGCTTGCTTCAGCAGGCCGGGGCCGGAGGCAATCTTTCCACCGATGCGTTGATCGCAGCCCAGGCGATTGAATACGCAGGCGTGGTCTGCAGCAATGACCGCGACTTTGGCCGCTTCCCCGGTCTCCGCTGCCACAACCCGCTCATCGGATAGCTAGGCAGCCGGGACGGGGACGGCTGGGGTCGTGGCCACCAGCAGGATTTCGACGAGGAGCTTGCGGATCGAGTAATCATCCGCGATGAAGCGGTCGACGAGCCGGTCGAGGGTGTCGGGTCCCCAGGCCCGCACTGGCTGCTTGACCACGGCGTGAAAGAGATTCTGCACGAAGGCCTCGGCAGCGTCGCGGCTAACGGCGAGATAGCCGCCGAGTTCCCGGCCGCCGGTAAAGCTCGCCGGCTCTCCGACGCGGGGCTGATAGCCGCCCGAGGCATCGATCGGCTGTTGCGTGCCACCCCGAACCTCGGTTGTCCGCGCGCGGCCGATCGCATCAAAGTCCTCAAGCGCGAATCCAAGCGGATTGATCATCGTGTGACAGGTCTGGCAGGCAACCGGCTTGGTCTGAAGATCGACCCGTTGCCGGGTAGTCAGTTCGGGGTGCAGATCGGCAGCCAGCGGCGCGACCGCCTCCTCTGGTGGCTTGAGCACGTTGCCCAGCAGACCGCGGGCCAGAAAGACCCCGCGATGAATCGGTGAGGTGGTGTCGTTGTAGGCAAGCACGCTGAGCAGGTAGGGATGCGTGAGCAGTCCGGCCCGCTTCCCATCATCGAGCCGGACACTCCGAAAGGGAGCGTCGGCCGGCAGTGACAGGCCGAACAGCGGCGCTAGTGTGCCGTCGATAAAGACTTCGTCGTGGGTGAACAGTCGGCGGAAGTCAGCGGCCTCGCTCCAGACCACCTCCGCAAGCAGCAGCGACAGACTCGTCCGCATGGCAGCCGCCACGGCGGGTGAGAAGGCGGGGAATTGCTCACCGGTTTTGATGATCTCGGGCCCATGGTCAACCCGCAGCCAGCTCAGCAGGAAGTCATGCAGCTTGGCCCGGGTGCGACGGTCGGCAAGCATCCGCTCGGCCTGCTGGCGAATCTGCTCAGGGGTGGACAGCTGGCCGTTCTGCGCGGCGGCGGCAAGCGGGGCATCGGGCAAAGAGTCGCAGAGGCCGAAGGAGAGCCGACTGGCAACCGTGAATGGCGACAGGCTGCCGTCGTCGGTCGGGGGCAGGTCGCGGTAGAGGAACCGCGGCGAGGAAAGCGTGAGCAGGAGCGACCGCTTGAGGCCGGTGTCGAGGTCGGGGGCGGTGGCGAACGGGACATCGACCATGCCCCGCTTCAGGTCTTCCGGCAGCGGCTGGCGGAAGGCCCGTGCGGCGAATGTTGTCGCGAAGGCCTTGAGCTTCGCTTCGCGGTCGGTGGCATCTCGCTTCACCCCGGCAAGCTGCTCGAGATGTTCCCGGCAATAGTCGGCGGTCTCGACTGCCGCCGCGGTGGCGGCCTGGAACCACTCAGGAGAAATGCTGCTGCCCCGCTCGTAGCCGATCGAGGCATCGTCGGGCGGAAACGGGGTGGTCGGCACAAACGATTCGCGGCTGTCGATCGGTAGCAGGCACCGCTCGGGCACCGTTTCCACCACGCCGTGCGGCGGTTTCCAAAGTAGTTCGATCGTGGCCGGCGTCAGGGTTTCGCGGTCGGGGTTGTCCACGCCCTGGTTGGCCTTTGAAAACTCCAGCCGCAGGGGATAGGCCCGTCCTCCCAGCAGGTCGAGGCTGGCCCGGAACTCGGTCTCATCCCCAGATGTGACGTAGGCGTCGATTGTTGGTGGTTCATACCAGGCCCGATTGACGACCAGCTTGACCGAATGTTCGCTGCGAAGAATCAGTTCGTAGCGGCCCGACTCCGGCGGCAGGATCGATCCCGTCCAGCGAATTGAAAATCGCTTGGCTTCGATCTTTTCCGCATCGGGGCTCTCGACCCCGAAGTCGAACCGCACCTGCGGATCGATCCGATCAAACACCAGATTCTTCTGGTCAAACCCCCGGCCATTGAAATACTCAGCCCGCAGGCCACGACGGTTGTCAATCGCCGGAGGCTGACCGCGAAAACTACCAACGAGATCGGCGAGTGTTTCCCGCATCTGCCGGACAGTCAGCCGCGAGAGTTCCGGCCGGACCGCCTTGTTCCGCTCTCGGGCAATTGTCGAATAGAAGGCGGCGTGGATCGCCTCGGCGATCTGCCGGGCGGCGTCACCTGTCACCAGGGACGGGTCATCCTCCGGCATCGTCTTGTCGATGTACGCGGCAAGTTGGTTGACCGAGAGGCTGCCGGCCAGCGGCTTGGGATAGTCAGCCGTTCCGCGGCCGCCATCGCCATGGCAGTGGCTGCAGTGCTCCCGATAGACCGCCAGCCCCGGGGGCTCCGCCACTGCCGTAGCGACAGCGACCACACCCAGGTAAAGCACGCCAAAAACCAGCCTGACAGATTTCATCTTCATGCGAGTTCTGAGTGGTTCTGCATGTACTTGACGATGGTTTTCAGAGCGTCGGGGCGAGGCCCATGCCATCTCGCCGGACGTTCGCTCCAGCCATCCGTGCCTCCACTCACTCGACGGAAACTTCGCTTCGCCATCCCGGCTTCGCTCAGTTTCCAACGCCGCTCGATTGGCATGGGCCCAGCCCCTCACCGATTTTCATGTTCAAGAAGAACCACTCACTGGAGGTTCTCCCACAGTCTTCTTCCTTCGTGCCCTTCGTGCCCTTCGTGCCCTTCGTGCCTTTGTGGTGATTGAACCAAAACAAGAACACCACTGTCGGCTCGGCATTCAGCGAATCTTCTCATCGGGCAGTTCAGTCTTGATGCCCTCGTCGAGTGGCATCTTGTCGTTTTCAGGCGTGAGGCCGAGGGCGGCCAGCTCAGTGGCCAGTTGGCGTTCCAACTCAGCTCGCCGCTCGGCAAACGCAGGATCCTCGGCGAGGTTGGTCAGCTCCAGGGGGTCGGTCTTCACATCATAGAGCTCAGGCGTGTGCCGGTCGGGGGAGTCGTCGCCGTGCGGGTAGCGGACGAACTTCCAGCGGTCGGTACGGATGCCGCGGATATTTGGGGTGTAGGGAAACTGCTTTTCGTAGTCGTATTCATAGATCCACGCTGTCCGCCAGTCAGTCGGGTCTCCCCCGGCCAACTGTCGCCAGGAGCGGCCGTCGATGTCGGCAAGCGGTGCGGCGGCGCAGAGGTCGAGGATGCTCGGGGCGATGTCCTCGGTGAGCACCTGGCCGGTCACCGTCGCCCCTGCCGGCAGGCCCGGCCCGCGGGCAATCAGTGGCACCCGGATGCTCGGCTCGTGCATGGTTCGCTTATCGACCATGCCGTGCTCGCCCTCCAGCAGGCCGTTGTCACCCATGAAGACGATCACCGTGTTGTCGTACTGGCCGGTCTCTTGCAGGAAGGCCACCAGCCGGCCGACGCTGTCGTCAACCGACAGCACCGTGCCCCAGTAGGCCCTTACCATCCGCTGGAAGTCAGTCACCGCCTCGGGTCGCTGGTCAGGGAACTTCTTGCGCCAGTCAAACAGTGGCCCGTAGATGCCGTGCCAGGTCGGCAGCCGCTGCTTGATCCAGTCGGGCTGCGTCTCGAGTTCAAAGGCACTGGCGGGATAGCGAACGGTCACGTCGTCGAAGGCGTGCTCGTACTTGGGCTCGGGGAAGTAGAACGAGTGCGGCGCCTTGTGACCGAGGCAGAGGGCCCAGGGTTTTTCTTGCTGTTGGCCGAGCCAGTCGAGGCAGTAGTCAGTGACGACGGTGGTGTAGTAGCCCTTGGGCGTTTCCCGCTTTTCGCCGTTGAGGTTCCACTCGGTGTCGAAGTATTTGCCCTGGCCCTTGTGCGAGACGAACCAGTCGAAGCCGGGCCGCGGGCTGTCGTTGCCTTCGCCCATGTGCCACTTGCCGATATAGGCGGTGGCATAGCCTTCCTGTTGGAGCCGGCCGGGCCAAGTGGGCAGCTCGGTCGGCAGTTCGGTGAAGTTGTTGCGGACCCCGTGAGCATGGGCGTAGAGGCCGGTCAGGATGCTCGCCCGGCTCGGCGAGCACAGCGACGTGGTGCAGAAACTGTTGGTGAAGCGGACGCCGTCAGCAGCGACAGCATCGATGTGCGGCGTCTTGACATGCTTCGAGCCGAGACAGCCAACCGCATCGGGCCGCAGGTCGTCGCAGAGAATGAACAGCACGTTGGGTCGGGTCGGGGTGTCAGCCTGAGCCGATGGCGACATCAGTAACAACATGGCAACGATTGTTGCCGTCGCGATGCCGAGTGAGTGTGCAACGCCTGGAGGCCAGTGCCGCCGGCAGAGGTTGTCGAAGAAACAAGCAGATTGAGATGACATCACGATTGAACCCTGTTAGTTTCGTCCGCGGGATGTTCAACGAAGGACCCCACTGTATTCTCTCGCCAAAGTGTATGTCACCAATCAATATTTCGCATGGCTTCAGAGGTCTTCTCATGGCACCTGCCTCCTGCCAGGTGTGGCCGTTCTTTGCTCTCGCCATACTCGTTGGGGCACTCGCTGGCGGCCGGGGCACCGTTGCGGCCGATCTTTCCACGCCGCCCCGAGTGGCCGGCTTTGAGCGGTTCAGCCGGCCGCTAATCACCGGTGAGAACGATGAGGCCGGTGCCGTCGAGGCGGGCCTGCTGCTGCTCGGCGAGTTGGGCTGCGTCAACTGTCACGCTTCCAGCGATGCCATGGCCCCCCATCTGCACGGCAAGGCTGGACCGGTGCTCGATACGGTGGGCCAGCGGCTGCGGCCGGAGTGGCTTGCCGCCTATCTCGAAAACCCCCGCCAGGTCCATTCCGCTACGACCATGCCTGACGTGCTCGGTGGGCTGCCGGAGGCTGAGCGTCGCGAGCGGGTGGAGGCGATTGGCTCCCTGCTGAGGGCCACCGGTGAGTTTGTTGACGAAGCTCCCGACCGGTTTGCTGACGCTAAGCCAGCTGCCGGAGCGAAGCTGTTTGCCCAGAGCGGCTGTGCCACCTGCCATCTGGCACGCGGGACTGACAACGCCGAACTGCTGCCCGAGCGACTGCCGCTGGTTGACCTGCCGTCAAAGTGGTCGCCGCGGGCCCTCGATGAGTTTTTGAAAGACCCGTTTGCGGTGCGGCCGGCCGGACGCATGCCGGCGACGACGCTCAACGACCGCGACCGGCGGCATGTTGTCGCCTATTTGCTTGAACAGGCCGACGACGATGCGGCTGCGGCGTCAGCCACTGAGGGTTCGCCGGAGCCTTCAGCTGAGACCACCGACCAGCTCCTGGCAGCCGGCCGCATGCACTTTGCCGCCAGCGGCTGCGCCAACTGCCATCAGCTGGCAGTCGGCAAAGACAGCTCTCCGATTGTCAGTGCAATTGCCACCGGTTCGCTGGCGACACTGCGGCCGGAGGCTGGTTGCCTGGCTGAATCACCACCCCCGGGGCTGCCGCGGTATGACCTCGACGCGGTACAGCGGAATGCCCTGCTGGCTGCCGTCAGCTGGTTGCAGTCGGCCGCGGCCGCGGCTGCCCCAGCCCGCGAGCAGTCGATCGACCGGCTGCTGACAGCCCTCAACTGCTATGCCTGCCACAGCCGGGCCGAACCGGGACAGCCGGGCAAGGGGGGCGTGCTGCCGGCAGTTGTGATGCTTGACGAAGATGATGAGCCGCTGCTGAAGGAGCCGGGCCGTGACGAATTATTCACCGGCAAACAGCAGGAACTCGGTGATGAGGGGCGGCTGCCGCCGACGCTGACCGGAGCAGGCGACAAGCTTCGTCCGGCCTTCATCACCGAGGTGCTGCTGCAGGGAGGCCGGGACCGGGGCGAGACCTTGCGGACCTTGATGCCGAAGTGGCACAAGCCGACCGTTGACGCTCTGGCTCGTCTGCTGGCTGAAGATCCCAAGACACCAGTGGCAATCTCGACGCTCTCCGGCCACCCAGAGGCTGAGGTGATCGAGCAGGGACGACACCTCGTCGGGGCCAAGGCGCTTGGCTGCATCAAGTGCCATGCCTTTGGCGGTGAGAGGGGACAGAGCCTGGGCCTGATCGATATGACGCGAATGCCCAAGCGGCTGCGGCACGAATGGTTTTTGGCCTACGTCGAAGACCCGCAGCGGTTCCGGCCCGGCACCCGGATGCCGGCTGCCTGGCCGGGCGGCAAGAGCTTCTTTCCCGACCTGCTCGACGGCACTGCGGCTGGCCAGATTGAGGCGGTCTGGCGGTACGTCGCCACCGCGAAGCCGCGGCCACCGGTGGGGGCGGGCAAGAATCCGATCGAGCTGGTACCGACCGATCGGCCGATCATCTACCGCAACTTCATCGAGGGGGCGGGCCCGCGGGCGATCGCTGTCGGCTATCCCGAGGGAGTTCACCTCGCCTGGGACGCTGACAAGCTGCGGCTGGCACGGCTCTGGCGGGGTGGCTTTATCGACGCCGGCCGGCACTGGAGTGGCCGCGGCCAGGGGTTTCAGCCACCGCTGGGCAGCGGCCTGATCAGCCCCGACTCGGCAACGCCACTAGCAGCCTTCGCGAGCGAGTCGGAAATCGGCACGGCCGCTTGGCCGGAGGGATCGAACCGCAATGCCGGTGGGCCGGTCGCAGGGCTTCGCTTCAGGGGCTACAGCCTCGACGCTGCCGGTCGGCCCAGCTTTCGCTGGGAGTGGCTGGGGCGACAGGTGGTGGAGGCCTATGAACCGCTCACGTCTGCTGATGGAGAAAGCAAGCCGACGCCGATTGGCCTGCGACGGCGGCTGACGATCGAGGGGGAGCCGCTGCCGGCGGCTGCCTTCCGGCTGGCCTCGGGGAAGTCGATCGAGGCCGAGGCCGACGGCTGGTACCGGGTCGATGGCTACTGGCGGGTCCGGGCTGCGAAGCCGCAGCAGCGGCCGCCTGTCCGCTATGAGGCAGAGGGCCGGGTCGAACTCCGGCTGCCGCTGACCGTCATCAACAACCGTATCGAGATCGAGGAGGAACTGAGATGGTGACCTTGCTGCGATTCACCTGGCTGATTGGCCTGACACTGACCGTCTGCTGCGGATTTGCTCTTTGCAGCGATGCGGCCGAGCAGGCTGACTTCTGGACCATTGAGCAGCTGCCGACGCCGGCCGCTGCCGAGCTGGAGGTGGGGGCTCTGGAGTGGATTCCGGGTGTTGCTGGCCGACCTGATCGCCTCGCGGTAGCAAGCCGCCGGGGTGAGATCTGGATGGCGACCGGTACGGAGGCCGACCTTGGCAAGGTCTCGTGGCAGCGGTTCGCCGCGGGCCTGCACGAAGTGCTCGGTCTCGCTTGGCGGCCGGCGGAGGGCGTCGGTCCTGCCGGCGGTTGGCTCTACGTGACCCAGCGTGGTGAGGTCTCCCGGCTGGCCGATGACAATGGTGACGGCCGCGCCGACCGATTCGAAACGGTCAGTGATAGCTGGGGAATCAACGGCGACTATCACGAATATGCCTTTGGATCCAAGTTCGATGCCGCTGGCGACATCTGGGTGGTGCTCTGCCTGACCGGCTCATCCTCAAGCCAGAGCCTGTTTCGTGGCTGGTGCCTGCGGGTCAATGAGGACGGCACGACCGTCCCGACGTGCAGCGGCATCCGTTCACCCGGCGGCATCGGCTTCGGCTGCGACGGGGCGGTCTACTACACCGACAATCAGGGGCTCTGGAACGGCACCTGCAGCCTCAAGCATCTGACGCCGGGCGACTTCATGGGCCATCCCGGCGGGAACCGCTGGTATGAGCAGGCTCCCGGCATGGGGCCGCCTCCAGTTGAGCCGAAGAGCGGCTCACGAATCGCCACCGAGATGCAGCGGATTGAGCAGCTGCGGCCCCCGGCCGTGCAGTTCCCGTATGACCTCATGGGCAAGAGTGCCGCCGGGGTCGTCTGCGATACGACCGGCGGTGCCTTCGGGCCCTTCGCTGGGCAGCTGCTGGTGACCGACCAGAGTCACAGCATCGTGATGCGGTGCTGCATCGAGGAGGTTGACGGCATCCGGCAGGGGGCCTGCTTCCGCATGCTCGAGGGCTTTCGCAGTGGCTCCTTGGCCGAGCAATTCTCCTCCGCCGGCACGCTCTATGTGGGTGGCACCAACCGTGGCTGGGGCTCCCGGGGGCCGGGCAGCTTTGCCCTCGAACGGGTTCGCTGGACCGGGAAGACGCCGTTTGAAATTCTCGCCATGCGGGTGCTGCCAGACGGGTTTGAACTGGAGTTCACCCAGCCGGTCGATCGTGGCACCGCCGCTGATCCGACCAGCTACACCGCCCGTGGCTTCAGCTACATCTACCAGTCGGGCTATGGTAGTCCGGTGGTCGATGAGGAGCCTTGCCCGATCACGGTGGCTGAGCCCTCTGCCGACGGCCGCCGGGTGCGGCTGACCGTGGGCAATCTCCGCGAGGGTTGCCTGCATGAACTGAAGGCAACTGGCCTGCGGAGTGCCGCAGGTGAGCCGCTGCGGAACAACACGGGCTGGTACACGCTCAACCGGCTGCCGACAGCAGGCACCGAGTGACCCTGACCGCTACGGCGTTTACGCCCGGTGCATCTCGGGCCGGGCGAAGACCAGCCGGCCGGCGGACGTCTGCAGGGTGCTGGTAACGCTGACCGAAATCGTTCGGCCGATCACGTCGCGGCCATGCTCGACCACCACCATGGTGCCATCATCGAGAAAGCCGACTCCTTGCCCCTGCTCTTCGCCGGGCTTGACGATCTTGACGTCGATCATGTCGCCCGGCACGTATGAGGGCCGCAGGGCGACGGCGATGTCGTTGATGTTGAGTGCCTGCACGCCGCGGACACTTGCAATCTTCATGAGATTCGGATCGTTGGTGATCACCCGACCGCCAAGTTCACGGGCCAGTTCGAGGATTTCGGACTCCGCCGAAACGGAGTCGGCCAGTGGCACCCGCGGGGCGAGGATTTCGATGTCGATTGTCGGTGTGCTCCGCAGCCGTCCCAGAATGTCGAGGCCGCGGCGGCCCCGCATGCGACGGGCCTTGTCGGCTGCGTCAGAGATCTCCTGAAGCTCTTCCATGACCGATGCCGGCACTACGAACCGGCTCTGGAACAGGCCGGTGTCGGCCAGTTCGGCAATCCGGCCGTCGATGATGGCACTGGCATCGAGCACGTTCGGCCGCAGGCCGCGGACGTCACGGGCAAACTGAACGTAAGGAATGATGAATCGGAAGTCGTCACGGGTCTGCAGCAGCAGGCTTGTCGAGACGTAGCAGAGCAGCATTCCCAGGATTGGTGACAGCCAGGGAAGAAATGGTGAATTTGGGAACGAGGCGAGAATCGGGCTCAGTGCCAGTACCGCCACATAGGTGAGGAAGACACCGATCAGGAGGCCGAAATAGATCGACGTGATCACCGTCAGATCTTTGTTGTGGACCCAGGTGTCGGCCGCGATGACCCCGATCGGCAGCCCGATCATCGTGAGGAGCACCAGCCACGGCACCCAATCGGGGGCCGACTGCATTGCCTCGCCATTGAAAATCAGGACGGCGATCCCGAGGGAGACCATGAAAAACAGGGAGCGGAGGACGACGAGTGACATGGTGTGGACTTCTGAGGTGTGACGAGGGCTGTGGCCGGTGACGGCGGGGGAGAAATTTCGGCGCTGAAATCGTACCACGCCCCGCCGGCCTCTGCCGCAACCGGCGGTGACCGCCGAGGGCTGCCGGTGCTGGTTTTGGCGGCTGTACGGCTTGTTCAGCCAAGTCGATGGTGGAAGTTACGGTTGAGAAACCGGTCGGTCATGCCGGCGATGTAGTCGGCCACGCTCCGCCGTAGCCCCAGTGACTCAACCCGCTGGCGGTACCGGGGCGGCATCTCGCCGGGGTGGTCGCAGTACCAGCCGAACAGCTGCCGGAGCTGGCGCTGGGCCCGCTGCCGCACCTGCATCACCTGGCTGCTGCGATAGACCTGCTGGAACAGGAACTGTTCAAGTTCGCGTTTGCCGGCAGCGATTGTGGCCGTATGGGCGACCAGGCGGGATCCATCTGCCGAGGCCTCCCGGACCGCTGCGACCGAGTCGAGTAGCTGCTCGCGGAGCCGGGTCGTGGTTGTCTCGATCAGCCCGGCCACCTGCAGCTCGACTAATTCGTGGAGGACCGCCCGCCGCAGGGCAAGCGGGCCCAGCCGGCCGTACCGCTGGCCGACGTGGGCTGCCGCGGTGGCCACCAGTGGCAGTTCGAGCAGTGCATCGAGGCCAACGAAGCCCAGTTCGATGGCGTCGTCGGCGTCGTGCGTGTCGTAGGCGATTGAATCAGCGGCATCGACCACCTGGGCCTCGAGCAGTGGTGGCGGGGCCTCGGGCAGGCGGGCCCGGACCGCCTGGGCGTCGAGTACCTCCTGTGAGAGGTTGAGGCCGGGAAAGCCGGGGTACCGCTGCTCGAGCAGCGTCATGATTCTGAGCGCCTGCCGGTTGTGGTTGAAGCCACCATCATCCGCAAGCAGATCGTTGAGGGTGTCCTCGCCGGCGTGGCCCAGCGGTGGGTGGCCAATGTCGTGGGACAGCGCCAGGGTTTCGACGAGGTCCTCGTTGAGGGCGAGCGTTCGGCCCAGCGTGCGGGCGATGCTGGTCACCTCCAGGGTGTGGGTCAGCCGGCTGCGGTGGAAGTCGCCCGGATAGTCGGTGAAGACCTGTGTCTTGTGGGCCAGCCGACGAAAGGCCGCCGAGTGGACAACCCGGTCGCGGTCGCGCTGGTACGGGCTGCGAAAGGGATGCGGCTCTTCGGGGTGGACCCGGCCAGCCGAGTCCGCAGCATGCATCGCCCAGGGGCCCAGCAGCACTGCCTCGCGGGCCCGCCAGTCGGTGGGCAGGCCAGGGAAGGGCGTTCCGGCAGCGGTCAGATCTGCAGCGTCGGTCATCGCCCCTCCCGGAGTTGCTCCCAGAGACTGTCGAGGGCCTGGGGAATCACCCGGACCCCGGCAACGCTGGTCATGAAGTTCACATCTCCCGGCCATCGTGGCACGACGTGCCAGTGGAGGTGGCCGGGGAGTCCCGCCCCCGCCACCCGGCCGAGATTCAGGCCGATATTGAAGCCCTGGCACTGCATCGAACGTTCCAGCCGGCCGCACCAGTCGCCCAGCCGTTGCTGGAGGTCGAGCAGCTGCTCGTCAGCCAGATCGGTTAATGCCGCCCGATGATCGAGCGGGGCGACGAGCAAATGGCCATTGGCATAGGGGTAGCGATTGAGCACGACGATGCACCGTGCAGTCCGCTCAATCACCCCGAGATCACGGTCATGAGCCGGCGGGACTGCCGCCGCCCGGCAGAGGAAGCAGCCCCTCTCGGCTCCCGGCCGCCAGCTGGCCGGCTCCGGGGCAGCCTCATCAGGGGACTCGCCCTTGATGTAGGCCAGCCGCCACGGAGCCCAGAGCGCGTCGGGATGAGGTGTGCTGCTGTTCACGAGGATGGGGGGTCAGAGGAATGATTGCATGCCGCCCATCGTACCGGACCGGTCCCGGGACGGGCATGGCGGCATTGACACCGGGTGGCACCCGACGCCAAAAGAGGGCATTCACTTTCCCCAGCGGAGCCCGCCGTGGCCTTCAAGGTCGATCTCGACGTCTTTGCCGGTCCGCTCGACCTGCTGCTCTATTTGGTGAAAAAGCACGAGGTCGATGTGACCGAGGTGCCGATCGCCAGGGTGGCCGAGGCCTTCGTCGCATATCTTGAGGTGCTTGAGGAATTGGCGATCGATCAGGTGGGTGAGTTTGTCGAACTGGCCAGTGTGCTGCTGGAGATCAAGGCCCGGGCGCTGGTGCCCCGGCCGGAGGAGCAGGAGGAGCCGCTCGAACCGGTCCGGGAGGACCTGGTGGAACGGCTGTTGGAGTACAAGCAGTTCCGCGACGCTGCCGTGCTGCTGGACGACCGGGCCCGGGAGTGGGAGTCGCGGTTCGTCCGGGCCCACACCGAAGAACTGCCCCGCCAGGGGCCGCCGGCTGAGATTCACTTTGCCGACGTACAGGTCTGGGATCTGGTGGGAGCCCTGACCCGGGTACTCCAGCGGCAGGAGCGGCGAAAACCACGGCAGATCATCCAAGACGACACGCCAATCGAGGTCCATATCGAGCGGATCGAAGGGCTGCTTGCCGAGCGGGGCCGGGTTGCCTTCACCACGCTTTTTGATGACGAGATGCCGCGGATGCGGGTGGTCGGTATCTTTCTGGCAGTCCTTGAACTGGTCCGCCGCGGTCGGCTGACGACCCGGCAGGAGGAGTTGTATGGAGAGATCTGGTTGGAGCCGCGGAATACCACCGGCTCGGCGGCACGGGAGCCAGCATGATTGACAATGCGCCGCTGCGGACCCTCACCCATAAAGGGCTCACCGTTGAAGGCTATTCACGAGCGGCCGTGCAGAGCTACTGGCGGGTGCCCGAACTGAAACTCGGCTTTGATCTCGGTGGCCAGCCCTGGGGCTTCATGGCGACCTCCACCTGGTTCATCAGCCATACCCACCTTGATCACATTGCCGCCCTGCCGGTCTACGTGGCCCGGCGGCGGATGATGAAGATGGAGCCGCCGACAATCTATCTGCCGGAGACGGCGATTGAGCCGATTGAGCGGCTGCTGCGGGCGGTCTCGCGGCTCGACCGGGGGCGGCTGCCCTGCACGCTGCTGCCGGCCCGGCCCGGGGATGAGATC
Source organism: uncultured Pirellulales bacterium (assembly GCA_965662195.1). Classification (GTDB taxonomy): domain Bacteria; phylum Planctomycetota; class Planctomycetia; order Pirellulales; family UBA1268; genus UBA1268. The sequence goes on from CBFIHA010000030.1 coordinate 28,146, forward strand.
GAACTCTCCCGCGAGCATTTGGTCACGGTCTCCAGTACCTGCCACACCATGCCGAGCGTCGGCTATGTGGTCTGGGACCGTCGCCGCAAGCTGAAGCACGAATACCAGGGGCTGGCCGGCCACCAGATCCGCGACCTGCGGCTTTCCGGGGTTGATGTCACCCACGAGGTGCGGACACCGCTGGTTGCCTATCTGGGTGACTCAAACCCTGACGGCCTCGACCGCTGCCCGGCGATGTATGAGGCGATGATTCTGATCACTGAGATGACCTTCGTCGCCCGCAGCCATCGCCGGGAGAAAATTCACAAGTACGGTCACATGCACCTCGATGACTTCCTGGCCCGCCGGGAGCGGTTCCACAACGAGGTGATCATCGCGGCCCACTATTCGACCCGCTACACCGACGATCGGATCCGGCGAATTCTCGCCAAGAAGCTGCCCGACCTGCTCGACGGGCGACTCAACGTCTGGCTCTGAACCGCCCGGGCTCGGTGGCGGGGATCTCGAAGTCAAAGACACCTCCGTGTTTGGCGGGGAACTCGACTTCCACGATGTGGGTCGGGAAGATCGGTTTGCCGAGTGGGTGTTCTTCGATTTCTTCACCCAGTTTGACTTCAAACGCAACACCGTCGTAGCCGTCGATGAGCACCCGATAGGGGCCACTGCCGGGGCTCCGCCCGCTGCGAGATTCGTAATGACCGTCGGTGAATCGGCAGAACCCGGGGCCGCGGGGTATTTCGGTTTCCCCGACCGGAATGAATGAAATCGCACCAGCCGGAACAGGCTGGCCCTTGAAGGAAATGGTGCCGCTGATGTGATGCCGAGCCGGTCCGCCATCACCGCAGCCGGTCAGGAGGCATGAGACAGCCACCCAGACGTACCCAGTCAACAGAGCGTGGGTTTTCTTCATGCTGGCCTGCTCCCCTCTACAGGATCGCTGCATTTGGTTCTGGCACGCCACCTCACGGTTCGCCAGAGTTGCGGCTGCCGGCTGCCATGAAAAGGTCCATGCTGATTGTTTCGTTGACAAAGCGGACCGAGCCGTCGCCCATTGAAAAGTGGCAGCCTCCGGGATGGTTGCTACCCCAATTCAAGTTGTTGTATGTGTCGTTGGTGGTGATCGCGGCGGTCTGAATCTGCAACTTTGAGGTGTTGATCGGCTGGCTGTACCAGATGTTGCGGACCGAGTTGTAGAACTGGCCAGCGCCCCAGCCCCCGTAACCAACAAGGTAGGACTTGACGTTGAAATTGCCCTGGGTGCACATCTTGTCCCAGGAGATTTCGCCAAGAAGGTAGGTCTTGGAGACTCCGTCGGTCACATCTTTCATCGAAGTGCCGTCAGGCTGTCGGCTGACCGCAGGATTTGAGGATCGGGCGCTGAAGATGCCCTGAGTTGATCGAACTGCGAATGGCCAGGTTCCCCCATTGGTATAGCCGTATCCGGAGTAGTTGGCATTCGCGGCATTCGGCACCACCACCCCCATGATGCCGTAATAATGCATACCGTGAGTCTGCCACGATGCCCCCTGATGAGCGGCGGTGCTGGTCGCGGCCCGACGGTCAGTCTGGCTGGGGTTGCTGGCACAGAACAGTTACCGACAGGCTGCTGTTGGGATCGGTCGTAGATGTGATGCCGGCGATGTCGAAGTCGATCTGCGAGTGCAGCGGTTCTTGCTCGATGTAGGGCAGGATTTTGGCGACCCAAGAGATACCCTGACCATATCCGGTGTCGCCTATTCCATTCTTGAAGGCGTCTGGTGCCCAAAAGGCGAGCGGAAATTTTTGGTTTGCTGAATGGTAGTTGTGGATGCCCAGTGAAAGCTGTTTGAGGTTGTTTGAACACTGGGATCGACGGGCTGCTTCGCGAGCCTGCTGGACTGCCGGCAAAAGGAGGCCGACAAGAACGCCGATGATGGCAATCACTACCAACAGTTCGATTAGCGTAAAACCGCGGCGAGCGGCCCCTGAACGTAGCGTTCGCATAACCCCAACCTCCCACGTTTACGACAGCGTAGAAAATCCCAACGACCTTTGGCAGAGTAGCACCGGTCAGCAAAGAATCCAAAAGAGAATTTCCGCCGCCTTTCCACACTATGCCCGATGCCCGCCATGCTTACGTCCACATCCCCTTCTGCCGGCACCGGTGCGGTTACTGCGATTTCACGCTGGTGGCGGGGCGGGATGATCTGCTGGCGGCCTATTTTTCGGCCCTCAGCCGCGAGCTTGAGCGGCCGCAGCAGCCGCTGGAACTTGACACGCTCTATCTGGGGGGCGGGACCCCGTCCCACCTCGGCCCGGACGGCCTGCGTCGGCTGTTCGACCTACTTGCCCCGACCTGCCAGCTGGCGGCCGGGGCCGAGGTCACCGTCGAGGCCAATCCGCTCGACGTGACCGACCAGTGGGTCACCGCCGTCAAAGACTGTGGCGGAACGCGGGTGAGCCTCGGAGCACAGTCACTCGCTGCCGCGACCCTGGCCAGCCTCGACCGAGATCACACGCCAGCTGATGTCCGGCGGGCAACTGACCTGCTGCTGGCAGCCGGGCTGACGGTGAGCATCGACCTGATGATCGCTGCCCCAGGGCAGACAGTGGCGGCGGTCGCAGCCGACCTTGAGGCGTTCACTGCCCTTGGCACCCAGCACGTCTCGGTCTACTGCCTGACCTGGGAGCAGGGAACCGCCTTTGCCAGCCAGCGGAGGAAGGGGCTGTTGCGGGGGGTGCCGGAGGAGACTGAGCAGGCAATGTTTGAGTTGGCAATCGACCGGCTTGAGGCGGCGGGTTACGAGCACTACGAGGTCTCAAACTTTGCCCGGCCGGGCGGCTGCTGCCGGCACAACGAGGCCTATTGGGACTGCCGGCCCTGGGAGGCCTTCGGGCCGGGGGCAGCCCGGTTTGACGGCCGCACCCGTATCACGAATCACCGCAGCACCACGACCTGGATCAACCGGGTGCTGGCTGGCGCGGATGCCGGTGGTGAGAGCGACTGCATGACTGCGGAGGAGGCAGCACGCGAGCGGCTGGTGGTCGGGCTGCGGCGGCGGGCGGGCATCGAACGCAAGACGTTTGCCGCCGCCAGTGGATTCAGCGTTGAGGAACTTGCCGAGGATGCAATTGCCCGCTGGCAGTTGGCCGGGCTGGCCGAGGACGATGGCGGCACGGTTCGCCTGACCCGTGCCGGCCTGCTGGTTTCCGACTCGTTGTGGGCGGAGGTGCTCTGAGCGATCGCCGTGCAGGGGGGGCGAGACCGCATCCGAGTGAACCGTAGCCGCGATCAGGCAATCCAGCGAAGGGAGGCTCGGGGGTCGGCGAACGCTCGAGGAGCGTTGGGCGTATCCTCGCCCCGCGACGAGACTTTTGCCGCCCCCGAGCCGGCGATACAGGGAGGCCGGATGCGGTTCAGTCGCGGGCGATCGCGGCGGTGAGATCAATCAGCGCCTTCTTGCCGTCGGCGAAGTACATCAGCGTGTTGTCGGCCGCGAACAGCGGGTTGGGGATGCCGGCAAAGCCAGGGGAGAGCGACCGCTTGATCACGATTACCGTCTGGGCCTTGTCGACGTCGAGAATCGGCATGCCGGCGATCGGGCTGTTGGGGTCGGTCCGGGCGGCCGGGTTCACGACGTCGTTGGCCCCGATCACGATCGCCACGTCGGTCTCGGGGAATGTCGGGTTGATATCGTCCATCTCACGGAGCTTTTCGTATTCGATGTCCGCCTCGGCCAACAGCACGTTCATATGCCCCGGCATCCGGCCGGCCACCGGATGGATGGCATACTCAACCGTGATGCCACGGGCCTCGAGCACATCGGCCAGTTCCCGCACCGCATGCTGGGCCTGGGCAACCGCCAGGCCGTAGCCCGGCACGATCACCACCCGGTCGGCCTGCTCCAGCACCATCGCCAGTTCCTCGGTCTCAGCCGACTTGATCCTACCGGCATAAACCTCGTCGCTATCGACGACGACAGTCGTCCCTAGCCCACCAAAGAGCACGCCGACCAGCGACCGGTTCATCGCCTTGCACATGATTGCGGTCAGGATCAGCCCACTGGCCCCGACCAGCGACCCGGCAATCACCAGCACCGAGTTGTCGATCACGAAGCCGGCCGCTGCCGCCGCCAGCCCGGAATAGCTGTTGAGCAGGCAGATCACCACCGGCATGTCGGCCCCACCGATCGGTAGCGTGAGCGTCGCCCCAAGGCCAGCGGCTACCATTACCAGCAGCAAAAAGAGCAGCGGTTGTGGGTTGCTGAACATGCCCCAGAGCAGCAAGACCGCCGCAATGCCCAGCCCCAGATTAATCCACTGCCGGTTGGGGTCGGCCCAGGGCTTCTTGAAGCGGGGCAGTTCCTGCAGCTTGGCAAAGGCGACCAGGCTGCCGGTGAGGGTCAGCGAGCCGATCAGGCAGGCCAGCCCGATGGCAATGCCGAACTGCGTCCATGCCCCGAGGCTGGTCTGGGCCGTGGCCTGAGCCGCCCCCGCTCCGAACCGGGCCACCGTGTGGGTACTGGTGAGTTCTGCTGCCGCCACCAGCATCGAGGCGGCGCCGCCAAAACCATTGAGCAGGGCGACCATCTGCGGCATGCCGGTCATCGGCCAACGCCGGGCCATCGTGGCGCCGATGCCGCCGCCAGCAGCGGCAAAGACCGCCAGCAGCACGAGCGGCCAGATGCCATTTTCGGCAACACTCGCCGTCACTGGTTGCTCGAAGCAGGCGGCCAGGATGGCGATCGCCATGCCGGCGGCACCGAGATAGTTGCCGCGGACCGCCGTGCGGGGGCCCGACATCAGCTTGAAGGCCACGATGAACAGCATCGAGGCGGTGAGGTAGGCGAGATTGATCCAGGCCTGGCTCGACATGGAGATTGAACCCTTCAGGGAGCCGACGGCTGGGGCCGGGCCGGCGGGGGAAAACTATTTTTTCTTGGGATTAAACATCTCAAGCATCCGGTGGGTCACCACGAAGCCGCCAGCGACGTTGATCATTGCCAGAAAAACAGCCAGCAGACCAAACAGACTGCCGAAGCCGCTGGTCAGGCTGCCGGCGACCACCAACGCCCCGACGACGGTGACGCCCGAGATCGCGTTCGAGCCACTGGTCAGTGGGGTGTGCAGCCGCTGGGGCACCTTAGTGATCACCTCAAAGCCGACCCACATGGCCAGCAGGAAGACTGTCAGCAGCCGGATGAAGGTCGAGGCCGGGTCCTCACCAGCCGGAGCGGTGGCCAGCAGGCCAGCTGAGTTGAGCAGCAGAGGGTGAGTCATCGGAATGCCTTTTTCAAAATGGTCGATGGTCGGTTATTTGTTATCGGTCCGCAGGAAGGGTAGTCGGCTTAGGAGGAGGCCGGGCCTTCCGTGGTCGGCTCAGCGGCGGCCGTCGCCGGTGGCTCCAGCGGTGGCAGACCGGCCAGTTCGCGAACCCGGGGATGGACAAGTTCGCCCCCCTTGGCCACCAGGGTCTCGCGGCAGATCTCGTCATCAGACGGTTCGGCCGGGAAGCCGCAGCTGATCAGGTGCTGCAGGAATGTGAGCACGTTGCGGGCGTAGAGCTGGCTGGTGTGGGTGGCGACCTCGGCCGGGAGGTTGGTGGGGCCCAGGATGCTTACGCCATTGACCCCGCAGGTCGCGCCAGGGGTGGTCGCCTCGCAGTTGCCTCCCCGTTCGGCGGCCAGATCGACCACCACGCTGCCGGGCTGCATTCCGGCGACCATCTCGCGGGTGATCAGTATCGGCGCCGGCTTGCCGGGGATGAGTGCCGTGGTCACGACCAGATCGCATTCAGCAATCACCTTGCCGAGCAGTTCCTGCTGCCGGCGGTAGAACTCCTCGGACATCGCCTTGGCATACCCGCCCTTGGTCTCACTGGTGCCGGTCTCCAGCGGCAGCTCGACAAACTTCGCACCCAGGCTCTCGACCTGCTCTTTGACCGCCGGCCGCACGTCGTAGGCCAGCACCTGCGCACCGAGTCGCTTGGCGGTGGCGATCGCCTGCAGGCCCGCCACACCGGCTCCGAGGATCAGCGCCTTGGCCGGCCGGATCGTGCCGGCAGCCGTGGTCATCATCGGCAGGATTTTCTTCAGGGCCAGAGCGCCGAGCAGCACCGCCCGGTAGCCGGCGATGTTGGCCTGACTGGAGAGTACGTCCATGCTCTGGGCCCGCGTAATCCGCGGCACCAGTTCAAGGGCATAGACGGTCGCCCCCGTGGCGGCATCCTCGGCACATGCCTGGCAACTGCCCAAGGGGTCGGCCATGCCGATCACCGTGGTGCCGGCCGACAGCTTCCCCCGGTCGGCTGCCCAGCTTTCGCCACAGTTGCCACCGATCCGGACCGCCAGCACGCAGTCTGAACGGAAGGCCTCATCGCGATCGACCAGAACGGCTCCGGCGGCCGCGTAGTCGTCATCGGTGAAGCCGGCGGCAGCCCCCGCACCTCGCTCGATCCGGACGGTGTGGCCAGTTTTGATCAGCGGAGCGATCGCTGCTGGCACCAGGGCAACGCGGTTTTCACCGGGGAAGAGTTCCTTGACGACCGCGATGTTCATTCGGCTGCTCGAGGCGTTGACTGGGTGGCTGGATGGCGGACGGAAACCGCTGCGGTATTCGCCGGGGGCCGATTCTGCCGTTTTGTGGCGTGGCTGGCAAATGGTCGCTCCGGCCGGGCCGTTTCATCCGGTGGCTTGAGCGGCAGGATTCGGCCTGCTATCCTTCGGGGCTCCCACGGGTAGCTGCAGGCAGTTGATCCGTAGGCCCAGACTGCCAATCGGGTGGCCGGCCTCCGGCTGATGGTTCCCGAACAAACTGAGCGTTAGACAAAACGACGGAATAATGACCAAGACATTCATGGCCAAGCCGGGCGAGATCAAGCAGCGGTGGTGGCTGGTTGATGCTGCCGACAAGCGGGTTGGAAGACTCGCCAGCGACGTTGCAATGATTCTGATGGGCAAGCATCGCCCGACCTACACCCCGCATGTCGATACCGGCGACTTCGTCGTGATCGTCAATGCGGAAAAGGTTGAGTTTGGTGGCAAGAAGTGGCAGCAGAAAGAGTACCGCTGGTATTCCGGTTACACTGGTCTGAAGAGCGAGACTGCCGAGAAACGGCGGGAACGACGGCCTGAACTGATTCTTGAAGAGGCGGTCCGCCGAATGCTGCCAAAGAACAAGCTCGGCCGGGTGATGCTCAGCAAATTGAAGGTCTACGCGGGGCCCGATCATCCGCACCTGGCCCAGCAGCCAGAGCCGAAGGCACTTGGTGTCGCCCGAGCGGCCGCTGTCTGAGCCGAATCCGAAACCCCACGCCATTAATCCAACCGGAGTTCACCCGCATGTCGACTGACGCATCTCCTTCGCCCGATTCGCCCGAGCCGACTGCCCCGGCAGCAGCGACGCCGGTGGCGGCCGACAGCCCGGTCGCTGCGGCTTCCGCTCCGGTTACGACGGCTGGCTCGCAGCCGCGGAAGCGGATCGATCTTGCCGGTAACGTGATTGCTACCGGTCGGCGGAAGACCGCTGTCGCGCGGGTCCGGTTGCGACCGGGCAGTGGGGTGGTGATGGTGAACAGTCGTCCGCTGGATGTCTATTTTCCGACGGTCAAGGATCGGGAACTGGTCGTCGGTGCCCTCAGCCATGTGGGTCGCCAGCAGACGGTCGATATCGACATCACCGTCAACGGTGGTGGTGCCACCGGTCAGGCTGGTGCCTGTCGGCTCGGGATTGCCCGGGCGCTCAAGGACTTTGACGGGGAACTCGCCGAACCGCTGCGTCAGGGAGGCCTGCTGACCCGTGATGGTCGAATGAAGGAGCGGAAGAAGTACGGCCTTCGCGGTGCCCGCCGCGGAACGCAGTTCTCGAAGCGATAGCCCGCCGGCTCCACGCGGTATTTTCCGGTCAATCGCTGCCACCGGCAGAGCCGGTCGATCTGGTCCGATTTCCCCTCCCGCGATCCGAAGCAATACTTGGAGGATCTGCGATTGGGCAGTTCCTTCCTGGACGGCAGCATCCACTGCTGCCGCGGTGCGGGGAGAAATCATCGGCCGAGGATTTTGGCATGAAACGGTTCGTCGGGCTCACTGGGCTGCTGTTGGCAGCGATCGGCATCTCTGCAGCTTCGGGGGCGGAGCGGGTGGCTCCTTCCGGAAGGTCCGCCCTGCCGCGTGATGTCCTGGCTGCCGAGGCCGCCGGATTGATTGCCCTGAAGTACATCCCCAATGATTCCCGCTCGGCGCAGGTCGTTGTCGAAAACAAGTCGGACCAGCCGCTGACTCTGCGGCTCCCGGAAGCATTTGCCGGTATTCCGGTCCTGGCCCAGTTTGGCATGGGCGGTATCGGCGGTGGCATGGGCGGCGGCATGGGCGGCGGAATGGGTGGCGGCATGGGTGGCGGCGGGCAGGCCATGGGTGGCGGCGGCATGGGCGGCATGGGCGGCGGCATGGGTGGCATGGGCGGCGGCGGCATGGGTGGCGGCGGCATGGGCGGCGGCATGTTTTCAGTGCCGCCGGAGAAGACAAAAGTGGTCAAAGTCGCCACCGTCTGCCTTGAATACGGTAAGGACGAGCCCTCTCCCCGGCTTTCCTACCGGATGGTTCGGCTCGACAGCTTTTCGGAAGATCCGGCACTAGCTGCCATCATGTTGGCGCTGGGCCGCGGGGAGATTCCCCAGAAGGTTGCTCAGGCGGCTGCTTGGCATCTGGCGAGTGGCCGCAGCTGGCAACAACTCGCTGCCGAGAAGGTCGATCGGGCTGGCGGGACCCCAGATCTGCAATATTTTTCCGTGGCCGAATTACTGGCCGCCCGACAGGTCGTCGCCGTTGCGGTAGAACGGACCGGCCGCTCCAGCGACCGCGGCAGGGCTGGTTCCCGACGTTTCCGCTCCCCCGGCGAAGGCTGAGCGGCCCGGCGCGGGCTGCATTCCCGTCTGGTGGCTGAGGCCGGGCCCGATGCCGAGGTGATGGGCACGGAGCGGCCGCGATCTCCTGGCAATTCTGCTCGAGGCCGCCGGTGTGCCAGGTCTTTTCAGGGCGAAATTTTTTGCCCGATTTTGTGCCAGGCCCTCAACAGCCGGCAGGTTTTTGGGTACAAGAGGGTGTCGGTCGGGGCGGTGGCCTGGGGCCACCGATTGCAACCACCGCTGGCCACAAGGCCGGCTTCTGGGAGAGCTGTTGGAAATGGAGAAGCCTGCGAACACGTCGTCACAAGCGGCGGGTGAAGTTATTGTCGAGGCCCGGAACCTTTCGAAGACCTACCGGGACTTCTGGGGCCGCAGCAAAAAGGTCGCGCTGAAACCACTCGATCTCGAGATTCGTCGGGGGGAGATTTTTGGCCTGCTCGGCCCCAATGGCTCGGGCAAGACGACCACGATGAAGCTGCTCCTGGGGCTGATCTTCCCAACCTCGGGTGAAGCCGTCGTGTTTGGCAAAGATGCCACCGATGTTTCAAAAAACGACCGCATCGGGTACCTGCCGGAGGAGTCGTACCTCTATAAGTTTCTCGATGCCGAGGAGACGCTCGACTTTTACGGCCGGCTGTTCGACATGCCGCCGGAAGAGCGGAAGCGACGGGCTGATGCCCTGATTGAAATGGTCGGGCTGGGCCGCGACAAGAAGCGGCAGTTGCGGGAATATTCCAAGGGCATGACCCGACGGATCGGGGTGGCCCAGGCGCTCATCAATGATCCCGAATTGGTGCTGCTGGATGAGCCAACCAGCGGTCTCGACCCGATCGGCACCCGGGAAATGAAGGACCTGATCATCGACCTGAAGGAGCGGGGCAAGACGGTCATTATGTGCTCGCATCTGCTGGCAGATGTCGAGGACGTCTGCGACCGGATCGCGGTGCTGCATCAGGGCGAACTCAAGGAGTTGGGCCGGGTCGATGAACTGCTGCGGGTCACCGACATCACCCAGATCCGTTCCACTGGGCTGCCGGAGGCGGCTCAGGCCGAGATCCGGGCGATCATCGAACAGCATGGCGGCACCGATATCGAAATCGGCAGTCCCACGACCACCCTCGAAGATCTGTTCCTCGAGGTTGTCAGGGACACCGAGGCCCGGCCGGGCAGACGGGCCAGACAGCGGCAGGACGAGCCTGGGGGCGGCTAGGCTGGGCCGCGGCTTTCCGATTGCTCCCGCGGCGGATGACTGCCCTGTGAGCAGCGGGCCGGGGAATCGGCTTTCGGAACATCCATAACATTTGGTCTTCACACGGGCAGACATCAGATGGTTCTTGAAGAGGAAATTCCGGCATTTGCGGCCTGGCTGGGGCCAGCTGCCGTCTCCTACTTGTTGATCGTGGCGTTGGTGGCAGTCTTTGCCGCCCTGCTGGCCTGGTTGTCGCTGTCGGCGGCGTCGGGGCCGCTGACTGCTGGTGACCGGGTCTACCGCGGCGTGCTGGCGGGAGTGGCCGATCTGGCCGGCATGTCGGGCCGTCGTGTCTGGGCCCTCGCCAGGCTGGCGATTCAAGAGTCATTGCGGCGAAACGTGCTGGTGGTCCTGGGGCTGTTTGCCCTGATCGTGCTGTTCGCCGGCTGGTTTCTCGATCCCCAGAGCGTGAACCCGGGCAAGCTCTATCTGGGCTTCATTCTGGCGGCAACCAATCTGCTTGTTTGTCTCGTGGTGCTGGTGCTGTCGGTCTTCAGCCTGCCGGCTGACTTCAAGGCGAAGGCGATTCAGACCGTCACCACCAAGCCGGTGCGGACCGGCGAGATCGTGCTTGGCCGGATTCTTGGATTTGCGACCGTCGGCACTGGTCTGCTGGCGATCATGGGATTTGTCGGCTGGGCCTTCGTAGTGCGGAGCGTCAGCCATTCTCATGGCTTGGAAGCGGTCGATCTGTTGGCCGACCGATTGGAGGACGGCCGGGTGGTCGGCTACGAAGGGCGGACCAGCCTCGACCGCGGCCATCGGCACCGGGTGGAACTCGACCCCGACGGCAATGGGTCGACCGACACCACCCAGGGGCACCGGCACAGTGTGCGGCGGGTCGCCGGTGAGGGTGAGACAGCCGAATACACGCTCGGCCCGGTCGAGGGCCTGCTGGAAGCCCGGCGGCCACTCCGCGGCAAACTGCGGTTTCTCGACCGCGAGGGGCGGCCCAGTGACAAGGGCATCAGTGTCGGGGCTGAATGGTCCTACCGCCAGTACATCGAGGGGGGGTCGCTAGCCGCCGCGATCTGGACCTTCGAGCGGATTGATCCGGCAGAATTCCCCGAGGGGCTGCCACTGGAGATGCTTGTCCGGGTTTTCCGGACCTATAAGGGCGACATTGAAAAAGGAATCGCCGGCAGTGTGCGGGTCCGGAACCCGACCAGCGGCCTCCAGAGCGACCCGTTCTATTTCACGGCCAAAGAGTTCACGATCGACTCGCTGCTGATCCCCCGAACCCTTGCTGCCACGTCGGCCGATGGGGGTACCCGGCAGGTCGATCTGTTCGCCGACATCGTCTCGGGGGGGCGGGTCGAGGTGGTGCTGCAGTGCCTTGAACCGGCACAGTATTACGGTGTCGCCCAGGCTGACTTCTATCTTCGCAGCGGCAGCGGCACCTTTGCCCTCAATTACGCCAAGAGTTGTCTCGGGATCTGGTTCTCCATGCTGCTGGTCACCGCGATCGGCGTCATGTTCAGTACCTTCCTGGCCGGCCCGGTCGCACTTTTGGCGACGCTCTCAGTGGTGATGGTGGGCCAGTTCCGGGAGTTCATCCAGCGGCTCTTCGAGGCCCAACTGACCGGCAACACCAAGGAGATGCCCGGCGGCGGTCCGATCGAGTCGCTCTATCGCCTCGTCACCCAGGCGAGTATCACCGTCGACCTGGAGCAGTCACCGCTGGTGACTGCGATGAAGACGGCCGACACCTTTTTGCTGGCCCCGATGCGGCTGGCGGCCTCGTTGTTTCCCTCGCTGTCGAGTCTGGGCACCAGCGATTTCGTCGCCGGCGGCTTCGACATCCCGCTCGACCTGTTGGCCGCACACGGCTCTGAGACCCTTGGCTATCTGGTGGCGTTCTTCGTCGCCGGAGCGTTCTGCCTGAAATCCCGGGAGGTGGCATCATGACCCACGGAACCGAAACCCGCCCGACAGTTCGCAGGGAAAAGGCCGCCTGGCTTGGGCTGCGGCCCGAAACGCTTGTGACGCTCGTGCTGATCGCGGTCCTGCTGGTTCCGCTGTCGGCACTCAGCCAGCCGCGGGATGCCTCATCGGCGGGCGGCCAACTGGCCCAGTTGCGGGCCGAGGCGCAGCTGTCGCAGGCTGATCTGGGTGAGATCGACCCGACCAGCGAAACGATGCGGCTGGCGACCCTCGGCCTGAAGAACATCGCGGTGACACTGCTGTGGGATCGGGCCAACTACTACAAAAAGGTCGAGGACTGGACCAATCTCTCGGC
>CBFIHA010000031.1:0-39430 GCA_965662195.1 uncultured Pirellulales bacterium
TGCGATAGTGGACTCGCGTTCGCCCGCATTCGCGGGCAAAGGCCACGGATGGCTTTTTCCACGGACAGCTAGGGCTTCCGCTCAACGCGGCGACGATGGTTGGCAATCAGGTCCGCCCAGCGGGGAGAAAGACGGCGCAGGTCAGCCAGCACCCGAGACAAGTTCAGTCGATAGAAATTGGCTGTAAAAATTCGGCGTTTGAGGAACGGGACGCCCGCGTCCCAGAGCCGCTCATAAAAGAGCTCACTCGGGTTGAACGGCGCCTTTTGGGCTCGTGACTTCCGGAGGTGCTGTCGTGTTCGCCACGGGGAAAACCACGCGGAGTGTTTTTTTCTTTCAGCAACCGTGGCCGGCAACGCATCTCGTCCGTCGTAGGCGGCAGCGACGTGATAACCAGCGTCGCAAAGGGTCTTGGAAAAACCGATCTCACGCTGGGCTATGATCTGCTCTTTGGAGAGGTCACTGCCGCACGAATCCCAGAATCGCTTGAAGGACTCGGACTGAATGACCCGCGACCGCATCGCGAAGAACCAGGATTGCACATGGGGCTCCACGGCGGCCGAGATTGTCATGCCCCAGAAGTCTGCGTCGCGATGCTGCGGACTGGTGATCGCCGGAGCCAGGTCGAACAGCGGTCCATACACACTGTCATTGACGCAGATGATCTCGTCAAAGTCGGACGGCGGGCCGATGGCTTCGAGGCCCGCTTTCCAGCTGCCAAAGTCGTAGCCGATGTTTTCGCGGGGAACGAAATAATCGACGACCCCGTGGAGTTCGGTCGGCAGCACCCGGGTACTCACCGAGATGAGGGCGAGCGTATCTGCGAATCGGCGGTATTCCTTCGCAGCGACGATCACGTAGGGATCGATGATTCCGTCCCGGTCATAATGTGCCAGCAGGATTGCTCGCTTCATCGGTTTATCCATAAATGGCATCGCGGCTGTCGATCACTTCAGCCCTGAAAGCGGATCATGACAGAATGCACTGAAGCCCACCGGAGTTCGGCGCCGTGAGGAAGCTGACTGTGACTTGCTCACTTCGCCTCACCAGGATTCTGTCGATGAGAAAAAATTTGTGGCTCCGGCTATTCGGCCACGCCAAGAACATTCGGTAGCATGGTACAGGCCTCTCCGGCGATGAAGGGCAGCCTCAAAAGCCGTGTCGTTCAGATCGCGCGCAAGCAAACCCTAGGTGATCGTGTGTCGTTCCAGCAACTCAGATACCCATGAAAACCCTCGTCACCGGCGGTGCCGGCTTTATCGGGAGCCACATTGCGGACGCCCTGCTGGCTGCCGGCCATGCAGTTGCCGTGCTCGACGACCTTTCCAGCGGCTCGGCCGATAACCTGCCGGCGGGCATACCCTTGCATCAGGTCGACATCCGCGACACCGCCGCCGTTGCTAAGGTATTCGCTGCCGAACGACCTGATGCCGTCTGCCATCAGGCAGCCCAGATGTCGGTCAGCCGCTCGGTCCGCGAGCCGCGGTTCGACGCCGAGGTCAACTGCATCGGCCTGCTCAACGTCCTCGACGCGGCGGTCGCCAGCGGCTGCAAGCGGGTTGTCTTCGCCTCCTCCGGTGGCGTGCTCTACGGGGACGTCACCGAGCCGGCCCCGGAGACCACCCCTGCCAACCCGATCAGCCCCTACGGCATCACCAAGTGGGTGGGGGAAAAGTACCTGGAGTTCTACGCCCGCGAACACGGCCTGGTCGCCGTCGCCCTGCGGTACTCCAACGTCTACGGGCCCCGGCAGAACCCGCATGGCGAGGCCGGCGTCGTCGCCATCTTCTGCAAGAAACTGCTCGCCGGTGAGCCGGCCCGGATCAATGGCGACGGCCGCTACGTGCGGGACTATGTCTATGGGCCTGATGTGGCCGCCGCCAATCTGGCGGCCCTCACCCTGGGCGACACCGCAGTGCCGCCGGGCCAGCTGGTCAGCCTGAACATCGGCACCGGCATTGGCACCGACGTCAATCAGTTGGAAGACGTGCTGCGGAACCAAATGGCCGGCTTGCTGGCAGCCGCCGGCCGGCCCGCGGCACTCCCGCCGCCCGGTCACGGCCCGGCCCGGGCTGGTGACCTCCGCTCAAACCTCGTTGCCGCCGACCGTGCTGCCGAGGTACTCGCCTGGCGACCGACGACTGATCTGGAAGCAGGCCTGGCGGCGACCGCCCGCTGGTTTCTGGAACAGGCTGCAGGCTTGTGAGTGCCCTGCGGCCCCTTTCACACTGCGAAAATCACCGTTTCGCCAGCGGGGCTGCGGTTGCTACTGTCCCGGGATGAACCCCCCTCACGCCCAGCGTCGTACCGCCCTGATCTGCGGCATCACCGGCCAGGACGGCTGTTACCTTGCCGCCCATCTGCTGGGACTCGGCTATCGTGTTCTCGGCACCAGCCGAGAGGCCACACCAGAGCGGCTCACCGGCCTCCGGCGGCTGGGGATCGACCAGCGAGTTGTGATTGAGCCGGCCTCGCTGTCAGCAGCCGAACCGCTGGTGAACCTGATCGAACGCGAGCGGCCCGAGACTATCTATCACCTGGCTGGCCAGTCGTCCGTAGCAATGTCATTCGACCAGCCGGCCGAGACGTTCGAGAGCATTGCCACCTCGACGCTGCTCTTGCTCGAGGCCGTCCGAACCGCGGCGGTACCGCCCCGGCTGTTCGTCGCCGGCAGCAGCGAGATCTTTGGCACCAGCCAGTCGGCCCCGGTCACCTGCCACTCCCGGCTCGATCCACAGAATCCCTACGCCCTGGCCAAGACGACAGCCTTCCGGATCGTCCAGCAATACCGCCGCAAGCATGGACTCTTTGCCTGCACCGGCGTGCTCTTCAATCATGAGAGCCCGCTGAGGCCCGAGCGGTTCGTCACCCAGAAGATCGTGGCGGGGGCCTGCGAGATTGCCGCGGGTCGCCAACAGGAGCTCCACCTCGGTGACCTTTCGATGCAGCGGGACTGGGGCTGGGCCCCGGAATATGTGGTGGCGATGCAGCAGATGCTCAGCCGCGACACACCTGAAGACTTCATCCTGGCCACCGGCCGGCCGCACCGGCTGGAGGAGTTCGTGGCCGCCGCCTTCAGGGCTGTCGGCCTCGACTGGCGGGACCATGTCATCCGCGACGAACGGTTCGTCCGGCCCCACGATGGCTCGCATCCGCTGGCCTCGGTCACGGAGACGAGCAATCGGCTCGGCTGGACGGCAGCCGTTCAGCTGCCCGAACTGGTGCGGCGGATGGTCGCCGCCCGTCAGTCCGACGAGGCAGCCAGCTGCACCCGGGCCGCCTGAGAAACCGTAGCCGTATCAAGCGGTGCTGCTGGCGTCGGCTCGGCAACCGGCGCGTCGATGATCTCACCGTAACTATCGGCACAGATCCGCCGCATCAGCGTGGTCGATCGCAGATAGAGTGGGAAACCATGCTCACGGCCGATGATCGGAGAAGCGTTGATAGCCGAATAGGCCACCTCCGCCGGCACCCACCGCCGCGGCATCCCGGTGTGCCCCAGGGCATCGACCTTGGTGTACTGGTCAAGTATGTGGAAGAACCGGAGCGCGTTGTCCTGCGAGTTGATCGTCAGTGACAGGCAGTCGACGCAGTCGAGGGTGTCTCGGTAGGGCCCGCAGGGGGCGAAGGCATCGCAGCGGACTGCCGGAGCGATGAAGACCAGCCGGGTCTCACCCGAACGATGCCGCCAGGGGCTCACCGGCAGCCCGGCCTGTTCGGCATGCAGCAGGTTATCGAGGGCCTCGAGGGTGATCAGGGCACCAAAGCTGTAGCCGACAAAGACCACCGGCCGGTCGGGGTCGATCTGCCCCAGTAGCCAGGCCAGGTAGTAGCCCTCGGTATAGCAGCGGCGGTACTTAATCCGGCCGTCCTTCAGCAGCCGGCCGTCCTGCTGGCTGGGCCAGGAATAGATCAGGGTTTGGGCATTGGCCGGCCCGCACAGGCCGGTACACCGCCGGGCCAGCTGCAGGCCCTGCTGTTTCGCCGAGCCGGGGTCATAGCGGTTGCCATGCAGGAAAATGACGAGGGGTTGTTTGCCGCCAACCAGTCCACCGAGGTCGGCCGGCAGCCAACAGCGTCCGGCCGGTTCATAGCGTTCGACGCCGGGGTGGGCCGTCTCCGGCAGCCGGCAGATTCCAGGCAGCCGCCGGGTGTTCAGCACCCAGACATCGGCCGGACATGGTTCCTGGCAGGCGAGATTCTCAGGGCGCGACCGGGGTGGTCGCCGTGCCGCTTGGCAGTCGGTCAGGCCGGCAGCCGCGGCCTGCTGGCCGGCGAGGACAACCACGGCGAGCAGCAGCCCACCCATCAGCAGCCGACCGTCCCGGTGGGGCAGCAGTCGCAATGTTCTCATTCGGCAAAGGGACATTGGCAATGGACACGATAAGGAATGTGGAAACGGTGCCACCGCGGGCAGCAGCCAACCTGCCCGCGGCCGTGACAAACAATGCGGTGGCGGCAGAGTTTGCCGACACCGAACAACCGTAGCACGCATTTCTGGACGGGCGGGCAAAAAGTTGCCGTCACGCGCACCAACCATGGGGTACGGTTCGATAGCGGCCCACAGTCAGCCCACTGGCTGAAGCCTTGCGAGAGCAGATCGTGAATCGTTCACGGCTACTCCCACGGCCCCGCGAACCTGTCGCCCCCCGGAGTCCTGTCCTATGTTCCGCGTCGTCTGCCTGCTTGCCGCCGTCGGCTGCCTCGCCACGCTGCCCGGCTGCAGTAGCTGTGCTGGCAACAGCTGCCGTCGGCCCTCGTTTATGGAGTTCCGCAACACCGGCCGGCGAATCTACCGGCAGGAATGCGGCACCCCCTGCGATCCTTGTCAGGCCGCCCCCTGCTGCGAGCCCTGCGGCAGCCCCGCCCCCTGCTGTGAGGGCGTGATCGAAGGCGGCACCGTCATCAGCCCCGGCCCAACCATGGGTGAGCCCGGCACCTTTTCCTGATTCCTGATCCACAGCCGGCCCGCCCCGACGGATCGGCCTGACAGTCCCTTTGAGCTCCCCGCGACGATGTGCCGCTCTTGCCGGCCACGCATCGGGCCATGCGACACACCGTGTGATCGCTCCCGATTCGAGCGGCCCATCGTCGCGGGGAGCTTGCCCCCTTTCCTGCCGCCCGGGGCAGCTATACTCCGCGGCATGTTTGAAAATCTCTCCAAGTCGCTCACCTCGGCCCTGACGTCCCTCCGCGGCCGCGGCAAGCTCAGCGAAGCCAACATGCGGGAGGGCCTGGGCGAGGTCCGCACCGCCCTGCTCGAGGCCGACGTCGCCTACGATGTCGTCGAGGAATTTCTCGACCGGGTCGCCGCCGATGCTGTCGGCGAAAGGGTGCTGGAATCGCTCGATCCGGCCCAGCAGCTCGTCGGCATCGTCCACCGCGAACTGGTCAACCTGATGGGACCGGTGGACCACACCATCCCCTTCCGCTCAGGTGAGGTGACGGTGCTGATGCTTTGCGGCCTGCAGGGCTCCGGCAAGACCACCACCTGCGGCAAGCTGGCCCGCCGGATCAAGGAACAGGGCCGGGACGTGATGCTGGTCGCGGCCGACCTGCAGCGGCCAGCGGCCATCGAGCAGCTGGCAGTCCTCGGCAGCCAGATTGGCGTGCCGGTTCACACCCCCGACGGCCAGACCGACCCAGTCGCCGTCTGCAAGGCGGGCGTGGCCCAGGCCAAACAGAAGGGCGCTGCAGTCGTCATCCTCGACACCGCTGGGCGGCTGGCAATCGATGAAGCACTGATGGCGGAGCTCTCCCGGATTGACCGGACGGTTTCACCCGACCAGGTGTTCCTGGTGGTCGATGCGATGACCGGCCAGGATGCCGTTGAAAGCGCCCGGGCCTTCAACGAGGCCCTCGAGATCGACGGCGTCATCATGACCAAGCTCGACGGCGACGCCCGCGGCGGGGCGGCGTTGTCGGTCAAGAGTGTCACCGGCGTGCCGATCAAGTTCATGGGCACCGGCGAGGGTGTCGAGGCGATCGAGGAGTTCCATCCCGAACGGCTGGCCGGCCGGATTCTCGGCATGGGCGACGTGCTCAGCCTGGTCGAAGAGGCGCAGCGGAAGTTCGACCAGGACGAGATGCAGCGGCAGGAGGAACGCCTCAAGTCGGGCGAGTTCACCCTGGAGGACTTCAAGAAGATGATGCTCCAGACCCGGCGGCTCGGCCCGCTGGGCAAGGTGCTCGGCATGATTCCCGGGATGGGGGGCATGCAAGAGATGCTCGGCGACGCGGATCTCGACAAGGACGTCAACCGGCTCTTTGGGATCATCGATTCGATGACTCCCGAGGAACGACGCAACCCTTCCCGGAACATCGACCAGTCACGGCGGCGGCGGATTGCGGCCGGGGCGGGGGTGCAGCCCCAGGAGGTCAACGATCTGGTCAAGCAGTTTGACGGCATGGCCTCGATGATGAAGGGCATGGCCGGCCTCGGTATGCGGGAGCGGATGCGGGAGGTGCAGAAGCTCCAGACTGCCATGGCCAACCCGGCCGGCCGGATCGGCCGCCCCAAGGGCGACACCGGCAAACGGCTGACCGCCGAGCAGCGGCGAAAGCTGAAAAAGCAGCGGGAAAAAGAGGCCCGCCGCCGCAAACGCGGTGTACGCGACTGATTGGTCGTGGCCCCCGGGCCGGATGAATTTGGTGAAAAAGACGGTCCCCCGCTTTTCTGCCCCCGAAACTGGTGTACCTTAGAGGACTCGCTGGATCGGGTGAGCCGGTCGCGGCTCCCTGAACCGAACACGCAAGTCAGCGGCCGCCGACTCTCTGCCGGCGGGCCGCCCATCCCTGGAGAGTTGATACCGTGGCAGTGGTGATTCGAATGAAGCGGATGGGACGGACCCATCGGCCCTTCTACAGGATCTGTGCGGCTGACCGCCGGAACCCCCGTGACGGTCGGGTGATCGAGGAACTGGGCACCTACGATCCCAGTGTCGGCGACACCAATGCCCGCTGCACCCTCAACGCCGCCCGGGTCGATTATTGGCTGGGCGTCGGTGCCCAGCCCAGCGACAAGGTGCGGGTGCTGATCAAGAAGTTTGGCTCGAGTGGCACGCATCTCAAAGAGATGGAAGAGGCCCGCGCCAAGCTTTCAATGCCGCGGATCGTCCCGGAGGCTGGTGAGCCGGTCTTCGTGCCGAAGCAGCCGGAAGAGCCGGCAGCCGAAACCGAGGCGACCGCAGAAGCCGCCGCCGAGACGGCCACCAGCGAGGCCCCGGCTGAGGCGGCGCCAGAGACTCCAGCTGCAGCCGCCGCTGAGGCAGCCAGTGAAACGCCGGCTGCGGAAACCGCAGCAGAGCCGGCCGCCGAGGCCGCCCCGCCCGCTGCCGAAGCCGAGCCGACCGCGGGCGAGACCAAGTCCGAGTAGCCCATCCGAGTGAGGCCAATGCGGCTCGAACGATGCGAATCGACGTCGTCACGCTATTCCCCGAGATGTTCCGGGGCTTCCTCGAGGGAAGCCTGCTCGGTGCTGCGCAGACTGCCGGGCTGCTCGAGATCCGACTGAGGAACATCCGTGACTTCGCCGCCGGCGTGCATCGCCAGGTCGATGACAAGCCCTACGGCGGTGGTCCAGGCATGCTGCTGATGCCCGGTCCAGTGGTGGAATGCGTCGAGTCGGTGCTTGCCGAGGCCGCCGCCGCCGCAGATCCCCACGTGGTGATGCTCACCCCGGCCGGCCGGCCGCTGACCCAGCGACTGGTTGAAGAACTGGCCGGCCGCGATCGACTGGTGTTGCTCTGCGGCCGCTATGAGGGATTCGACCAGCGGGTGGCCGACACGCTCAAGCCCGAGGCGATCTCGATTGGCGACTATGTCCTCTCGGGCGGCGAGGTTGCCGCCATGGTGCTGATCGAAGCGGTCACGCGGCTGATTCCCGGAGTCCTCGGCGATGAGGCGAGTGCTGATGATGACTCGTTCTCCGGAGCCGATCGGCTGGTCGAAGGCCCACAGTACACCCGGCCCCGTGAATTCCGCGGCCTGCAGGTGCCGGAGGTGCTGCTCTCCGGGGACCACCGCCGGATCGCTGCCTGGCGGCACGAACAGGCCCTCAACGCCACCCGCCGCCGGCAACATTCCCCTGCAGCCAGTGATTCTGAACTGCCGTAGCGATCAATCCACCCACACTTTCCCATTTCAGCCACCCCCACTGCCAGGAGCCCAGCCATGAGTCAACAGATTCTCGCCCAGGTCGAAGCCGCCAGCCTCAAACCTGAGGTCGATCACTTCGAGATTGGCGACACCGTCGATGTCCACAACCGGATTCTCGAGGGCAACAAAGAACGCATCCAGGTCTTCACCGGCGTCGTCATCGCCCGCAGTGGTTCCGGTAGTCGCGAGATGTTCACCGTTCGGCGAATCGTCGCTGGTGAAGGTGTCGAGCGGAAGTTTCCGTTGCACTCACCGAAGATCGCCAAGGTTGAGGTGAAGCGGTCGGGCGTGACCCGGCGGGCGAAGCTCTACTATCTCCGGGATCGGGTCGGCAAGGCAGTGCGGCTGCGGGAGCGGCGGACCGATGCAGCTGCCAAGCAGGCTGCCGTCAAAGGCTGATTACGGACAGCCCTGTCGCGGGAACAAATGCGCGGGCGGCTGTTCCCCGGGCTCATTCTCTCTGGAGCAGCACGGTGGCCGGACGGGCTGAACTCGGCCAGCGGGGCGAGGACGAAGCCGCCCGCTATCTCAAGCGGCTGGGCTACCGGATCATCAGCCGCCGCGAACGGGTGCTTCGCGGTGATATCGACATCATTGCCCTCGATGGCCGCACGGTCGTCTTTGTCGAGGTGCGGTCCCGCAGCAGCACCGCCCACGGCCATCCGGTCGAGACGATCGATCAGAAGAAACAGCGGCGGTTGGTCGATCTGGCCAACGCCTACATCCGCCGGCACCGGCTGGAGGACTGCTCGGTTCGAATCGATGTGGTGACCGTGACCTTCACGGCCGGAGCGGCTGAGGCCCGCTGGCGGCTGCGGCAGCCCCGGCCGCTGGTGGAGCACTTTCAAAATGCCTTCGACAGCCCCTGGTAGCCGGCCGGTGGTGCCGGCTGCTTGGGAAGCAGGTCGGCCAGCTCTTCAGCGGCAGTGAAGACCCGCACGCCACCAGCCGGCAGCAGCCCGGCGAGCTGCTGCAGCCGCTGCTCCACCTTCGGCCACGGCGTACTGCTGGCGACCCGGCGGATGGCCACTCCGGCGATCTGGGCTGGCCGCTGCCTGACGACAGCGGCATAGACGTCGGGGTCACGCTCCCCAGAATCCCCCACGAGGATGAATCGTCGCCGAGGAAAATGGTCACAGATCCGGATAATGGCCGCCCGTTTGGAACGCTTGGATGAGGGGATCCTGCCCAGCGGTGTCGAGTCTTTCAGTCGAAACAGCCTCAGGTGCATGGAGCCATCGGGAAGGCCGACGTTGTCGAAGAACCGCCGCAGACTCACGGCCAGCTGCCAGGGGCTCGCCGATACGTAGTGAAAGGCGACGCCACGCAGCGACCAGTCACGGTAGGCCGCCACCATGTCGGGTACGGCCGTGAACTCCCGCAGTAGCGTGTTGGCGAGGAGTTCGCGGCGGTCGGCGACGTTGGTGACCTTGATGGTGTCGTCGATATCGGAGATGACCGACAGCCCCTCGTGGTCGATCAACTGCACCTGACCCGAGACCGGCTCGGCAATGGTTGGCTCATGCCGATCGGTCACCAGGCTGAAGGGGAGCCGCCAACCACCGGGCGTGGCTGTCGCAACCGCGGCGCTGGTGGTCTCATCGAGGTCAAAGCTGTGTTCAAAATGGCCGGCCCGATCCGACACCCCGACGCTGAGAACCCGTTCACCCAGACGAATCTGGACCGCCTGGCCGGCAATCCGCTGGAACAGGAAGGCCTCGGCCCGGTCCTGGAAAATCTCTGACGACAGCTGGGCCTCATCGAGATGCAGCAGCCGTTTCAAGACGGCGACGGCCACGGATCGCCGCCGGCTGGCTGGCGGCAGGGGCCGCGAGACCATGCCGCTGACGGTGACCCGCCAGCCGCCCGTCTGGTCGATCCTGCGGGCATAGGTGGGGAAAAAGACGATCATGGCGGATCTGCCGCTGGAACCGGCGGGTCAGGGACTGTCGCAACTTGCAATGACAGCGAGGAGCATTCTAATACCTGATCGGCTCGGATCATTCGGCCCGGCCAACGGCCGGGCGGCCGGGACCTGCTGGACAAAGACACCGAATCACCAATGGAGAACGGTCAATGGGAGTGAAAAAATCGGGCAAGGGACGGCGGAAACTGGGGCAGAAGAAGCGGCGGATGCGGGCCAAAATTCGCCACCGGAAGGGCTGATCCCGCCGGGATAGGCTGGGCCGGAACGGCCCGGACTTGAATTTTTTTGGGCTTTTCTTGCCGCGCTCCGGCCATGGTGTAGGGTTGCGAGGCCTCACGGAAGGTGCCGTGGGCCGACCCATCCACACCCTGGCGACCCGCTTTCGGTTCGCCTGTCTCAGGAGGACGGATCGATGCGGAGGACGCAGTGGATCTGCCGGGCCTTGGCGTGCGTGCCAGTTGTGCTGGCCGCCGCGGGGCTCACCGGCTGCAAGTCGCTTTCGGAGCGGTACATCGCTTTCGAAGTCTGGAAATACGAGCGGTGCTTTGGTCACCTGCCACCGGGCTTCACGCCTGCCGGAGCGCTCCCTCCGGCAATGGCGGGGCCGGCTGCCATGCGGCCCTGCAGCGCCCCGGGTTGTCCGCCCTGCGGACCGGTCGACCCCTGCAACAGCTGTGGCGGCGGCATGCCGATGGCGGGCGGCATGATGCCGACCGAGGCCGGCATGCCCCAACCGGTCCGGGCCAGCCGGCCGGTGGTGATCTCTGACGAGGTCGTGCTACCGTAGCGCGGGCAACGTCAGGCTGGGGTTTCGGCAGTGGCCGGGAAGCGGCGGGCCTCGACATCCTGTCGCCAGGCAGTGACGGCAGCGGTGACAGCCCCCTTGAGGTCGGCATAGGGCCGCACGAACCGGGGCACCTTGTCGAGTGACAGCCCGATCAGGTCGTGCAGCACAAGCACCTGCCCATCGCATTCTGGTCCCGCGCCGATCCCGATCGTCGGGACCGGCAGGCTGGCGGTGATGCCGGCAGCAACAGCGGCGGGGATGCACTCCAGCACTACGCCGCAGGCCCCCGCCTCGGCTGCGGCAACCGCATCGGCCATGAGCTGGTCACGATCCCGTTGCACCCGATAACCACCCAACTGGTGCACCGCCTGCGGCCGCAGTCCGACATGGCCCATCACGGGAATGCCGGCCGCCACGATGGCGGCGATTACCTCCCGCTGGCCGGCAGTGCCCTCGAGCTTGATCGCCTGGCAGCCGGTCGCCTGCAGGATCCGGGCGGCCGATTCGACGGCGGTGCGGATGCCCAGATGCTGGAGCGGGAACGGGAGATCGACCACGACCAGGGCCCGTGACACCCCCCGGGCGACGATCTCGCCGTGATAGATCATCTGGTCGATCGTCGCGGCGATCGTGGTCGGCCGGCCGGCGATAACCATCGCCACACTGTCACCGACCAGCACGCAGTCGACACCGGCGGCATCGACCAGTCGGGCGGTCGGCCAGTCGTAGGCGGTCACCATACTCAGTGGTCGGCCAGCCTGCTTGGCGGCGGCCAGATCACGGATGGTGAGCCGGCGAGAGGGTTGCTCGGGCATGGGCGTGCGAACCAGGCTGGTTTAGAAATCCTTGAGAAAATCATCGAGGTCATCGTCATCGGCAGGACCGCCGTCAGCCGGCCCATCGTCCGCATCGGCCTCGAGTTCGGCCTCGAGTTCGGCCGGGTCATCAGCCTCAAGCTCAACGAGTGGCTCCAGCGGCTCTGCAGCAGCCTCGGCCTCGGGCAGATCATCATCCGGATCGAGGAAAAAGTCATCGGCAGCTGCTGCGGAGAGCGGTTCAACCTCCAGTTCCACCGCCTCGTCGACCTCGAGTTCCATGAGCGACGCCGATGGATCGGCCTCCAGCTCAGCGGCAGCATCAGCCTCGAGTTCTACGAGGGAGTCGAGCGGTTCTGCCTCGAACACGGGCTCGAGCAGTTCCGCCTCCGGTTCGGCCTCAAGGAAGTCGATCGCCTCGGCCTCGGCGGCCACCGGCTGGGCGGCCGGCCCCTTGTAATCGACCCGAAAGGCAAGCCCACCCAGCGAGAGCATGCTGCCCGGCGGCACCCGGGTCTTGGTGCGGCTCGGCAGCATGGTGCCCTTGAGCATGGTGCCGTTGGTCGACCCGAGGTCGCGGACGTAGACCGTGCCGTTCTCCTCGAGCAACTCACAGTGCCGCCGGCTGATCCGCCCGTGGGGAATCCGGAAGCTGGCCTTTTCGCCACGGCCGATCACCAGCGGCAGCTTCAGCTCGAACGTTTTGGGGTTTTTCCCTGTCTTCGATTTGAACCGCAGCCGTAATTTCATCAGTCTGCCCAACCATCCCGAAGGAAACCTGAGTGCCGATTATTCCTCCTCGGGGCAGCTTTTCCAAATGCCGACGCCCGCCGACCTTGCGACGACCCGTTCAGGCGCTATACTCACGGGGTTTTCGGCGGTGGCAGGGCTTGCTTTCGGGCCCGCGACCACCGAAAGTGTGTGCATGCGGGTGTAGCTCAGTTGGTAGAGCACCACGTTGCCAACGTGGTTGTCGTGGGTTCGAATCCCATCACCCGCTCTGCCGGTGGTTCTGCCACGACGGTCCAGCGGCCCAGTCGCTCTGTGGCCGCCGCTGGAATCTCCGGTGGGCTTCAGCCGTCCCGAACCCGGTTCGGACAAACTGTTGCCAAGAGTTGTCGGCCAACGGCTCTCGTTTCGCTTCCCCTTCCTTCCCTCCCTCTTCCCCACAGCGAATCTGATGTCAGACGAATCCTCAGCCGTCCTCGAACCGCAGACTCTCAAGCTCGACGTCACGGTTGAAGAACTCTCGACCTGCCAACGCAAGGTGCAGGTTTCGATTCCTCGGGAGGAGATCGATCGCTACCACGAAGAGGCGGTGGGCGATCTGATGCCGACCGCGCTCCTGCCCGGCTTCCGCCCCGGCCGGGCCCCTCGAAAGCTCGTCGGGAGCCGGTTCAAGACTGAACTCAACGATCAGATCCGCTCGAAACTGCTCAACGACGCTCTCAGCCGGGTGACGGAGCAGGAAAAGCTCGCGCCGATCAGCGAGCCTGATCTCGACATCGCGGCGGTCATCCTGCCCGATGATGGCCCGATGACCTTCGAGTTCACCATTGAGGTCCGGCCCGAATTCGAGATGCCGCAGTGGAAGGGTCTGGCGATCAAGCGGCCCGCCCGCGACATCGATGATGCCGATATCGATGAGGCGATGGCCAATCTGCTGCGGGAACGGGGCCGGCTGGTGCCAGCCAAGGGCTCCCCGGTTCTGGGCGACCTGGTGGTTGCCAATCTGCGATTTACCGCTGCCGACGGCAAACTGCTCTCGCACGCCGAGGAGATGGAGATAGTCGTGCGGCCGAAATTGTCACTGGCCGACGCCGAGTTCGACGGCTTTGCCGACCTCCTGGCCACGGCCAAGGTGGGGGAGTCCGTCAGCGGTGAGCTGACCGTCTCCGCTGAGGCCGCTGTCGAGGAACTGCGGGGCCAGCCGGTCACCATCGAACTTGAACTGCTCGATCTGAAACGGTTCGAAATGCCCGAATTGACGCCTGAGCTGCTTGGTGACTTGGGCAACTTTGAATCCTCCGACGAACTCCGGGAGGCGATCCGCAAACAGCTGGAGAACCAGCTCGGCTGGCACCAGCGGAAGCAGGTACGGCAGCAGGTATCGGCCTCGCTGACCGCCTCGGCAACCTGGGAGCTTCCCCCGGAACTGCTCCGGCGGCAGAGCCAGCGGGAGCTGGAGCGGTCGATCCTTGAGCTCCGCCGCAGTGGCTTCGACGACGACTCAATCCGCCGCTACGTCAACGAACTGCGGCAGTCGGTGATGGCCAGCACCGCCCGGTCACTCAAAGAACACTTCATCCTCGAAAAGATCGCCGAGGCCGAAAACGTGGCTGATTCACCGGCTGACTACGACGCTGAGATCAGAGCGATTGCCGACCAGTCGGGCGAGTCGCCCCGCCGGGTACGAGCCAGCCTGGAGCGCCGCGGGCTGATGGACGTCCTCCGCAACCAGATCATCGAACGCAAGACGATCGATCTGATCACGTCCGAGGCGAAATTCACCGACCTTCCCTTCGAATTTCCCAAGCCGGATGCCGAGGCGATCGACCATGCGGTCTGCGGGGTGGCCGCGGGAGAAGACGAAATTCCCACAACCGCCGTTGCCCGCGAGAGCCAGTCCGAGTAATCACTCGACTTCGTTCGTTCTTCCGCTGCCCACCCGAGAGCCGCTCATGTCCGCCCCCCGGTTTGCCCAGTTTTCCAGCTCCGGTCCAGTTGTCCCAGCCGCCGCCAGTGCTCACCGCGACTACCAGCGGCAGCGGCAGATGACCCTTGGCGATCTGCTGCTGGAAAATCGGATCATTCTCCTGCAGGGAGAAATTTACGACGGCAATGCCAACGAACTGGTGATGAAACTGCTCTATCTGCAGAGCGAGAACCGCCGCAAGGACATCCACTTTTACATCAACTCACCAGGTGGCAGCGTCACCGCCACGATGGCGATCTACGACACCATGCAGATCCTCTCCTGCCCGGTGGCCACCTACTGCGTGGGTCTGGCGGCCAGCGGTGGAGCGGTGCTGCTTGCCGGCGGCGAGAAGGGCAAGCGGTTCTCCCTGCCCCATGCCAAGGTGATGATCCATCAGCCCTACGGTCAGGTCGGCGGGCAGATCAGTGACATTGAGATTCAGGCTGACGAGATCATCAAGACCCGCAGCGTCCTCAACGAGATTCTCGCCAATCACACCGGCCAGCCAATCGAACGGATTGCCAAGGACACCGACCGCGACCGCTACCTCAACGCCACTGAGGCCAAGGAGTATGGCATCGTGGACGACATTCTCAGCAAGCCTCCGGTCGAGGAAGAGCCCGATCTCGACTGACCTCTCCCCAGACTCTGGAACCTAGTTGCATGCCCCTGATTCCCTACGTCATCGAAAAGAGCGGCCGCGAAGAGCGGGCGATGGACATCTACAGCCGGCTGCTGAAGGACCGGATTGTGTTCCTCGGCACGCAGGTCAACGATGAAATGGCCAACGCCATCGTGGCCCAGATGCTTTTCCTGCAGACCGATGATCCCAAGAGTGACATTCATCTCTACATCAACTCGCCTGGCGGCAGCGTCACGGCCGGGCTGGCGATCTATGACACCATGCAGTTCGTCACCTGTGATGTGGCGACCTACTGCATCGGCCAGGCCGCCTCGATGGGGGCGGTGCTGCTGGCTGCCGGTGCCGCCGGCAAGCGGCGGGCCCTGCCCAACTCACGGATCATGATTCACCAACCGCTGGCCGGTATGGAGGGAACGGCGGAGGAGATCATGATCCACGCCAAGGAATTCCGAAACATCAAGAGCAAGCTCAACACAATTCTGCTGAAGCACACCGGGCATCCCCTCGAGAAGATCGAGGAGGATACCGACCGGGACCGGTTCATGTCGGCGCAGGAAGCGTGCGACTATCGGCTGATCGACGAGGTGATCGAGAAGATGCCAACAGGGGTCTGACCCCGGTGGTGTCCGGCGTGGGGCGCAAGGAGGCGCGTCATGAGGCATTGCGAAAGGCAGCCGGCCGCGATGGTCGGCTGGGGAGCGACGGTTGTCATCGTCGGCCTGCTGGGACTCATTCCCGGCTGCAAGACCGACGTGCACAGCCAACTGCTTGAACGCGAACTGCGGCTGCAGGAAGACCAGATCTACTGCCTGCAGGACAAACTCGAAAACAAGTGCTACCAGCTCGATCAGTTGAGCGACGAGAACGCCTCGCTGCGGCGGCAGCTGGGCATTGTTGACAATGGCCCAGCCGGCATGCCGACCGGCCCGACCAGCTCCCGCCCCCCCCGCGGCCCGACCCCCGCTGAGCCGCTGCTGGTGCCGCCGGCCGTCGAATTACCGTCGATCGGTCGCGGCGACGACGGCCCCAGTTTCAATCCCCCGGCATCGCGGTCGGGCAGCCCCCGGGCCCGTGGTGAAAAACTACCGAACCCCGGTGGGATCGCGCCACCGACCCTCGAAGGCGTGCCGCCACTGCCGCAGGATTCGGGGAGTCGCGGTGCCGGCCGGCCGATCCGGCAGCTCTCCTTCTCGGAGAGTGTGGCCGGGGAGGGTACCCTGAGCCATCTGGTGATCAACCGAACAAAGACCCTCTGCTACGACGCCAACGGCGACGGGATATCGGAGGGGCTCACCCTGGTGGTGGAACCGCGGGACGCCGACGAACGGCTGGTGGCCGTCGCCGGTGACCTCGCCGTGACAGTCTACGAACCGCCGCACGATGCCCAGCAGACCGACCCGGGGCAGCCGCTGGCCAGCTGGACAATCCCTGCTGCCGAGGCGATGCGTCATTTTCGGCGAACATCGCGGGCCCGGGGGCTGCACTTCGTCCTGCCCTGGCCGGCCGCGGCACCACTCAGCCGCCAGGTGCGGGTGGTCACCCAGTTGACCCGATTCGACGGTAGCCAGCTTGAGGCCGAAGCTGTCGCCAGCGTGCGTTGAGCCAGGAAACCCATTCCCTCGACGCCCAGCTCGGGCTTCCCGGAGTTCGGTGCCGTTCAGCGCAACATCAAACCTCGCGGCCCGGGCTTCCCGGATCTCGGTTTCAATCAGCGCACCAGCAAAACCTGTGGCTGCTGCCTCCCACGGTCTTCAATATGCCACTACCCCGGGGCATGCCCCGGCAACCTGCACTGCCGCCGTGCCTTATTCCGACAGACGCCTAGAGCCCCTTGTCCTCAAGGAACTTGAGCAGATCGGCGACCCGGTTGGAGTAGCCCCACTCGTTGTCGTACCAGCTGACGACCTTGACGAAGTTGCCCAGGCCGATCGTATCGACCGCAGAGAAGATCGAACTATGAGGATCGCCCTTCATATCGGTCGAGACCAGCGGCAGATCGGTGTACCGCAGGATGCCCTTCAGCGGACCCTCGGCGGCCGTCTTCATGGCGGCATTGATCGCCTCGGCCGAAGCCTCTTTGTTGAGGATGGCGGTGAAGTCGACCACACTGACGGTCGGCACCGGTACCCGGAAGGCCATCCCGGTGAACTTGCCCTGCAACTCCGGGATCACCAGACCGACTGCCTTGGCCGCCCCGGTGCCCGAAGGCACGATGTTGAGAGCGGCTGCCCGGGCGTCGCGGAGGTCCTTGGCGGCTGTGTCGACCGTCTTCTGCGAGTTGGTATAGGCATGCACCGTGGTCAGCAGGCCGCGGTCGATGCCAAAGGTCTCGTGCAGCACCTTGGCCACCGGCGCGAGGCCGTTGGTGGTGCAGGAAGCGTTGGAGATGACGTGGTGCTTGGCTGGGTCGTACATGCCGTCATTGACGCCCAGCACGACCGTCAGGTCCTCGTTCTTGGCCGGGGCCGAGATCACCACCTTCTTCACACTGTCCCGCTTGTGGGCCACCGCCTTGGTGGCGTCGGTGAAGAAGCCGGTGCTCTCCACCACGATGTCGACATCCTGCGAGCCCCACGGGATCGCCCCAGGATCCCGCTCGGCGAAGACCTTGATAGTGTGGCCATCGACCACCAGGTCGTTGCCGTCGGTTGCCACCGACGCCTTGAGCGGCCCGTAGTTGGAGTCATAGGCGAGCAGGTGGGCATTGGTCTTGGCGTCGGTGAGGTCGTTGAGGGCAACCACCTGCACATCGCCATCGAGGCCAAACTTCTCACAGATGGCCCGGTAGGTAAGCCGCCCGATCCGACCGAAACCGTTGATGCCGACGCGAATGGACACAGCAAAACTCCTGCTACGAGATCTCAAACCGGGCGGCCGCCGGGGTGCCTCCGGGCACCACCGCCACCTTCTTCCGGCGGGACTATACACGCGCCACACCCCCAGGCTCAATCGCCCGGCTATTTTCGTCGCCTTGGCGGCTGGCTTTGCCAACTCCTGCTGATCGGCATCGTCTGTGGCCTTCGTCCAACGATTGCCGATGACGAAGTGCCGCCGCTGCCCACCGTGGCGGCGAGTGAACCGCCTGACGAGGCGAACGCCGAGCAGGCCAGTCCCCCGGTGGTCGCACCGCCGCCGCTGCCCTTCACCCGGCTCGTCCGGCAGGTCGCCTTCCTACGGCAGGCCGGTGTGCCCTACCTGCCGGGCCGCAATCCCCGCGACCTCGACGGAGATCCCCTGGCCGGTGATGATGATCCCGACCGCGACGCCCCGCGGGCCTGGACCCGGTTGCTCGCCCGGGCCTTCTCCGACCCGGTCGACCCACGGACCTCGCTGGCGGCACCCGATATCCGCGAGCCGGGCCCCGACTCATCCGACTTTCCCAACAGCCCCTACACCCTGCCGCGGGGCTGGAGCTATCTCGAGACCAGCCCGGTCAACTACACCGGCAGCATCGGAACCTTGCAGCCGGAAAGCTACAACTGGAACTATCTGCTACGGATGGGCCTCACCGACCGGGTCGAGTTCCGGCTGTTCGGCAACGGCCTGACCTGGGTCGATGCGGGACTTGGCGAGCCGGCGACCACCGGCTTCTCCCCGCTCGTCTTCGATACCAAGATTCATTTCTTTGACGAAAACAAGGATCTCTTCATCCCGGCCACCGGCCTCGAGGTCTATATCCAGACTCCCTGGGGCAGTCCCGCCTTTGATGGCGGCACCCAGCCCGGCTTCGCGCTGCTCTTCCTCAACACCCTGCCTTGGGGCTGGGAGGTGAACTGGAACGTCGGCCTGGTCGCCGAGGAGAGCCCCAATGGCGGCCTGATCTTCACCGACACCGTGCAGTGGTCCTTCACCCGGGGCATTACCGACCGGCTGGCGGTCTTCCTGCAGGGCTTTCAGAATCAGGCGGCCCTGCCGCGGGTGGCCACCCAGACCGTTCTCGGTGGCGGCATGGTGCTCAACCTCAACCGGCGGTTCACCGTCTTTGGCAGCTACAACGCCGCCACCGACAAGGCGGGCCCGGCGGCAACCTATTACATCGGCGGAGCGGGTGCCTTTTGACAGCCCTCCTCCTTTCTGCAATCCTGTTGCAATGAATATTGCGGCCTCTCCACCCACTGCCACCCCGTCACCGGTGATCGAACTGACCGGTGTCAAAAAGGCCTTTGCCGTGCCGGGGAGCGGGCCGTTGACGATCCTCGACATCCCTGCCTTCACCGTGGCCGCCGGCGAACTGGTGGCCCTCGAGGGACAGAGCGGCTCGGGCAAGTCGACCCTGCTCAACGTGATCGCCGGCATCCTCCGGCCCGACGCCGGCAGCGTGAAAATCGGGGGCATCGACATTGTGAAACTGGCCGAGCCGATGCGGGACCGGCTGCGAGCCGACCGGGTCGGTCTGGTGTTTCAACAGTTCAACCTGCTGCCGGGCTTCACCGCGCTGGAGAACGTGCTGGTGGCAATGGGCTTCGGCTCGCGGCCGGCCGACCGGGGGCGGGCCGAATCGCTCCTGGCGGCAGTCGGCCTGGCCGATCGGCTGCACCACAAGCCGGCGGCCCTGAGCATCGGCCAGCAGCAGCGGGTGGCGGTGGCCCGGGCCCTGGCCAACCGGCCGCGGGTGCTGCTGGCGGACGAACCGACGGCCAGCATCGACCCGGCCCACCAGCAGCAGGTCATCGACCTGCTCCAGAACACCTGCCGGGACGAGCAGGTTTCACTTGTGGTGGTGACCCACGCCCCCGAGGTGGCGACGCAGTTTCCGGTCCGGTACCGGCTGGAGGACTTCAACCGGGCTGCGGCGGCCCACGCCCCGGCGGGAGGACACCCATGAGCCTCTTCGGCATCGCCTGGCGGAACATCCGGCAGCGGGGGCTGACCAGCAGCCTGACCGCCCTCTCGATGGCCCTCGGCGTCGCCCTGGTCGTGGCGACGCTGGTCACCGGCGGCGTGGTCAAGCAGGCCTTCGAGTCGGGGGCTGGCCTGGGCTACAACATGATCATCGGCGCCAAGGGCAGCCCGCTGCAGCTGGTGCTCAACAGCGTCTACCTGATCAGCAAGCCGATCGAGAACATCTCGTGGCAGACCTACGAGCAGTTCCTGCCGGCGAGTGAGCGGGCCGACGGCGTGGATGGCGTCTTTGCAGCCAGCACCCAGACGGCGGTGCCGATCTGCATGGGTGACTACTTCCGCGGCCACCGCGTCGTCGGTACCAACGCCGCCTACTTTGGCCGTCTCTCCCGCGGCGATGGCAAGCCCTTCAGCTTCAGTGCCGGGCAGAACCTTGCAGATGACGATCGCTACACCGCCGTGCTGGGAAACCAGGTGGCAGCCAGCTTGAAGATTGCTGTCGGGGATGAGATTGCCCCGACCCACGGCGCCGACGATGGCAAGGTGCATGACCCGTTCCTGGTGGTCGGCATTCTCGACCGGACCGACACGCCGGTCGACCGGGGCGTATATGTCAACATGGAGGGGTTCTATCTGCAGGAGGGGCACGCCAAGCCGGTTGCGGATGACGAGGAAGCCGCTGAAGCAGCCACCGCCGAACCGGCCCGGCTGCCTGATGGCCGGCTGCCGTACAACCAGCGGGAGGTGACGGCCATTCTGCTCGAGACCGCCTCACTGCCGGGGCTGCCGGCGGAGCTGACGGCGATGGGCCTGCGAACCGCCATCAACGAGGGCCGTGATGCCCAGGCCGCCCTGCCGATCGCCGAGATCCGGGTGCTGCTCGACCTGTTCGTCAGCCCGCTGGAGCTGCTGCTGCTGCTGGTGACGACGCTGGTGGTGATCGTCTCGGCCATCGGTATTCTGGTGAGCATGGTCGGCTCGTCACTGGAACGCAGCCGCGACGTAGCGATCATGCGGGCCCTCGGAGCCCGGCGGGGGGTGGTGCTGGCAACGGTGCTGGTCGAGGCGATCCTGCTGGCGGTCGGTGGCGGGGGGGCCGGCTGGCTGCTGGGGCATGGCGTGGTTGGTCTGATCGGACCCTGGATTGCCACCAATGCCGGGGTTTCGGCCGGTTTTTTCTCATTCACGCCGGCGGAACTACTGTTGGTGCCATTTTTGATTGCCCTGGCAATCCTGGCTGCCCTGCTCCCGGCGATCGCCGCCTACCGCACCGACGTTGCCCGCTGGCTAGGGTAACGTTTGTGCCGCAAATCGGATGCGAATCGATGCCAGCAGGCGCCACTTTACGGTTCTCTGACTCTATACTCATGGTATGGAACGCTCGCTACGACGATGTGGGAATTTCGCGGTGATCCTCGCGCTGGGATTGGTCCCGGCCGGTCTCGCCGACCGGGCGACTGCCTGCCCGTTCTGCGCGGCGGTCTCGCTCACCTTTGCCCAGGAGATCGATCAGAGTGAGACCGCGGTGATCGCCCGGCTGGTCGAGCCGCCGCCCGCCTCAGCTCTGGGGCCGGGGGCCGAAGGACCACTACCCAAGGGCCGGTTTCGAGTGGTCGATGTGCTCAAGGGCGAGGATCTGCTGCAGGCAGCCGGTCTGCTCGATGGCGAGCAGCTGATCGAGACGATTCTGCTGGAGGAGAAGCCGGCCGGGTCACTCTTTCTGATCATGGGGGTCGAGCCACCCGAACTGCTCTGGTCGAGCCCGATCGCCGTCAGCGACCGGGCGGTTGCCTACCTGAAAAAAATTGACGACCTGCCCGAGTCGGGAGCCGACCGGCTCGCCTTCTTCCAGCAGTACCTCGAGGACGAGGACGACACCCTCGCCCGCGACGCCTACGACGAATTCGCGATCGCCCCCTACCAGGATGTGCAGGCCCTTGAGACCCGGATGGACCCGACCAAGCTGATGCAGTGGATCGAGACGCCGGGCGTGCCCTCCAACCGGCGGCGGCTCTACGCCACCATGCTCGGGGTCTGCGGCACACCGGCCGATTCCACACGAATCGAGCGGATTCTGCTCGGTGAGGATCTTGGTGACGACGCGGCCGACCTCCGGAGTGGCCTTGACGCCCTGATCGCCTGCTATGTCGTGCTGCGGGGACCGACCGGCCTCGACCTGATCGACAAACTGTTCCTCGATCGGGACGGCCGGGACATTCCCTTCACCGAAACCTATGCCGCGGTGATGGCCCTGCGGTTTCTGGGCGAGGAGTCTGACGTGGTGCCCCGCCCGCGGGTGCTTGAGTCGCTGCGGCTGCTGCTCAATGAGCCGAAGCTGGCTGATCTGGTGATCGCCGATCTGGCCCGCTGGGGTGACTGGTCGGTGATCGACCGGCTGGTTGCCATCTACGCCAATGCGACACCCGAAAACCTGTTCGTGCGGGAGCCGATCGTCAACTATATGAAGGCCTGCCCGCTGCCTGAGGCGAAAGCCGCCGTCGAGACGCTCCGGGAAATCGATCCCGAGGCTGTCCGCCGGGCCGCGACCCTCGCCGGGCTGGCGGGACTGACCACTGCCCCCACCGCCGGGGAAACCGACGAAAGCCCGAACGGCTCACCGGCCCGGGTGGCCCAGGTGGTGGCCGACGATGTTGAGACTGACGGCACGATGGTCGTCAGCCCTGGTTCAGAACCGGTCGCTCCGGCGGTAAGCCGTGAGCCGGCTGAGGCTGCTCAGTCTCGGCCCGCACCCTCCAAACCGCCGGGACAGCCGGTGTTTCGTTGGGCTTTCTGGGTGGCGGTGGTCGTGATTGTTGCCTTTATCTCGCGGGCGGTCCTGCGATCGGGCCGAGCCGGCTCGCACCAGTAACACGCATTTGAGGCAGTGACGGCGATGGCATCTGGACTGTTCGATGCGCCTCCGGCGACACTCGGTGGGCGGGACCTGGAAACCGATGAGCAGGCCTACCGGGCCCTCGCCGGGACGGCGATTGCCGCCGGCACGCTGGCGCTGCTCTCACCGCTGGCCTTCGTCGACTGGTGGCTGCTGGCCGTGCCGGCCCTGGGCATCCTGCTCGGCCTGATTGCCTGGCGGGACATCACCCGGCGGCCCGAAGCCCTCACCGGTGTGCGGCTGGCCATCGGCGCGACGAGCGTCGCGGCAGTCTGCCTGATGGGTGGAGTCGGGTATCTGTCGTGGGTCTACGCCGCCGAACTGCCGGAGGGATTTGAGCGGATTCACTACGGGCTGCTTCAGCCGCCGGAGGGGGCACCGGCAGCCTTCATTCCTGACTCGGCCCGTTCAATCGACGGCCATGACGTGCTGCTGAAAGGCTACATGTATCCGGGCAAGCAGCAGCACGGCATCCGTCAGTTCCTCTTGGTTCGCGATCAGGGAGACTGTTGTTTTGGAGGTAATCCGAAGATCACCGACCGGGTGCTGGTCCAACTCGAGGACGAGAAGGGCATCGCCTACACGCCTCGGCAGAAGAAGATTGCCGGCCGCTTCGTGGTCCGGCCAACCGCCGGTCACGACGGGATCGAGGGGGGCGTGCTCTATCATCTCGAAGATGCCTTCACCCGTTGAGGCGGCAGCCGGCTGGCTCAGCGCTGTCGGCCTGGTTCTGGCCATCGCCGGCTGCGGGCCCGCCGAGACGCTGCCGGAGGATCAGCCCAGGACGGCCGCCAGTCCGCAGCAGCAGGCAACCGCCCGGCCCGCCACTGCCAGTTCGGCGGGAACCCGTGACATCTCCTTCGACGACATCGCCTTTGAAATGGAGAAGGGGGCCCCCTTCAACCGCGGACTGTTGCCGGAGCGGGTGACCGATCTGGCCGGGAACAGGATTCGGATTCGGGGCTACATCCTGCCGAGCTTCCAGCAGTCGGGGCTGACCCAGTTCGTGCTGGTGCGGGACAACATGGAATGCTGCTTTGGGCCGGGGGCGGCGCTTTATGACTGCATCGTGGTCTCGATGCGGCCCGGTCGCTCGACCAATTTCTCGGTGCGGCCGGTCGCCGTCACGGGTTTCTTCAGCCTCAAGGAACTCAAAGGTCCCGACGGCAAGCACTTGGCGATCTATGCCCTGGAAGGTGAGGAGGTTCGCTAGGTGTATTGGCCATTCGTGGACTGGTGGGCTGCGGCCAGCCGGCTGGCCGTTCTGCTGCTGGGCTGCTCCGTTGAGTCGGCTGCCGCCTGCCCCTTCTGCGGGCCGGTGGCTGAGCCGCTGGCGACGCGGCGGGCCCGATCAGCCACCGTCGCCGTTGGCGAGACCCTGGGCCCGGCCGCGGCGGCGGCCGATGGCCGGCGGCGGCAGCAGTTGCAGATTCTCTCAGTGTTCTCGGCAACCGGCAGCAGGCTCGAACCAGCCGACCCCGACCGGCTGCCGGTGATGGCAGCGGTGACCACTGACTTCAGCGGTACGGCTCTGCTGTTTGAAACTGCTGCCGGTGACTGGCAGGCTCTTGCCGCCGACGAGCTGTTGATCGGCTACAGCCTGACAGCCCCACCGCCGCGCGACCGGCCGACCGCCGGGGCTGAGCGGCTGGCCTGGTTTGCCCGGTGGCTCGAACACCCGAGTGCCACCATTGCCGCCGATGCCTACGCCGAGTTTGCCGTCGCCCCGTTCGCTGCGGTGCGGGATGCGGCCGGTGCCCTGGCTGCCGACCGGCTGGCCGACTGGCTGGCCGATCCGGCAATCGATCAGCAACGCCGGGGCTTCTACGGTCTGGCCGCCGGGCTGGTGGCCCGGCAGCAAACGGGGCCGGCCGCCACCCGCTGCGACCAGGCGGTGACAGCAGCGGTCTCCGCCCCGGCAGTGAGTGACTTTCGGGCCGGCTACGACGGCTTGCTGGCGGGCCTGCTCGTGGCCCGCGGTGAAGCAGCCCTGCCGGTCATCGAGTCACTCGGGCTCCTAGAGCCTGCCGCCAGCCCAGTCGATCAGCGGCATCTGCTGCAGGCGCTGCGGTTCTGCTGGGAAGAGCCGGCCTCCACCCTGGCTCGGTCAGCTGTCGTGGCCATGACTCGGCGGCTGCTGGCCTCCCCCAATCTCGCCCGCGAGGCGGTGATCGACCTGGCCCGCTACCAGGCCTGGGATGCCTGTGGCGAGGTGGTCGCACTCTGGCCGCGGGGTGTTGACGATCCCCTCATCCGGCAGGTGATCGCCGGCTACCTCCAGGCCTGCCCGACCGCCGAAGCCCGGCAGGCACTGACGCAGCTTCGGGCAACCGACGCCGCCGCAGTCGAAGCAGCGATCAAGGCGTCCCGCCTGCCCCTTCCAGCGGCAGGCTGAGCTTGCGATTTTTATAGGTACGGCTTCGCGCCTGCCAGCAAAAACCCCCCATGCTTCGAAGCCCGAAGCGCAAGCTGAGGGAAACCGCGTTTTTGATCCCCGAAACGCATTCCCTCGGCTCGCGCCTCGGGCTTTCTGGATTTCGGTTCCACTCAGCGCAACCTCAAAACTCGCGGCTCAGGCTTCCCGGAGTTCGGTGCGGCTCAGCACACCATCAAAACGTGCGCTGGGTGCTCTTTGAAGGGCAGGCTACCGCAGCTGTGCCGCCGCGGCGGTGGGGCTGTCGATCGGAGTGGTGTCGGGCTGAACCGGCTGTTGGAAGCCGACCGTCACCACTGCCGCCTGCCGGCCGACCGCCTGGTCGGCCGCCGCCGGAGTGGCAGAGTCGATGGCCGAACCACCACCTGTCCCCAGCAGTGACGGTGGAACCATCTCCAGCCCTGGGAAGCCAGCAGCGGCCGCGGGGAAGCTGGCCGCGGGGAAGCTGGGCGCGGCGTCAGCCGGCTCAGGTGTGGGCAGTTCCTCCGCCGCCGGGTCGATGCCCTCTGGCAGCCTGGCCGGCAGCTCGCGGGTGGCAGGATCGCGGGGGGGCAGCTGCCTGACCGCTGCGGCAGCCCCGACCGCCTCGAATTGCTGGGTGATCGGCCCCCGGCTGAAGACCCCCGGCCGTGAGTGGCCATAGTCGAGATAGAGGCTGGCATCCCGCTGCCGGGCCCGGCGGTGGGCATCGAAGTAGGCCTTGCCCGGCCAGGGGCCTTCCGAGAGGAACACGCCGTTGTATTCCAGCAGCGACCCCTTGCGGAAATGGAACTGGGCGATCGCCCGGTTGTAATCAACCAGGGACCGGAAGTAAGCGCTTTCCGCCTGGGCCCGCAGCCGCTGGGCCTGCAGCAGCTGGTCGAATGTCGTCGTGCCAGCATCATAGGCGGCCTGCACGGCCTCAACCTGCCGTTCAGCCGCCACCCGACGGTTGAAGTTGGTCTGGGACAGGGCAAAGTTGGTGTCGATGTTGCGGATCGCCTCAACCAGGGCGTGGGACACCTCGAGCTCTTCGTCCTGCAGCTGGGCCCGGACCTTGGCCAGCTGCAGCTGATGATGCCGCACCGTGGCCAGCTCACGACGAAAGCCGAGCGGCATCAGGAACTGGGCCCCCGCCTGCCACTCCTGGAACTCACCCTGCAGGAGCGTGGCGTAGGCATTGGTGCCCTCGAGCGGATCGAGCCCGTCCGCCCCGTAGGAATTGTTGGCCCCGAGCAGGTCGTGGCCCATGCCGAGGAACCGCCAGCGGCCGACAAGATCGAGCCGGGGCAGGACCAGATTTTTGGCCGCCGTCAGCTCCAGCTCCCGCTGCTTGATCCGCCACTTCTGCCGCCGCAGTTCGGCCGACCGTGACAAGGCTTCGACCAAGGACTGCTGCCAGTCAAAGGCGACCCGGGCGGTGGTTGGCTCGTCGGCCGGCCGGATCAGCCGGCCGTCGGAGGACGAGATGCCCATCATGTACCGCAGCCGGTTCTCGGCACTGTAGACGAGATTCAGGGCTGTCTCGACCTCGCTCCGAAAGAAGAAATACTGCTCGCGAGCCTGGGCCTCCTTGTCAGCCTCACCGCCCCGCGACTGCTCAACGTAGAGGGCATGGACCCGCCGCCAGGCTTCCAGGGCACTGTCACGGCCGATCTTGCGGGCCTCGAGGTCACGGTAGGCGAAGTAGAGTTCCCAATACGACTGCTCGGTGTCGCTGATCAGGTTGCGGACGCCGATCTCGAAGTCGGCCAGGGAGATGTCAGCATTGACCCGGGCCAGCAGCACACCGCGGAAGTTGGGCCGGCCGTAAAGGTTCTCAAAGGCGTCGGGGCCGGCGATGCGGTTGTAGGTCAGGCCCGCCCCCTGCAGCAGCGGCTGGTTGAAGGTGAAGTCGTAGTTGGTGTTCCAGGTGGAGGGGACACCCTCCTGCCGGATCGGTGAGTTGTTGTTGTCAAAGAGTGTCTCGTTGGAAACACCAAAGGTGGCACCAGTCGCGGTC
Organism: uncultured Pirellulales bacterium; assembly: GCA_965662195.1. Lineage (GTDB taxonomy): Bacteria > Planctomycetota > Planctomycetia > Pirellulales > UBA1268 > UBA1268. The sequence continues at coordinate 27,178 of CBFIHA010000031.1, forward strand.
CGCTTCTGCAGACCGGTGGTCCAGTTGCCGGTGTCACCGAGCAGGTGCTGCTGGAAGATGATCGTGCCGGGGCCGCCGACGTTCTGCGGCCGGTTCTGCCGCTCCCAGGTGAGGGAGCTCGAGAGCTGCACGTCGAACAGGGCCAGGGCACTTTCGACGCCCCGAAAGGGGTCGGTTTCGACGAGGGCCGGGTCGTAGACGGTCGGGGTGGCGTCCGGCGCTGTCAGCAGCGACACCGGCGGCTCACCGGTCTGCGGCCGCGGCCCACCAAAGCTGCTGAACCGGCCGCCGAGGTTGCGGAGTACCTTGCCGTTTTCCAGCGCCGTACGGATCGCCTCCTCGAGGCTGAGCTCCCAGATCTCGTCGAAATTCGAATTCGACAGCGTCAGCGGCTCAACCGTGCCGGCCGCCTCGTCGAGCGGATCTTGGCAGGAGTCGGGGTATTCGATTTTCTGGACGGCGCCGACGTAATGCGATAGATCACCGTCCTCAAAGAAATAGAACGGCTGCCGCGGGGCGCACCCGCTGGCCACAATCGCGATGCCGGTGGCGGCGGCCCAGAGTTGTCGCAGCAGGCTGTTCACGAGGGGCTTCTTTGGCTGTTGGCGTAATTTTTTTCACCGGGAAGCCGGACGGCACGCCGACCGACTCTCCGACACGTTTCAACAAACCGCCGCTGCGCCCTGGAGGGAAGGCGTCGGGGAATCGGTCGCGGCCGGATTCGGCCGCGGTCCCGTTGATTCCCAAACGGGCCTTCATGGTCCGGCACCCCCCCGGGCCGTCCCCGCTGTATCGCACGCCCCAGGGCGCAGCGACAGCACAACCGATATCGACGCCACGACCCGCAAACTTGCGTCAGCCGGCAAGGTCGCAGCAATTTGCTGGTGGGCTGGGCAGCTCGGGAAGGCTAGCGAGGCCAGCGGGCTGACTCAGTCACCATAGATTTCCCAGCTTCGAGCTGGACAAACCGGGCGGCGGCAGCCGGCGTTGCCTCGACCAATGGCAGTCCTGCCTCGGGCCCCAAGATGCTCAGCGTGGTCGCCAGGGCATCAGCCGTGGTGGCGTCGGCTGCAACCACCGTCACGCCGCAGGCCCCGATCACGCCCAGCCCGGTGCGGGGATCGACGATGTGGCTGTAGCGGACCCCGTCGATCTCAACCGACTGAAAGGCATCCCCTGAGGTCGTGATCGCGGCATCAACCAGGCTGAGCACCAGTGGCCTAGCCATCCCTTCACCATCGGCTTGAGCGCCCCGGCGGCCCAGCGGGTCGAGCTCGATCCGCCAGCCGGCTGTCCCGGGTGGCTTACCGATCACGCCGATATCACCTGAGGCATCGATCATCGCTGCCTCGATCTGCTGCTGCCGCAGCACCGCCAGCGCCTGGTCGATCGCATAGCCCATGCCGATGCCGCCGAGGTCGAGTCTCATGCCGGTAGCCGTGAGGTCGACCGCCTGCCGCCGGGGCAGCAGCCTCAGCGTGTCGGGCCCAACTGCCTGCATCGCCGTCCTCTGCCGTTGCTCAGTCGGCAGACGGCCACTCTTGCGGGCCCGTCGCCAGAGGGTGGTCAGCGGTCCGATGGTCGGATCGAAGGCTCCGCCACTGGCATCCCGGAGGGCGACCGATTGCGTGAGAACCCGCCAGAGGTCGTCACTGACGGCCACCGGTGCGGCGGTGGGGGCCGCGGCTGAGAGCTGCGCAAGTTCGCTCGTTGGCAGATAGTCGGAAAGAATCTGCTCCAGCCGCGTTACCTCGTCGAGGGCGGCGTTGATGGCGGCCTCGGCTACCGCCGGAGTCTGGGCATAGAGGCTCACCGTCCAGGTGACTCCCATGCTCCGGCGGCTACCGGCGTAGCGGTGCAGCCCATCCTCGGCCGTCGTCTTTCCTACCCGACAGCCCCCGATGCCCACCGCCAGCAGTGCCAGCCAGCAACAGGCTGAAGGCCAGCCGGCCGCGCGGTAGACTCGGAAGGCAGCAGCCAGCCCCAGCTGGAAACCGCAGTTCGGCTTGGAATTGAGGAGGTGCATGTCGTGGAACCACCTGTCGAGATCACATTTGACTGCACGCCGCTGCGGAGCTTTCCGCGGCTCGACGTTCCGCTCGATGCCTCGCCCGCCTTTCGCCGGCGGGCCGAACGGTTTCAGGCGGCGATTGCCCGCCACGGCACCCGGAACACCTATTATCTTACCGATGCCGGCTGTACCTTCCGGTTCACTAACGATCCCGAGACCGGCTGGGTTCGGTTTGCCTTCGAGGGCACCGTCATCACCGACGAGACCGACAGCCGAACCGTCGGCAGCGACCTGGCGGTCTGTCTCGCCACCGAGACCTGCGACTGGCTGACGCAGCCGGCGGTCGAATGGCTGAAGCAGACGGTCTGCCAGGCCGTCGAGGCCGAGTTCAATCGCTACATCGCCGCTGGTGATCTTTCCAAGGCGGTCGAACGGCTTGAGCAGGAACAGGCTGCCAGTGATGCCGCCGGCGGCTTTCTGGGAATGAACCTGTGACCGATCCCTGCAGCGTCTGTCCGATCTGCGGCGGCCCGACCCATGAGATTCGGGCCAAGCTCCATTGCCGGCAGTGCGGTGCCATCCTCGAGACCTGCTGCGAGGGCGGACCAATGACGCCCCGCCCGGCCGATCAACCACCCACCGCATTACCAGCACCACCGGCACAGCCCCACGATTTCAAACCAGGCTGAGTTTCAGGGTCAGGAAATCTCGATTCTCTAGGGTGAGTCTCCTCGTGGCGCAAGGACTGCCGGCCGGCCAAAGGCTGCGGCCGGTGCGGTCATGGTTCCCCCCACGCCGCGGTGACTCATCCGGGCGGTGAAGGCAGAACGGCAATCGGACGGTAGCCAAGCTGCTGCGTCTGGGACTGTTTCTGGTTTTCGTACATCCAGCTTTCCATCAGGAGGTTTCCGTGAAGATGCGATTGAGATTGCGATTCCTGCCGTGGGTTGCCGCGGCGGGAGTCTGTGTGGGCGGCGGGTTTGTCCGTGCTGCCGATGGGCCGACACCGGCCGACGGGTCGGTCCTTGCCGGCGAGACGGCCGCACCCGCCGCCGACGCTGAGGTGATCGTTGAGGATGAGGCCGGTTCGGCCTGCACCAATACTGTGAAGCGGTGGCGAAACGTCACCGAGATGCGGGATGTCGAGTGCACCGAGTGGTCGACGGAGGAGCGGACGCGGACCTACACGGTCAAGAAGCGGGTGCCCCGCACCGAGCAGCGGACGCGAACCTACACCGTCATGGTGCCAGAGCAGCGGACCAAGACGGTCGAATACACCGTCAAGACGATGGTGCCGGAGACCCGCACCGAGGAGTATCAGGTGAAGGTGCCTTTCACCGAGCAGGTCGAGAAGACCTACACGGTGATGGTGCCGGTCAAGGAAGAGCGGTCGACGAGTTGGACCGTCAAAGTGCCTTTCACCGAGCAGGTCGAGCAGACCTACTCGGTGATGGTGCCGGTCAAAGAGGAGAAGACCGCCACTTACACGGTCAAGGTTCCCTATACCGAACAGGTCGAGGAGACCTATACGGTCAAGGTGCCTTACACCGAGGAGCTGACGGGGGTCCGCACCGTTGTCAAACGGGTGCCGGTCAAGACCACCAAGACGGTGACCTGCCGCGGTGGCCACTGGGAGACCGAGGTCAAGGAGATCTCGGCCAACGGCAAGTACGACGCCGAGGGCAACCCCTGCTGCCCGAAGACGGTCTGCTGCCGCAAGTGGGTGCCAACCTGTGAGACCCGCGAAGTCGAAGCGACGATGTGGAAGTGCGAGACGGAGGAGGTGCCCTACACCTACTGCGTCAAGAAGTGCCGGGAGGAGGTGCGAACCCGTACCAAGTCTGTCCAGCGCTGCCGTGAGGAAGAGCGGACCCGCACCTACTGCGTCACCAAGATGGTGCCGGAAACCCGCACCAAGACGGTCTGCGTCAAGAAGTGCCGCGAAGAGGAGCGGACCGGCACCTACTGCGTGACCAAGATGGTGCCCGAGCAGCGGACCAAGACGGTCTGCGTCAAGAAGTGCCGCTGTGAGACCCGCACCCGTGAGGTGACGGTCAACAAGTGTGTGCCCGAGACGCGGACCAAGGAGGTCTGCTACACGGTGATGGTGCCGGAAGAGCAGACCTGCACCTACGACGTCACGGTCTACGACACGGTCTGCGAGGAGAAGACCAAGACCTACTGCGTGCGGGTGCCCCAGACCGTCACCAAGCAGGTGCCGGTGACGGTGCGGCGGTGCGTTGAGGAAGAGGTCGATCCCTGCGACGCCTGCAACGCCTGCGGGAATGCCTCCGGCTCAGGCCGGGGCAGCAAGGGCCTCTGCCGGCGATGCCACCGCGGCTGCTGAGAAGGTTGCTGCTGAACGAGCGTTTGAGGGGGGTGGACGCCCGGCGTCCACCCCCCAGCTCATTGGTGTATCCTCAAATGCCACCCGTGGGAGTCCCAACACATGCAGTACTGGCTGATGAAGAGCGAGCCGGAGAAGTTCTCGGTTCAGGACCTCGCCCAGGCCAAGAAAAAGACAACCTGCTGGGAGGGAGTGCGGAACTATCAGGCCCGCAACTTCCTCCGGGCGATGAAGAAGGGGGATCGGGCGATCTTCTACCACTCCAATGCCACGCCTCCGGGGGCCGTCGGCATCGTCGAAGTGGTGAAGGAAGCCTACCCCGATCACTTCGCCTGGGAGGAGGGCCACCGCTATCATGACCCGAAGGCTTCGCCCGAGAACCCAATCTGGTCGATGGTCGACGTGAAGCTGGTTGAGATTTTTCCCCGCGAGTTGCCGCTGGATGAGCTCCGCAGCACCAAGGCCCTCGACGGCCTCGAATTGCTCCGCCGGGGCAGCCGGTTGTCGGTCCACCCGGTCTCAGCCGCCCACTTCAAGGTCTTCCAGCGACTGGCCGCACGAAAGTAGCTCGCGTCATGGCCTGCCAGATCGAGGCTGCCCAACCCGGACCGCGGCCCAACCACCAATCGCTGCCGCCGAGCCTCGGCTGGGTCGAGGAGGAACTCAATTCCCTTGCCGCCGCCAAGCTGCTGCGGCCGCGGCGGCTGCGTGCCGGCCGGCAGGCCGGCACGGTCAGCCTCGATGGAAAGAGCCTCGTCAATCTCGGGGCCAACGACTATCTCGGCTACTCAGGCGACCCGCGGCTGGTGAAGGCGGCGGCCAAGGGCGCCTGCAGCGAGGGGGCCGGGGCCGGGGCCAGCCCACTGGTCAGTGGACACTCACAGATTCACGAGGCACTCGCTGTCAGCCTGGCCGGGCTACTCGGCACTGATGATGCCCTGATCTTCCCCAGTGGCTACGCCGCCAACACCGCCACCATTGCCGCGCTGGCCGGGCCGGGCGATCTGATCGTCAGCGACGCCCGCAACCATGCCAGCATCATCGACGGCTCCCGGCTGTCGCGGGCAAAGGTGGCGATCTATCCCCATCGCGATCTGGCGACCGCGGCCAACCTCCTGCGGCAGCGGCCCGCCCGCCGCCGGCTGCTGGTCACCGACAGCCTGTTCTCGATGGACGGCACGATCGCCCCACTGGCCGGCCTGGCCCAGTTGGCAGCCGAGACCGGCAGCATGCTGCTGGTCGATGAGGCCCATGCCACCGGACTGTTTGGTGCGCGGGGCAGTGGTCTGGTCGAAGCGGCGGGCCTTGAGGCAGCCGTGCCGATCCGCATCGGCACCTTGTCAAAGGCCCTGGGCAGTGCCGGTGGCTTCGTGGCCGGCCACCAGGAGCTGATTGAGTTCCTGCGGCACCGGGCCCGAGCCTGGATGTTTTCCACGGCCCATCCGCCGGCGGCGGCAGCGGCGGCCCGCCGGGCGATCGAACTGATCGGTGACGAGCCGAAGCGGCGGCAGGAACTCAGCGAGCGGGCCGCTGTCTTTCGGCAGCGGCTGACTGACGCGGGGCTGGCCGTCGGGGACGCGGCGGCCCAGATCGTGCCGGTCATCATCGGTGAGCCGGGCCAGACGGTCGCGGCGGCGGCTGCGCTGGCCGAGGCTGGCTTCTTCGTACCGGCGATCCGGCCGCCAAGCGTGCCGGAGGGTGAGAGCCTGCTGCGGGTCAGCCTCTCCTGGCTGCATGATGACGACACCCTCGACCGCCTCGCCACAGCGATCATCGACCATGTCCACTGATCCCTTACTCATGCCGCAGCGATGGTGCGTGATCGGCGCCGGCCCCTCCGGCCTGACAACCCTCAAAAATCTGCTGGCTTGCGGCATCGACGCTGAAATCCTGGAACGCGAGAACGACCTCGGCGGCAACTGGTATTTCGGTGCCGCCACTTCACGGGTCTTTGCCTCGACCCGGCTGATCAGCTCAAAGTCGCTGACCGGTTTCACCGATTTCCCGATGCCCCGGGAATGGCCGGCCTATCCCGATCACCGGCAGTGTCTGGAGTATCTGCACCGCTATGCCGACCGCTTCAGCCTGCGGCCCCGGATCTGTTTTGGGACATCGGTGCAGGCGATCGAACCGGTTCAGGATGCAGCCGGGCGACGGCAGGGCTGGGAGATCAGGATCGCCGCGGGGCCTCCCCGCCGCTATGCCGGCATCGTGCTGGCCTCCGGCCACAACCATCTGCCACGCTGGCCTGAGATTCCGGGCACCTTCAACGGCCCACTGCTGCACGCGGCCGACTACAAGTCGCCACTGGTGCCGGTGCCCCTGGCCGGCAAGCGGGTGCTGGTGATCGGCGGCGGCAACTCCGGCTGCGACATCGCCGTCGAGGCCTCACGGCATGCGGCGCGGGTCTTTCACTCGACCCGGCGGCACTACCATGTGGTCCCGCGGATGGTTCTCGGCCGGCCTGCCGACCTCCGTGGGGAACGGCTGCTGAAAATGGCCGCGCCACTCTGGCTGCGGCGACTCATCGGCCGCCGGGCGATCGCCCGCACGATCGGCCTGCCGCGGGAGCATGGGCTACCGGACCCTGACCACCTGATGTGGCAGGCCCACCCGGTGATCAACGACCAGTTCTATGCCCGGATTGATGCCGGGGCGATCAGCCCCCGGCCCAACGTGCAGGCATTCGACGGCAACGCGGTCAGTTTCCCTGACGGCAGCCGCGAGCAGATCGACCTGGTGATCGCCGCCACCGGCTATCAGCTCTCCTTCCCTGCCATCGACCCCGTGGTACTCAACACCCGCGAGGGGCTGCCGCGGCTGTCGTTGCATCTGCTGCATCCTGCTGCGACAGACCTGGCGGTGGTGGGCATGATTCAGCCCGACAGCGGCCAGTGGGGGATCACCGACCTGCAGGCCCAGGTCGTGAGCCGGATGATCCTGGCCGATCACACCAGCCAGCGGGCCCGGGCCTGGCTGGCCCGCCAGCGGCAGCGGCAACCGCGGCTCTCGCCGATTGAGTATCTCGATTCTCCCCGGCATGCCCTCGAGGTCGAACACTTCAGCTACACCCGCCGGCTGCGGCGGCTGATCAGCGGTCTCGACCGGCGGCTGCGGCGGTCAGCCACAGGAGTTGCAAACACCAGCCGGCGGACACCGACCACCCGGGTAGGAAGCCGGGAGTGGAAGCGACCGGAGACGCTGCACGGGTGACGCAACGTCAACCCCACTGCCGGTCCGCCAGCTTCCGCCTGGTGGCTTTCAGCGGCGGACGCATCCAGATTCAGGAGCCTTCGGGAAAGGTCAGCCGTGGCTGCGCCGGGGTCGGCTGGGGCTGACGGGGGGGCTGCGGATTGCCGAAGAGGGCCTCCAGCCCGCGGCCGATACCGTCGCGGAACACCGCATCGGCGGTGTTCTCCATGATGCGGCCCAGGATCGTGTCGATCGCAGTGGCATCGAACTGTGGTCGCCGCACCGTGCCCCGCAGGGGAATCACGAACGGCGTTCGCAGCAGTCCGGCCACCACCGGGGTCGCCCCGGCGAGATCACCGCGGAAGGCGACCTCCATTTGCATTGCCAGGCTGCCGTCACGGCCGACACTGCCGGCACTCCGCACCGACAGCTGCCCCATGTCGAGGACGAGGTTGTCGTGATGCACCCGGCCATCGGCCAGCCACACCCGGATCGGCTCGGGCCGGGCCCGCAGCAGCACCACCCGATCACCGAAGGCGAACCGGGGGTCGACCACGCTTTGCAGCTGGGCCAGGAGGTTCACCAGCGGACCGGCCATGTCGCCGGGGGCCACGGCGAAGTCCTCGAGCCAGAGCTGACCATCAATCCGGCCGGCCACGGGATCGGCCAGCGGCAACCGGCCGCCACCAGTCTCAACCGAGAGCCGGCCGCTGGCTTCGGTTGCACTCCGGAGAATCGGTGAGAGCCAGCCAAGATAATGGCTACAGACAGCGGGGGTGAGCACGACATGCTCGACCAGTGGACCGGGTGGCAGCACCAGTTCTCCCGGCGGCGGCGAAAGCTGCACCCAAGGGGCACCCCGCACCCGGCCGCCGGAAACCGGAATGTCAAACGGGCCGAAGGCCAGCTGCCCCTCGACCAGCCGCAGCGGCAGCTCACCCGGTCCCACCGGAAACTCCGCCAGCCGGCCACCCTGCCAGGCCAGCGTGGTCTCGGCGGTGAGCCCAGCCAGCCAGACCGGTAGTGCCGGACCGCCCGCTGTCCCGCCACCCCGCGGCAGGGCAATCAGCCGGCCCGCGGCTGGCCCGGCCGCTGCCTGCCGCTGCCACTGCTCGGGGAGCGGCAGTTCCACCGGGCCACCCCCGGCCTCGGCCAGCGCAGCGGTGACCCGGTTGAGGCTGCCACTGAGGACGAACGGACGCGGGCCACCCCCGGTCAGCCGCACGACGCCGCCCGACGCCGGCGTGAGTAGCCGGTTGAGCTGGCTGAAGTTCGCGGCGAACGTGCCCCGCAGATCGAGCTGACCGGTTCCACGTAAATCGCTGAGGCTGCCTGAGGCGGCCAGTCCGAGGGTCGATGACTCAAGCTCCAGCTGATTAATCAGCACGCGGTCAGCCGTCGTTGATGCCGGGGCGGGGCGGGTCAGGTCGAGGGTGGCCTTGAGCTGCGGCTCACTCCAGACATCACGGGCCGCCTCCAGCGTTTCACCCGGCGGCGGTGACGCCGCGAGGGCCAACTGGCTGCCGGTCAGTTCGACCAGCAGGCTCACCCCGCCGCCGCCGTCGAGCAATTCAGCCGTTCCCCAGACCCGTCCGCTGGCGGCGTACCGCGGAAGCTGCGGCGACAGCCACCGCTGCAGCCGGGCCATGTCGGCCTGCCACTGCAGCCGGCCCCGGACCGCATCGAGAAGCTGGTCAACCGACCTGCCGTCGGCCGCGAGCCGCAGGCCATTGGTCCGCAGCGAGGCCGTTGCCGTCAGCACCTCGGCCGAGGCCAGGTCAACGATGCCCCGATCGGGGTCGATCGCCCCGGCGGCCGACAGCAGTACCCGCGGCTCCTCGATCTCTAGACTGTCGGTTGTCAATGCAAAGGACTCGATCTGACCGGTTGCCTTGGTGATCTGCCACTGCGAGCCGGCACTGCTGATGGTCAGGCTGCTGTCGAGCTGGCCAGCCAGAGCGATGGCTCCCGGCGGTGGCGACAGGCCGGCCGCCGCCCCCAACCCCAGCAGACGGTCCTGCCAGCGATCGAGCGCACCGGCCAGCCGGCAATCGACGGTCCCTCCGCCGCCATCGCGGGCCCGCACCAGAGGCCAGCCGGTACCGGATCGGGGACGTGAGACGACGCAGCCTCCGGCCAGCCCGGCCGCGGCAACGTCACCGCCCGCCTCAATCCGCAGGCTGGCCTGATCGAGCAAGACAGCGTCGGGAGTGACGTTGCCGACCGCTTCGACATCGATTGCCACCAGCTCATCCTGCCAGACCGTCCGGCCATCGGCCGACCAGGAGAAATCTTCGAGGCTGGCCGCTGCCGCCAGCGTGGTGGCGGCGGCATCGGGTGATCGGCCGACCAGCAGCCGGCCCCGCGACGTGCCCGCCACCGCCAGCGGGCGGTCAGCCGACCGCAGATCGAACAGATCGGCGGCGGCGGCGAAGAGGTCGCCCAGATCGAACCGCCAGGTCGTTTCGATGCCGCCGGCCCGATTCGTGGCCGTCACTTCCGCAGCGGCGGCGACCAGCCGGGCTTCGGTCAGTCGGAGCCCGCCGTTCGGCAGCCGGCGGGCCCGCAGCCAGGCGGTGCAGGGCTCCGGCCAGCTGCGATTCTCCGTCGCCTGAATCGCGGTGAGGCCCGTCACCGTGGTCCGCAGTTCAACCTCCGGGCCACTCCCGGCCAGGTCGAACTTGACCGCTCCACCGGTCACCCGGACATCGGGCCGCAGCGGCATTCCTCCGGCCACGCTGCGGGAGACGGCTGCCAGATCGATTTCGGCATGCGACTCAAAGTCAGCCCCGGCAATCGCCTCGAACCACGACCAGGCCGCTGCCAACCTGGGGGCCGGCAGCTCCGCCAAGGTGGCGGGCAGGCCGATCGTTCCCGTCGCAGTGCCATGGCCGAGCGACGTCTCAAGGTCAAGTCGTACGAGCTGCAGACGGTCGGGCTGAAGGCTGAAGTCAAAAGGCAGTTCAAGCCGCTGGAGCATCACCTGTGCGTCGCCCGTGGCGGCTTCCCGAACTGCCACCTGCCGGCCGGCCAGGCTGCCAGTGCAGGAGAGCTGCCAGTTCACCGCAGCGGGTTGCCGAGGATCGGCCGGTGGGTTCACCAGCAGGATGTCGGCCCGCAGATCGAGCAGCCCATCAACGAGCACCGGCCAGCCGAAACGGCTGGCTGCCAGCCGTGAGCAGCCGGCCGGCAGGCGGCTGCCACCGAGGGCGAGGGAACGACCACCGCCGGGACCGGCGGCATTGACCGTGACCGACCAACCACCATCACGGGCCAGCGTGGCCGCCGTCCGACTGGCGACGCTGGCCGACCCGGTCGTGGCAGCAGTAGCCGGGTTGCTGCGGACCACAAGCTGCGGCCGGCCGACATGCCGGAGCCGACCACTGACAACCGTGTCGGTCGGCAGCAGACCGCCGGCAGCGCGAGCGGTTGAGGCAAGTGGAATCGTGGCGGCCAGATCGGTGATCCACCAGGTGTCGTCATGCCGTAGGTCGATCAGTTCAACCGTCAGATCAACCAGCTCGAGTGATCCGCTGACCGCTGCGGGCTCTGCTGCAGCCGGCTTCTCTCCCGCCGCCACACCACCCCAATGGCCAACCGCCGGTGCTGCAGGCAGTGGTTCAGGACGCTCGGCCAGCCGGGCCAGCCAGGGCTTCAGCACCGTCTCGATCGTGCTGCCCCCCTGCCAGACTGCGGTCGACAGCCGTCCGCCCTGGATGGCGATCTGGCCCAGGTTGGTCGGCCGCACCGCGAGTGCCAGGGGGCTGCGGTCGATCGTCAGTCGGTCGATCGCCAGCAGAGGCTGCCCGTCCGTGGTCTGGACCAGCACATCGCGGTAGACGATTGGGCCGAACCAGTGCCAGTCGGCTCCGCCGCTACCAAGTCGGCCAGCAATGCCGGTGAAGGCCTGCCTGAGTGGCCAGTCGCGGACCGCGGCGATGAATGAAAGCCGTGGCAGGTGCCAGACCGCCAACCCGAGCAGCGTTAGCAGCACCAGCCGACGCCACCGCCGTGACCGCCGTGGTGGCGGCGACAACACCGGCTCATCATCGTCCCAGAGATCGTCCATGACCGTGGCTGAGTATAGGAGCAGTTCAAGGCCGCCGCGAAGCCGAACCACTCAGGGCGGCCAGATCGGCCGGCGTGTCGATGTCGCGGCCGGCAGCCCCCTGGGGATCGATCTGCTGCCATGCGGCGGGTGGAATCATGAGGATCGGATCCGGGGTTTGGCCTGCCAACGCCGCTGCGAAGCCCCGCAGGTCACGGCGACCGGTGGCCAGAAACGCCTCGAGGGGGCCAAGCAGGGCGGGGCGGCAAACTGAAAAGAGATACTGCGGCTGGCTGCCGATCTCGGGGATGACCCACGCCGCCGTTGGCGCGGCCGGCGGCAGCCAGCCAAGCAACGCCCGCACCAGCGGTGGCCGCAGCAGCGGCAGATCACAGGCAACCAGCAGCACCGCCGGCGGCAGTGGCCGGCCCGCCGCGGACCGGCGGTGACAGATGTCGCCCAGGCCATCCCGGACCGCGGCCAGCGGACCAGCCCCGGGCTGGCTGTCAGCGAGCTGCCGGAGTCCCCCATACCGCTTCCGTAGATCGGCTGACAGGGGATCGCCACCGACCACCACTATTTCGGTAATGACCGAAGCAACAGCGGCGGCCACCCGGCCCAGCAGCGTCTCGCCGCCGACGTCGCAGGCAGCCTT
>CBFIHA010000032.1:0-37612 GCA_965662195.1 uncultured Pirellulales bacterium
CTGCGGGAGCCGCGGCCTGCTGCCGGGCAGCCGCGACCACATCGTCTGGTCGAAGTTTCTATTCGCCTTCGGTGGTGGGCTACTGCCCTGCCTCGGACTGGTGATGCTCAGCGATTCAATGCTGAGTGTGCCAAAGAACACGACTCTGATTCATCTGTTCTGCTGTGGCATGCTCTGCAGCGGCCTGTCAGGCATTGCAGTCGGCCTTGGCGCCTGCATGCCCGACCTCCGCGAGTCGTCACCGGCCAAAATCGCCGCCGGCTTCGGCGGCACCCTCAGCCTGGTGCTCAGCGCGTTGTTCATCATTGCCGTGGTCATGACGACCGCCCTGCCGAGTCATTTGAATCTGCTGCGTCGGTCGATGGGGCAGATGCCGAGTGAGAACTTTCTCGGCTTTGCCAGCAGTCAGTTCGGGATTACGGCCAGCCTGGTGGTTGTGGCGGCCCTGGGCATGGTGGCGACATTCCTGCCGCTACTGCTCGGCCTGCGGGCTTTTCGAAGGCTGGAACCGTAACTGACGGGTAGAGCCTTCAGCTGCCGGCGGCCTGGCTTTCGGACGGTTTGCCCATCCCCCCCAGCCTGCCGGCAGTGGCCCTGATGGCTCGCTGGTCTATCCTTTGGGCAGCGTTGGTGTTCCCCGACCCGAAAAAGGTCTGCCTTTTGATGATTCGTTCGCCCGGACAGTCGCTGCCCCCATTTGCCGACCTCCAGCGGCAGCAGGACGGAGCCGCAGGACCGCGGATTGGGGCGGTGCAGTATCTCAACACGCGGCCGTTGATCTACGGCCTCTCCGGAGAGCTGATTTACGACCTGCCCAGCCGGCTGGCAGACCGGCTGGCCGACGGCGACCTCGACGTCGCGTTGATCCCGTCGATCGAACTTTTCCAGGGGCTGGCCGGCGACGGTGCCGCTGGCCGCCAGCGGGGCTACCGGATCATCTCCCGGGCCTGCATTGCCTGCCGGGGCCCGGTGATGAGCGTCCGCTTGTTCTTCCGCACCCGACCGGAGCGGGTTCGCACGATCGCGGTTGACGAAGGTTCACGAACCAGTGTGGCAGTCTGCCGAATTCTGCTGGCCCAGCGGTTCGGACTGTCACCCAGCCTGGAAACGCTGCCGTTGAACGCGACAATTGACCAGACACCTGCCGACGCCGTGCTCCTGATCGGCGACCGGGCCATCGGTCCGACCGGGGGGAGCTTCCAAGCGGTCTGGGATCTGGGCGATGAATGGTTCCGTTCGACCGGCCTGCCATTTGTCTTCGCGGTCTGGGCGGCCCGGCCGGGAGTCGATGCCGACCACCTCGGTCGGCTGCTCGACGCCGCCCGCGACCGGGGTGAGGCCAACCTGGCCGCCATTGCTGCGGCCGAAGCGGCCGGCCACGGCCTGACGGTGCCACAGTGCCTCGACTATCTCCGTGAAAATTTGCATTATGATCTTGGCCTGCTGGAACGGCGGGCCTTGCAGCTTTTCTATCGTGAAGCCTGCCAGCTTGGCCTTGCCCCCAGCAACCGTGATCTGGCTGCTGCGTTCGTCTCCCCTGCTTCCCTCGCTCCCGGTTCTGCTTGATGGACACCTCGCTGATTCAGGTTCTCGATGATGTCGCCGCCGGAGAACGGCTGGGGGCCGCTGATGCGGTTCGGCTGCTTGAGTCCCGTGACCTCGCCCGCATCGGTCGGGCGGCCCACGCGGTTACCCAGCGGCTCCATCCCGAGCCCTACCGGACCTACAACATCGACCGGAATATCAACTACACCAACATCTGCACGGCAGTCTGCGACTTCTGTGCGTTTTACCGTGGCCCCAAGCATCCCGAAGGCTACGTACTCGACCGCGACGTGCTGTTGAAGAAGATTGAAGAAACCGTGGCGATCGGCGGGGATCAGATTCTGATGCAGGGAGGCCTGCATCCGACGTTGCCCCTGGAGTGGTACGAGGATCTGCTGCGAGATATCAAAACACATTTCCCGACAGTCAACGTCCACGGCTTCTCCCCGCCTGAAATCCACCATCTGACCAAGGTCGCCAAACGCTCCCTGCAGGAGGTGCTTGAGCGGCTCGCCGCAGCCGGCCTCGGATCGCTGCCGGGGGGGGGTGGTGAGATTCTGGTCGATCGGGTTCGGGAGGCAATGACCCGGGGCAAGGTGCTCACCGACGACTGGCTGGAGGTCCATCGCCAGTGGCACAAGCTTGGCGGCAGGAGCACCGCCACCATGATGTTTGGCCACATCGAAACGCTGGCTGAGCGGATCGAGCATCTCGACCGGCTGCGGGAACTGCAGGACGAGACTGGTGGCTTCACCGCCTTCATCTGCTGGTCGTTCCAGCCAGACAACACCGAAATGGATGAAATTCCGCCAGCCGGTTCGTTTGAGTATCTTAAGACCCAGGCAGTGGCCCGGCTCTACCTCGACAACTTCCCCAACATCCAATCGAGTTGGGTCACACAGGGCCGGGAAATCGGCCAACTGGCCCTGCTGTTTGGCGCCAACGACATGGGTAGCCTGATGCTCGAGGAGAACGTCGTTAGTGCCGCGGGAACGGTCCACCATCTCACACTTGAAGAAATGCGTTCGGCCATTTCCGAACTGGGCTGGATTCCACGGCGGCGAAACGTCTTTTATGAGCTGTTTGAAGACGATGAGCGGCTGCTGTCGGAACCTGCTCCGGCCGGGCCGACCGGCCTGCAACTGCCGGTGCTGACGGCAACCCCGTGAGTGGGCGGCTGGGTCCGGTTGAGCCCGATGCTGGTCACGGCTCCCAACTTCTGCGGGCCCGCTGGCTGCTGCCGGTGGCCGGCCCGGTGATCGAGCGCGCCTGGCTGCGGCTGGAACGGGGCCGGGTCGCAGCGCTGGGTGCTGGCTGCCCGCCTACCGCCGGCCACCCGCAGCCGGTCGACCTGGGTGACGCGGTCATTACCCCGGGGTTTATCAACGCCCATACCCACCTTGAATTCTCAGCGCTCCGGCAGCCGTTTGCGACTGACGGCGGACTCGCTGCCTGGATCGACTGCGTGGTGGCTTGGCGGCGGCAGCAGCCGGCTGCTGGCCGACGGCAGCTCGATTCAGCGATTCGGGCCGGCCTGCAGGAATCGGCCGCCGACGGCGTTGTGGCACTGGGTGAGATCGGCACTGCCGCGGTCACGATCACCACACTCAGGCAAGGCCCCCGGCTGCGGGTCTTCCGGGAACTGCTTGGGCTGAGGCCACTGGCGGACGATCCTGCCGACGGCCCGGTTGCCGCAGCCTTGCGTGATGCCGGACGACTCGCCCGGGCCGGCATCGCTGTCGGCCTTTCACCCCACGCCCCCTACTCCACCCAGCAGCCGTTGGGCCGAATTGCCATCGAGGCCGCCGGACGGCTGCGGCGGCTTGCCCGCAGCCGTGCCGGCGGCCGGCGGTCGATCGTGCCGCTGGCCATGCATCTGGCCGAATCAGCCGAAGAGAATGATCTGCTTGAGCACCACGCCGGCCCATTCCGAGACCTGTTCGGGCGGCTGGGGGTCTGGCCGGATCAACCGCCACGGCTGGCGCCAACGGCTGACTGGATCTCATTGCTCGCCCGGGCCGAACGCGGGCTCGTCATCCACGGCACTCAACTGCCGGACGATCCTGTCGCCCTGGCCCGGCTGAGCCGGCACCGGGACCGGTTGGCGGTTGCCATCTGCCCACGGACCACCCTGGCCCTGGCCGGCCGGCTACCGCCGGTGGCGGCCTTCCGGGCAGCCGGCCTGCGGGTCTGCCTGGGGACCGACGGCCGTGGCTCCAATCCTGACCTGTCGATTCGGGCGGAGGCCCGCTGCCTGATCGAAGCCGGCATCGTGCCACCGGCTGAGGCCCTGCGGATGGTGACGCAGCAAGCCGCCTGGGCAGTTGGCTTCGAGGACCGTACCGGCAGGATCGCCGTCGGCCGACCGGCCGATCTGGCCATCCTGCGGCCGGTGTCAGCCCCGGCAACCGCAGATGCGGCAGTCGCCGCCGTGTTTGCAGCCGACACCCGGATCATCGCCACCGTCCGCGGTGGCCGGATCATAGCCGGCAGTTGGCAATCTGGGTTTCAATGATTGCCGAGGCACCGATCGCCTCGAGCCGCTCCATGATGCCGTGCGACTCCTTCCGGCGGACCATTGCCCTGACTGAGCACCAGTCGGAATCTTCCAGAGCGCTGATCGTCGGAGAATTGAATCCCGGCGTAATGGTCTCAGCCTCGGCCAGCCGGCTGCGGGGCACATTGTATTCCAGCAGTGACCAACTACGGGCAATCACCACCCCCTCCAGCCGGCGCACGATCCGGTCGGCCATGTCGGGGTCGACCGCGCTGGAGTTCTGCACCAGCACCGTCTCGTAACGGCCGATTTCCTCAAGTACCCGCAGCCGGTTGGCTGCCAGCGTGCTGCCGGTCTCGACCAGGTCGACCACCGCGTCGGCCACCCCGAGGGCGACCATGATTTCGACACTGCCGGAAAGCTCGACCAGATGGACTTCGACGCCGTGACGAGCCAGCCAGTCGCGGGTGATCTGGGGGAAACTGGTGGCAACCCGCTTGCCATGCAGGCTTTTCGGTGAGGCAATGTCCGCACTGTCCGGAACGCAGAGGGCCAGCCGGCAGGAGCCGATGCCAAGGGCCAGCCGCTCGACCAGTTCGACGCCCGCCTCGCAGACCAGATCAGCCCCGGTGATCCCCAGATCGATCGCGCCTTCGGCGGTCAGGACGGGAATGTCGTCGGTCCGCAGAAAGACGATCTCAAGCGGCATGTCCCGGCAGCGAGCAAACAGCGATCGCTCGATCCGTCGAAATGACAGACCGGCATCATGCAGCAGGTTAGCCACCACGTCGGACAGCCGGCCCTTGCTGGGAATACCAATCCGCAACAGTCGTTCAGGAGCCCCCGGGAAAGAATCTGTCATCATGTTCTCAGGATTTTGAACAGGGAAGAAAAGCCAATTGATCCATCAAGGTCCGATTTGAGCCACAGGTGGTTGTGCCTATTGGCCAGACTGCCGGGAGGCCTTTTCCTCCAGCCCCGACATGCCGAATCGGCTGGCGAGCGTCTCCTCGACCTGGCTGAGGGAGAGATCTCGAGCCGCCAGCAGCACCAGCATGTGGTAAAGCAGGTCGGCCGCCTCCGACACAACCCTGTCGTCGGCCTCGGAGGCTGCAGCCTGGACGAGTTCCCCGGCCTCCTCCGTGACCTTGGCGGCGATTTTCGGGACACCGCCGACGAGGAGCCGGGCGGTGTAGGATCGCTCGGAGCCGGCCGCCTTGCGGGCAGTGATCACACCCTCGAGTTGTTCCAGAATGGCACCGAGCCGAGGCTCCATTCACAACGCTCCATCTCGTCATCAACAACGCACGACAGGGACTGACCGTCAGGCCCGCAGCACCACTTTACCATGCCGCCGGACGGTTCCCGACCCCCAGCCTCCAATGCCAGCTCCAGCACCCAAACTGGCCGCCGATTGCCTGATTCTCACCGGGCCGACAGCGGCGGGCAAAACCGCAGTGGCCCTGCGGATGGCCGAACGGCTCGACGCCGAAATCCTCAGTGTCGATTCGGTCTCGGTCTACCGGGGGCTCGACATCGGGGCGGCCAAGCCGACCGCCACCGAGCGGGCCCGGGTGCCGCACCATCTGATCGATCTGGTCAAACCGGCAGCCCGGTTTTCAGTCGCCGACTGGCTGGCCGCCGCCACCGCCGCCGTGGCCGACTGCCGGCAGCGGGGGAAGCGCATCCTGTTGGTTGGCGGCACACCGCTCTATCTACGGTGCCTCCGGGACGGCCTTGATCAGCTGCCCCCAGGCGACCCGGTGATCCGGGCCCGGCTGCAGGCCGAGGCGGAAGCCGGCGGCAGTGAGCTGCTCTACCGACAACTGGTTTCCCGCGCCCCGGCGCTGGCCGGCACCATCCATCCCAACGACACCAAGCGGATCATCCGCGGCCTTGAGATTCTGGAGGCGGCGGGTTCGCTACCCGACCGGTCTTGGAGCTCATCAGCTGGGGACCAGCCGCCCAGGTTTCCCTGCCCGATACTGGTACTTGACCTGCCCCGCCGGCTGCTGGCCGAGCGGATCGACCGGCGGGCCGAGGCGATGTTTGCCCGGGGCCTGCTTGACGAGACCCGCGCCGCCCTTGCGGCCGGTGGCATCGGCCCGACCGCCGCTCAGGCCGCCGGCTATAGCGAGGCCCTGGCCTGCCTCCGCGGCGAACTGACCGAGGCTGAGGCGATCAGTCGCACCGCCCGCCGCACCCGGCAACTGGCGAAACGGCAGCGAACCTGGCTCCGGAGTTTTTCCGATGCGGTCTGGATCAGCGGCTAGCTGCCTGCCCTGAAGTCCCTGAATCTGCTAGCACGGGCAGTGCTAGCACATGATCTTGTGGTGCCAGCTTTTCACTACCACAAAATGAAAAAAATCCTTGTCTTGATCCCATCAGCTCCTAGGTTCTCCGCCGTCTGGTTCGAAACCGTCACTCAAGGATGAGTGGCACGAACGCGGACGCGTTGCTGGAGAAAGGGACTTTCATGGCAGCCAAGCCGGTTATCGGGATCAACATGGACTACCGCCCGAGTCGCAAGGAACATGCGGCGCTTTCATTCGTGGCGGCAGGCTACTACGACAACGTCATCCAGTCCGGAGGCATCCCGGTGGTGCTACCGCCGCTGGATGACGAGGATGACCTGGCGCGAATCCTCGACACCCTCGACGGCGTGGTGCTTGTCGGTGGTGCCGACCTCGACCCGCGTCGCGACGGCTACATGCCCCACCCGGCCGTCCGGGCGATGGATGAGCGGCGGGAAGATTTCGACCGGATGCTCGCCAAGCAAATCTGCGCCCGGCATCTGCCGGTGCTGGCCGTCGGCAGCGGCATGCAGCTGCTGAACATCACCGAGGGAGGCACGCTGTTTTTGCATCTGCCCGAGGATCAGCCGCAGGCAATTCCCCACAAGGACCCCCTCGATCCGGCTCATCGGCACGGCCTGCTGGTCGAGCCCAACTCGGCCATGGAGCGGGTCTATGGCGACGGCGAGATTCGCGTCAACAGCATGCACCACATGGCGATTGACGATCTCGCCACCGGTTTCCGGGTGACCGCCCGGTCCCCCGATGGCATCATCGAGGCGATCGAAAGCGAGGTGGAGGGCTGGTTTGCCATCGGCACCCAGTTCCATCCCGAGGCCGAGAGTGCCTCAGCGCTCGACGCGAAAATTTTTGAGGAGTTCGTCGTCGGCATCACCGGCGAGGTGCCGGCCATGCGACTGGTGGCGTAACTGCCGCGGTCGGATGAGCAGCAGGTTCACCGGGGCCCGCCGTTTCCCATCGCGGAGACGGCGGGCCTCTTTGCTGGCTGCCGCCAATTGCCAATCGATAGCTTCGCTCTAATCGCTGCGACCCAACTAAAAAATGGCCCGCCTCCCGGTGGGCCGGTAGGTGCGACGGTACGATGTGGATGGACATTCTGGAGTGTCCTCCATCCGGCCGCTACGCTCGGTCGATACCGCCACAGGTGTCCGATCGCCTGCGGTGGGTCGTGCTGGGCGCCGCGGGAGACGGACCGGCGTGACAGCGACCTTTGAAGACCACAACTCATGGCGAGCACTGTTCGACGGTCGGCAGCCGGCACCGGGAGCCTTGCTGGGTCCACATCCGGTGAGTGGACGCAGCGATCTCACCCGGGTCCGGGCTTTTCTGCCGCAGGCCCGACGGGCCTGGCTGGTGGGTCAGCAGGGAGCAGCTGTGGGGCAGCCACTGCCGATGCGACGAACCCATGCCGCCGGGCTCTACGAGGCTTATCTCACTTCCACGGCCGCCTCAGGCTACCGGCTGCGAATCGATGACGCCTCCCTCGGCCCGCGCGAACACCACGACCCCTATGCCTTTTCCACCATGCTGACCGACTACGACCTCCACCTGCTCGGCGAGGGCCGGCACTGGAAGAGCTACGAGAAACTCGGCGCCCAGTTACGGGAGGTCGCTGGCGTCGCCGGGGTCAACTTTGCCGTCTGGGCCCCCAACGCCACCGCCGTCAGCGTCATCGGTGATTTCAACGGCTGGGATGGCCGCATCCATCAAATGAACAAGCGGATTCCCTCGGGAGTCTGGGAGCTGTTCATTCCGGGGGTACAGACCGGCGCCAGCTACAAATTTCGCATCCAGTCGTCCGAAGGGACCAGCGAGCGGGCCGATCCCTACGGCATGGCCGCCGAGGTTCCCCCCCGGACCGCCTCACGGGTGGCCGATCTGGCCACCTACTCCTGGGGCGATGCGGCCTGGATGGATCATCGCCGCCACTGCGACTGGCTGGCCGAGCCGATTTCGATCTACGAGGTCCATCTCGGCAGCTGGCGGCGGCCGGGAGACGATCCGACCCGCTGGCAGACCTATGCCGATCTCCAGCGTGAACTCGTTCCCTACTGCATCGAGATGGGGTTCACGCATGTCGAGTTTCTGCCACCGACTGAGCACCCGCTGTCGGCCAGTTGGGGCTACCAGACAATCGGACTGTTTGCCGCCACCAGCCGCTTCGGCTCGCCACAGGACATGATGGCCCTGATCGACAGCCTGCACCAGGCCGGCATTGGCGTGATCATCGACTGGGTGCCGGCCCACTTTCCCAAGGACGGCCATGGGCTCCGGCGGTTCGACGGCACCGCCCTCTACGAACACGAGGACCCCCGCCTTGGCGAGCATCCCGACTGGGGCACGCTGATCTTCAATTACGGCCGCAACGAGGTGGCCAATTACCTGATCAGCTCGGCCCTCTTCTGGCTTGACCGCTATCACATCGACGGGCTGCGGGTCGATGCGGTCGCCTCGATGCTCTACCTCGACTACAGCCGCAAAGAGGGTGAATGGCTGCCGAACTGTTTCGGTGGCCGGGAGAACCTCGAGGCGATCGAGTTTCTCAAGCAGTTCAACATCCAGGTCCACCACCACTTTCCCGGTGTGCTGACGATTGCCGAGGAATCGACCGCCTGGCCCGGGGTGTCGCGGCCGACCTACACCGGCGGCCTCGGCTTCAGCCTGAAGTGGAACATGGGCTGGATGAACGACACCCTGCGGTACATGCGGCACGACCCGATCCACCGCAAGTACCACCATGACGAGCTGACCTTCAGCCTGATCTATGCCTTCAATGAAAACTTCGTGCTGCCGCTGTCGCACGACGAGGTGGTCCACGGCAAGGGCTCACTGCTCGATCAGATGCCGGGCGACCTCTGGCAGAAATTTGCCAACCTGCGGCTGCTCTACGCGATGATGTGGTGCCATCCCGGCAAGAAGCTGCTGTTCATGGGCAATGAATTCGGCCAGTGGCAGGAGTGGAATTTTGACGAGAGCCTGCAGTGGCATCTGCTGCAGTGGGACAGTCATCGGGGCCTGTCGCAGGCCGTGGCCGACCTGAACCAGCTGCTCCGTCAGGAGCCAGCCCTACACGCCGTCGATTTTGACGGCCGGGGGTTTGAGTGGATCGACTGCCACAACTGGCAGGAGAGCGTGCTCGCCTTCGTCCGCCGCGGCAGCCGGCCCGATGATTTCCTTGTCGTGCTCTGTAACTTCACCCCAGTGCCGCGGCCGGGCTACCGACTCGGCGTGCCGGCGGCGGGCAGCTACACAGAGCGGTTCAACAGCGACGCCGCCCGCTACGGCGGCAGCGACGTGACCAACCCGCTGCCACTGGCCAGCCAGCCGGTGCCGCATCATGGACGCGAGCAGTCGATCGTGCTGACGGTGCCCCCCCTGGCGGCGGTCGTCCTCGGCCCCGCGACCTAACTGCGAGCCCCCGACTCCCCCCGGGCAGCCCACTGTGGCGTGCTCCTATCGCATGAACCGCGGCTCGCGATTCCAGGTGAGGGCTGCTTTTTCTTCCAGCCCTTCAATCCAATTCCGGAAGACGTCAGCGAAGGCCTCTTGGGCCACCATTGCCACCCGCTGAGGCTCGCCCCGCGCACCTGCGAAGCGGGTTCGCAGTTCCGCCTCGTCCGGCTCCAAGGCAATCACCCGCAAGGCGTAACAGAAGGTCTGCGGCTCGTTGAAGGCCGAGGTACTCTCCCCGGCCGGAGTCGCAAAGACGGCCCGCATGAGATCCTCACCCGGCATCACCAGACCGTTGGGCTCCGACACCCGCGGCGGCGCCCCGAAGCCAGCCGCTCCCTGAGTCAGCCAGGTGAATGGACCGACGGTCCGCACCGCCTCAGCGAGATCCTCGCCAACCGTTTCGGCCAGGCCCCGCTCGGCTGCTGCAGCAGCAATTTCGGCCGCCCGCTGCTCGGCCAAGGGCCGGGCCTCGACGATTCGCCAGGCCTTTTCGACGGTTTCGCGGGCCTCGGCAAAGCTCGGCACCCGCTCTTCCTGCTCGTCCTGCTTCCATGAAAAGTAACGATTGCCCTCGGCATCGCGTGACGTGACCGGCCGCAGGGCGACACTGCCCTCCGCAAAGATCATCTCAAGCCACCGCCGCTGGCGAATGCCAAAGCGGCTGCCGGGGTCGGGTACGAACTCGAAGCTGGCCCCAATTCCTCCGGCTTCCGCGGCCGCTGGTGCCGCGATCCAGTCTGACTGCTCGGCAACAAGCCCCTGCTTCTCAGCGATCTTTTCGATGTCGGGAGCGACCGGTTCGGACTCACCATCATTCCCCCGGGCCAGCCAAACTGCCCGATCCTCGGCGTAGGCGGTTAAGTCTCCCGCCAACGCGGAAAAGATGGCATCGATCGTGGCAGTCGCCCGCTCGCGGGTGAGCTGCTGGCGAATCTGATCGGCCACCTCTTCGAGCGGCCGCAGGGTCATCTCAGGCTCGGCCGGCTCAGACGGTTCACCTGTTGTGTCGGCCCCTTTCTCGGCAGCCGCACCCTTGTCCGTCTCTGGGGCCTTGTCGGCTTGCGCGGCCTTCTCGTTTTTCTGGGTCTCAGTGGCCGGCGGGCCGCCTGCGGTTTTTTCAGCCTTGGCAGCCGGCGGTTCGGCTGCCGGCTTCGCATCGGTCTTCGCCACTGGCTGCTCGGCGGCAGGCGGCTGGGTTGCGGACTCACCTGCATCGGTCGCCTCGTCGGCGCGGAAGGCGACTGGCTGCACGGTCAGCCGGCGACGGGACTGGCTGCTGCTTTCTGCATTCGGCTCAGCGTCCGGGGCGGCATCAGCTGCTGGTTTCGACGGTTCGGCCGGCTCTGCCTCGGCATCAGCATCGGTCGTCGGTTTCGCGGCGGGCTGCTGCGCCGCAGCAGCTTCGGCCGCTGGCGGCTGCCCGTCGGCCGACTTGGCGTCGATGGCTGCGGCCGGAGTGTCCGCCGGCTGCTCAGCGGCGGCTGGCTTCGCCGCCGGTGGTGGTGCTGGAGCCCGGAAACGGGTCTCCTTGTTCGCCTCGTAATAGGCCTTCACATCCTCGTCGGTGATCGTCTTGGCGGCCTCATCCTCAAACTTTTTGCGGTCGGCCTTCAGCGAGGCAAAGCGAATCCGAAACGGCTCCTTGAAGCCGGGGTCGGGGCTGCGGGAAACCGGCAGGTCGTTCTTGTAACGTTCGAAAAAGGCCCGCAGTTCGGCCTCGTTCGGCGGATCGACCGAAACCGCAAACTCCTCGACAGCCACCGGGTAAGCCTCCACCGTCGCCGCCTGCTCCAGCCGCTTGTAGAAATCCCACGACCAGCCCGGGGGATCACCGGAAAAACCCGTCTGAAACAGCAGCAGCATGTTCCGGGCGGTCAGGGCGGTTCGCAACGAATCGAACAGATCAGCCGCCGCAACCGGTGCCCGGCCGTAACGCAGCCCAGCGATGATCTGGTCGAACTGATCCTGCCGCACCTTGTTGTCGGTCCAGGTCGCCAGAAATTCGTTGATGGCGGTGTTGCTCACCGTCAGGCCGATTTCCTCCGCCTGGTCAGCCAGCAGCATCTCCCGAACAATCAGCTCCTCACCCTCCGGAAACGCCGGCAGTTGCGCGGCGTCCCGGCCGCCAACGGCTGCCGCCTCGAGCAGAAACCGGTTGGTGAGCGTTCGCATTGCCACAGCTCGATCGAGTTCCCCCTCGCGGAGTTTTCCCCCCTTCCACGAAACCACGACCGGGTCCGACGATGCCGGACCGCTGGTCATCTGCAGGAACGGCGGCAGCACAAAAAAGGCCAGCATGGCCAGGACTGCGACGGCCACAAGCATCGACCGCTGGTATTTTCTGAAAAAATTGAAGGACCCGGCCATGAAACCGCCTGTTCGCACGCGCCCCGGGGTCAGAAACCACCGAGACTTGACAAGGAGAGAGAGGGGAGGGTAACGCTGGAGACCACCGGTCAGGCCGCAGATTGTAGCGCCACGCGTCAGGGCGCCAATCCCGATCTCCGTGATGGCCGGAACACGCACCCCCACGAATGGCTTCCAGCGATGGCCAAGAAAACCACCAGACGGGCTCGCAGCACCAGCCGATCCACCACCAGATCAGCCCCCCGGGGCGACTACGATCTGGTCATTGTTGAAAGCCCTGCAAAGGCCAAAACGATCGAAAAATACCTCGGCCCAGGCTTCGTCGTGAAGGCCTCGGTCGGCCACATCCGCGACCTGCCCAGCCGGGCGCCGAAAGGGACGAAGCAACTGGTGCCGGGGGTCGATCTGGAGCACGACTTCGCCCCCACCTACGAGGTCGACTCGGCCAAAAAGAAGACCGTCACCGAGCTCCGGCAGCTGGCCAAGGGAGCCCGCGACATCTGGTTTGCCACCGACCTCGACCGTGAGGGAGAGGCGATCGCCTGGCACCTGGCGGAGGAACTGAAGGTCAATCCCACCGAGGCCAAGCGGGTCACGTTCGACGCCATTACCAAGTCGGAGGTGAAGCGGGCCTTTGAACACCCCCGGGCGATCAACATGCCCCGGGTCGAGGCCCAGCAGGCCCGCCGGATCGTCGATCGAATTGTCGGCTACCGGGTCTCGCCCATCCTCTGGCGAAAGGTCGCCTCGGGTCTGAGTGCCGGCCGGGTGCAGAGCGTGGCGGCCCGATTGGTGGTCAAACGCGAGCAGGAGATCAGAGCCTTCACCCCCGCTGAATCCTGGGAGATCCAGGGCAATCTCTGCTTTGATGTCACGGCCGCGGCAGCCCTGCACACTGACTGGACCGATTTCATCGCCCGGCGGGACGAACGCGGCAAACCACCGGTCGTCCGTGACCGAATGACCTGGCTGGCCGATCATCGCAGTCTGTCGGCCGAACTGGTCGAGGTGGGCGGCAAGCCGCTGAAAATTGAGGCAGAAAAATCCTCCGCTGCCGATCTGGTCAATACGGCCGCGGCTGCAGCCGAGGCGGCTGGCCTGCTCGAGGTTGAGATCGATCGCCAGGAAAACCCCGACGGCAAGGGGCGGGCCCGCAACACCGTGCGGATCAGCGGTCGGCCCGACCCGGCGGCCCGCTATACCGTCGAATCGATCGACGTCAGCCGGACGCGGTCGCGGCCCTACCCGCCCTTCATCACCAGCACCCTCCAGCAAGCGGCCAGCAGCCGGCTGGGCATGTCGACCGACCGGACGATGCGGATCGCCCAGCAACTCTACGAGGGCATCGACCTGCCAGGTGAGGGCCGGGTCGGCCTGATCACCTACATGCGAACCGACTCGACCAATCTCTCCAAGGAAGCGATCGGGATGGCCCGCCGCTACCTCGAGGAACAGCTCGGCAAGGAGTACCTGCCCGAGAAGCCACGTTACTACTCCAGCACGAACCAAAGCGCGCAGGAGGCCCACGAGGCGATCCGTCCCACCGATCCCTTCCGTGACCCCGACTCGGTGGCGGCAGCCCTGACCGACGAGCAGCAGCGACTCTATCGGCTGATCTGGCAGTCGTTCCTCGGTTGCCAGGCAACCGATGCCGAGTGGGACTCCACCTCCGTGCGGATGCGGCGGACCGACCACGACACCGGTGCCGTCTTCAAGGCCCACGGCAGAGTGCTCCGGTTCGACGGCTGCCTGCGGATCACCGGCGTGCCCAAGGGGGACGGCGACCAGGTGCTGCCCGACTTTGACAAGGGCACCGAACTGGCCCCGTTCGTCATCGACCCGCGGCAGAAGTTCCAGGCTCCGCCGCCGCGGTACAGCGAAGCGACGCTGGTGAAGAAGCTCGAGGAGGAGGGCATCGGCCGGCCGTCGACCTACGCGAGCATCATCAACGTGATTGAGAACCGGGGCTACGTCGAGCAGCGGGAACGACGGTTCTACGCCACCGCCCTCGGCGAGGCGGTGACCGAGTTCCTCGAGGAGGGCTTTGAGGACCAGTTCATTGAGGTCGGCTACACCCGCGAGATCGAACAGGAACTCGACCAGGTGGCCCAGGGCAGCAAACCCTGGACCGAGATGCTCCATGAATTCTACGGCGAACTCCTCCCGAAGCTGGAGTTTGCCGATCAGCTGAAACACAAAAAGGCCGAGTCTTTCCCTTCGGAATATGCCTGCCCGAAGTGCAAGCGGCGGCTGGAATACCGGCTTGGCAAGACCGGCCGATTCCTCTCCTGCAGCGGCTACAACGAAAAAACAATCATCGAGCCCCCAGCCCCGAAGAAACCGGCCAAGGGCAAGAAGCCCCGGGCCCGCAAGCCCCAGGAGGTGCCGGCCTGCACCTACGCCATGCCGGTCGACCGGGACGGCCGGCCACTGCTGCCGGAACAGATCGACCTGCTCTCACCGGCTGGCATCCCAATGGTGAAGAAGACCGGCCGCTACGGTGACTTTTTGGTGGAGGACCGCCCCCCGCCCCCGAAGAAAACCGGCAGGAAGGCGGCCACGGACAACGGTGAGGCTCCGCCGTTCATTCTCAACATCGACAAACAGGGGAAGCTCAAGTTTCCGGCCCCGCCGCCGATCGTCACCGACATCCCCTGCCCCAAGTGCGGCGACGTGATGAACCTGCGTGACGGCAAGCGGGGGCCGTGGCTCGGCTGCCGGGGATTTCCCAAGTGCCGCGGCCGGGCCGCCTTCACAAAGCTGCCCGAAGCGGAGCAACGGGAAATGAAACGGCAGTTGGCCGCGCACCTCAAGGGTCAGCAGCAACTGGTGCTCACCCGCCGGGATCATCAGACCCGGGTCGAGGATGGCACACCGGTGTCGGACCTGACCATCGAAGGGGGCGTGGCCGAACTGGAAAAGTTCGTCAGCTGACCGGTGATCGGGCAGCCCTTCAACTCCAGGGCATGTCCCGGTCGTAGGTGACCGGCATCTCATCGACGGCAACGGCGTGGGCGGTCGCATGGGTGCGGCAGTGCGAGATGCTCACCAGCACGCCGGCGATGCCCATGCGCTCGGCCAGGTCCTGGGTGCCGCCGGCCAGGGTCGCCGTTGGCCGGCCGCTGGCTCCGTTGAGGACCTCGATATCACGCCAGCTGATCCCCTGCCGCCAGCCGGTCCCGAGTGCCTTGAGGATCGCCTCCTTGGCGGCCCAGCGACCAGTGAAATGCTGCATCGCCATGCGGCGGCCGCGGCAATACTCGATCTCCCGTGGCGTAAAGACCCGCTGGACGAACAGTTCGCCATGCCGCTCGATCATCTGGCCGATCCGCAGACACTCGGTGATGTCGGTGCCGACGCCGAGGACATTCATCGCCGTCGCGCCTCCTGCCCTCGGCTCAGCCCGCAGGCCGACCGGGCCCGGTCAAGGACCACGGCTGCCTCCCGGCGGGCCCGCTCCGCTCCCGCAGCCAGAATGGCGTCGATCCTTTCCGGGTCGGCCTCCAGCTCAGATCGCCGCTGCCGGGCCTCGGCAAAAAAATCAGCGGCGGCCGCCACCAGGGCCTTTTTTACCTCGCCGTAGCCGAACCCGCCCCGGCGGTACCGGTCGGCCATCGCGGCTGCGTCGACAGAGGGCGCCAACAGGGCATAGAGCTGGTAGAGATGGTCACCCTCCGGCTCTTTGGGCTCCTCCAGCGGCCGAGAGTCGGTGGTGATTCGCATGATCTTCTTCTTCTGCACACCGGGCTCCTCGAAGACCTCGATGGTGTTCTCGTAGCTCTTCGACATCTTCTGGCCGTCAGTACCGGGCACCTTCGCCCCCCCCTCGACCAGCCGCGGCCTGGGCAGCCGAAAGACCTCACCATAAAGATGATTAAACCCTCCGGCCAGATCGCGGCAGACCTCGATATGCTGCACCTGATCCTCACCAACTGGCACGACGTCGGCGTCGTAGGCGAGAATGTCGGCCGCCATCAGCACCGGATAGGTGAAGAGCCCGGCATCGGCGGGGAGCCCGCGGGTCTTTTTGTCCTTGTAAGCGTGGCAACGTTCCAGCAGGCCCATCGGGGCGACCGTCATCAACAGCCAGGTCAGCTCAGCCACCTCCGGGACGTCCGACTGCACGAACAGGGTGGCCCGTTCAGGATCGAGCCCAAGGGCCAACAGGTCGAGGGCAGCATCGCGGACCAGGCCCCGCAGCCGCTCCGGCTCGCGAACGGTTGTCAGGGCATGCAGATCGGCAATGAAGTAGAAGGCGTCACCCGCATCCTGTAGTTCGATGTACTGCCGAATCGCCCCAAAGTAGTTCCCCCAGTGGAACCGGCCGGTCGGCTGAATTCCCGAGAGGACTCGCTGGCGGGCGGGGGCGGCGGTCTGATCGGCTGGTTCACTCATGCTGCGATCTTCGTTCTCTCAGGAAAGGGGAAGGGGGGGGCGGTCCGCGTCACCACAGATCGTGGCATCAGGCCGACGGTGTTGCTACCGCGGGGTTTGGTCGGGGCAGCTGCAGGCTGCCGACCACCTCGGTCAGCGAGCTGGCTCCGAGTTCGGCCAAGGCCCGCGGCAGTTCATCGAGCAGCCGGCCCGAAGCCACCGGTTCGGTAAAACTCGCCGTGCCGATCTGGATGGCCGAAGCCCCGGTGACAAAGAACTCCATGCAGTCATCGATGGTCATGATGCCGCCGACACCGATAATCGGAATTTCGACCGCCCGCCGCACCTGGTGGACGCACCGCAGGGCGATCGGCTTGATGGCCGGCCCGCTGAGCCCGCCGATAACGTTGCCCAGCAGCGGCCGCCGCCGCCGCCAGTCAACCGCCATGCCCTGACAGGTGTTGATGAGCGTGACGGCGTCGGCCCCGCCCTCGGCTGCCGCCTGGGCGATGGCCGCGATGTCGCTGACATTCGGAGTCAGCTTGGCCAGCACCGGCGTGTCGGTCGCAGCCCGCACTCCGGCGACCACGGCCCGGCACATCTCGGGATCAGTCGCCAGATCGATCCCCTGGCTGACGTTGGGGCAAGAAACGTTCAGCTCCAACGCTGCAATGCCGGGCTCGGCGGCCAGCCGGGCCGCCAGTGCGACGAAATCGGCCACGGAACCGCCGGCAATGCTCACAACGACCGGTGCGCCACACTCCCGCAGGAAGGGCAGCTTGTCGACCAGAAACTGGTCGATGCCGTCGTTGTCGAGCCCGATCGAGTTGAGCAGCCCCGCTGCTGTTTCGACGGTCCGCCACGGCCGGTTCCCGATTCGTGGGGCCAGGGTGATGGTCTTGGGGACGATGCCGCCAAGCTTCTCCAACGGCACGAATCCCTCCATTTCCCCCGCATAGCCGAATGTCCCGGAGGCGACCATGATCGGATTGGGCAGTCGCAGCCGGCCGAGCGTGATCGCAAGATCGACCGGGGCTGATTCCTCTGGGAGTGGTTCGGGCATCGCACTGAGTGGGTAAACGGTGAGTCCAAGTCCACGCTTTCAGTGTAACGCAGCCAACAGCCCGCTCCGACGGCCCCAGATGTCCCGACTGGCCGGGTTGTCCTGATTCTGAGGATTAGCTCAAGCCTGCGGGTTGGCAGGCCGATACCACAAATACTGGCTTTTTCAGGATCGGCCGATTTCCCTGCCAGCAATCGTTGACACGCTTCGAGCCCCCCCCTATGGTTCCCGTCGCCCGTAACGACCGCCCGGTTTTCCCGGCGCCCCAGCTCCTGCCGGGGCTTGGACGAGGGCCGTCGCTCTCCCGGCCGGAGCATCTGCGTCGTGACCAAGCAAGACATCATCCAGTCGGTGAGCGAACGGCTCGACCTGCCAAAGCCGCAGGCGGCGAAACTCGTCCAGGCGACCTTCGACGCGCTCACCAACAGCCTCGTCAGGGAGGGCCGGGTGGAACTGCGGAATTTCGGCATTTTCCAGATCAAGCAACGCCAGGCCCGGATCGGACGGAATCCGAAGACCGGCGAACAGGTTCATGTTGCTCCCCGCAGCACCGTCACCTTCAAGCCCGGCAAGGAAATGGAACTGCGGGTCCGCGAACTCGACGAACCAGCTCCAGTACCTCCGCAATCCGCCGGGGCTGCCCAGTCGCCCAGCGACGGCCCGACGCCCATCTGAGTCCCGGTGGATGGCCGTTGGACGGGGCTGGCCAGATTCGCCATCGCATCCCCGCTTCAGGACCGCTACAAGATTCGTTGAAAGGGTGCCGGGCCGGGCTGGTTTTCCGGGTCGCGGCCAAGCATCCGCCGACCCGCCAATCCACCATGCTCATGTCAGGGAGAACGACGGCATGAATCGTCCACGCACCGGCAACGCCACCCGCGGCATCCGTCTGCGGCTGGTCTGGCTCCTGCTTGTGGCCTGCCTGCTGCCGGCCACCACCGGCTGCCTGATCCCGATGTACTCCGGGGACCCGATCCGACGGGCCCAGCAACTGATCTACACCTCGGAAGATCTCCGGGCCATCACGGACGAGTGGGAACGCATCTGGTTCCTTGACCAGCCGTCGCACATGACGCCCTACCGCACCCACGGTGGCGTACTGTAGAAGTCGCTGGCCCATCCCACCGACCAACGGCCGGCTAAATCCGAATCTCGGCGGCCTGCTTGCGGATGGTTTCCAGTGGCACGAGGTTACCCTTGTTGCAGCCGGGGCAGTGAGCCGCCGCCTCATCCCAGGCCTCGGGTGACTTCAGGTTCGAGTCCCAGAAGGGCCAGGTTTTGCACTGCCGCGGACGCTGGTCGTAGACACTGCACTTACGGGTTGTCGCATCGAGCAACACGCAGTCGCCCCCCGGACGTTCCGTCAGCGACCGCCGGATACCGACGCGGCGGACGAACCGCTTTTCAAAGACCGCCGGCTCCATCTCCAGCCGCGCTGCCATGGCGTCGATCTCGGCTTGGTTGACCCAGACATAGCCTTCCGCACCGGTGCAGCAGTCGCCGCACTGGGTGCAGCGAAACCGCAAGCCGTCGGCATACCAAACATCATTCGGGATTCCTGCCATCTGTACCGGTCTCCATGCGAGTCGTCGTAGAAGGTCTGATTCTAACCGATGATCGCCTGGACAGTGGTCACGACCGCATTTAGGTCGTCGGTGGTATTGAACGGGCCGAAGGCGACCCGCACCGTTCCGGCGGCGGCCGTGCCAAGGGCCTGATGGATGGCAGCGGCACAGTGATAGCCCGCCCGCACCTGCACCCCGGCAATCTGCTCAAGCAGGGCCGCCGTCTCGGCCGGTGAAAAGCCTTCGATGACGAAGCTCACGATTGGAGGCCCGCCGGCGGCTGCCGCGTCTTCCCCTCCAAACACCCGTACCCCAGGGATGGCCGCCAGCCGCTGGTGGCACTCCCGGGCCAACTGGCAGCAGCCCGCCAACAGGTCGCGGTGCGCTGGGGCTACCCGCCATTCAGCTGCTGCTACCAGGGCCGCAGCAGCCGGCAGATCGGCCGTGCCGACTTCGAGCTGCTCCGGCAGATCGGTCGGCATGTCCAGCGACTCACTCGCCGACCCGGTGCCCCCCTGCAGCAGCGGCTTGAGCACCAGCCCCTCCCGGACAAACAGCCCGGCAATTCCGTGCATCCCCAACAGCCATTTGTGGGCGGGTGCCACCACGATATCGGCGGTAATGCCGGCAAACGAAGGCTGCCCCAGCGACTGCGAGGCATCGAGCAGGAAGATGCCGCCCCGCTCCCCCGCGATCGCCGCGACAGCGGCCGCATCCTGGACCGTGCCAGTGACATTCGAGGCATGCGACAGGCTGACCAGCCGGGTGGCGGGCCGCCAGGCTTCGGCAATCGCCTGGGGGTCGACCCAGCCCAGGCCATCGCAGGGCACCATCGTCAGCTCGATGCCTCCCTGCCGGGCCAGCTGATGCAGCGGCCGCAGGGTGGCATTGTGATCGGCGGCCGTGGCAATGGCATGGTCACCCGGCTGCAGCAGCCCATGGATGGCCTGATTGAGCCCGAGCGTCGCCGAGGCCGGCAGGGCGATCCGGTCAGCCGGCACATCGAGCAGGCCGGCGAACACAGCTCGGGCCCGGCTGATGATCTGATCGGCCGTCACCGCCTCGCGGTAACCACCCCGGCCGGCAGCCACGCCGTTGTCCCGCGCGGCCCGTTCCCAGGCTCGCCAGACGCACTCGGGCTTGGGCCAACTGGTGGCGGCGTTGTCGAGGTATCGCCGCGGCGGTGTGATGGGAGCAGATTGTGTTGGCATGCTGGTGAACTGAATCCTGTCGGCGTCAGCCGCCAATCTGATACATGGCCCGGGCCGGCCGCTCAAAGCCCACGGTGCCAATCCCGTGGGCAGCCCGCTTGGACTGCACGCAGTCGGTCAGCAGCCGGGCCAGGTCGTCATCATCGCCCGTTCCCCGCAGGACGGCCCGGGCATCCCATTCGGTGGTCGAGAACAGGCAGTTACGAAACTGCCCGTCGGCGGTCAGCCGCAGCCGGTCGCAGCGTTCGCAGAAGGGCTGGCTGACCGGATTGATGAAGCCGACCAGACCGCCGCCATCGGCGTAGCGATAGTCGACCGCCGGCTGGCCGGGATCATGAACCGGCACCGGCTCAAGCGGTCCACAGGCCGCTGCCACCATTTCCCGAACCTCGTCACCGGTCAGCACGCTGGCCTCGGCCCAGCCATCCTCGGCATCGAGCGGCATGAACTCGATGAACCGCAGGTGGAACGCCTGTTCGCGACAGAAGCGAACCAGCGGGACAATTTCAGCCTCGGTCAGCCCGCGGATCGAAACGGCATTGATCCGGATCTCCCGGAACCCACAGCGGCGGGCAACCGCCAGCCCCTCCAGCACCCGCTCGAACCCCGGACGGCGGGCAAGCTGCTCAAACCGGACGGGGTCGAGGCTGTCGAGGCTGACATTCAGCCGGGCCAGCCCTGCCCGGGCCAACCGTTCGGCCTGATCGGCCAGCAGCAGGCCATTGGTGGTGAGGGCCACCTCGTCGAGGCCCGGCAACGCGACCAGCTGCCGCACCAGCCGATCGAGTTCAGCCCTGACCAAGGGCTCCCCGCCAGTCAGCCGCACCGTCCGAATACCAAGTCGGCTGGCCACGGCCACCGTCCGGCTGATCTCTTCATAGGTCAGCAATTCCTCCCGCGGCTTAAACGCCACGTCGAGGGGCATGCAGTAGCTGCACCGCAGATTGCAGCGGTCGGTTACGCTCACCCGCAGGTCGGTATGCCGCCGCCCGAAGGAGTCGACCAATTCGATTCCGGAAGTCGGGGTCGGGCTGGAATCAATGGACATGAAAAGCCGGGGAGCAGGGGACTGGAATTTTTTCACCACGAAGGCACAAAGGACACGAAGGTGACAACTGGTTTCACATTGCAGAACCTACCGGAGGCCTGACCGAATCCGATCCTCACCATCGTAAAGCCTTTCCTGCATCCGAACCTGGTGCCATTGAGCATCGCCGACCAAATTTTTGTCAGCTTCCCGCACCGTCCCTTCGTGTCTTCGTGGTGCCATCAAAACAATCACCGGCACCCCTCGCCTCCCGGGCGGCCGGCGGTCTCGGGGTGGACCCAGGTCAGACCGGTGGGGCCAGCCTCCCGCTTCCAGATCGGCACCTGCCGTTTGAGTTCATCCAACAGCCATTCCGCAGCCGCCAGGGCCTCGCGGCGATGGGCCGCCGAGACCGCCACTGCCACGCTGGTTTCGCCGACGGCCACCCGGCCGAGCCGGTGGATGATGCCGCAGCCAGCCAGCCCAAACCGGGCGATCGCCTCGGCCCGCAGCCGCTCAAGCTCGCTGCAGGCCAGCGGCTCATAGGCCTCGTAGTCGAGCCAATCGGTGGCGGTTGCTCCCGTCGATTGGCGGGTGGTGCCGGTGAACAACAGATTCGCACCCGCCGCGGAACTGCCGATGGCAGCCAATAGGGCGGCAGCATCAATCGGTCCCTGGGTCAGTTCGACGGCGGGCATCACTAGCCTCCACTGACCGGGGGAATGATGGCGATCTCGCTGTCCGGACCGACGGGGGTTTCGTCAGCGGCATACCTGCCATCGACCGCCACCGCGCTGCGAACCAGCAGCGGCCCGATGCCAGGCACCGTCGCGGTGAGCGCAGACCGGACGCCGGCGACGGTCGCGGTCGTGGGCTTTAGCGTGAGCCGCCGCTGCCCTGCCTCGGCGGCCATGCCGGCGAACAGCTGCACCTGCACCACCTCCGACCCGCTGGTGGAAGCTTCCATCTGACCATCGGGAGATGTGTTCATGACAGTCCTCGGCATCTTCAGCCTTCGGCGGCCGGAAAGGTGGTGAAGCGGCCGACCGCTGTGGCCGGCCGCGGGCTATCTTCGCTGAACGCACCCTTGGGGGTGAGCCCAGCGGCAATCGCCAGGAGCACCACCGGATGCAGCGTCTGCTTGCTGGTCGCCTGTTCCATCTGCAGACGGCAGGCGGAGCACTCGGTCACCCCACCGGCAACCGCCGGCTCCCTGACAGCCGTCAGCAGGGTTCGGCCGATTCGCAGGCTGGTGCGGTAGTGATCATGATCCAGACCAAAGGTGCCAGCCATCCCCGAACAGCCAGTCGGCCGGGTGTCGAGACTCAGGTTGGGAATCAACTTCAGCAATCCGGCCGTGCGCTGGCCGCCACCGTGCTGCCGCAGATGGCAGGGTTGATGATAGAGCAGCCGCTGCGGCAGCGGCTCAAAGTCCCCCACCAGCCGCCCCTCCTGCTGAAGCTCCCAGAGATAATCGGTGGCATGGCGGGTCGCGGCAACGACACGGGGCATTTCTTCGTCGTCGAGCAGCAGCGGATAGTCGTGCTGGATCGCTGTCACCGCAGCCGGCTCGGTTGCAATGATCTCGTACCCGAGCCGTACCGCTTCGGTGAGCACCCGCAGGTTCCGGCGGGCGAGCCGACGGGCGAGGTCGAGATCACCCACCGAGATCGCCGCGATGCCCGAGGCGACCTGCCGTGGATCGATGAAGACCCCCACTCCGCTGCGTTCGAGCAGGGCCACCAACGACTGGGCAACCAGTGGGTCATGCCGCCGGGCAAAGGTATCAAGAAAATAGAGCACCCGCGGGCCGGCCCGCTTCGACGGCCGCGTCAGCCCCCGGCGGGCGGCCCAGCGGAGAAAAGCGTTGCCGGTGAACCGGGGCAGCCTGCGACCTTGGGCGATGCCGAGCAGCCGCTCCAGCAGCCAGCGGGCCTGCGGATTGGTCAGGGCCCAGTTAGACAATGGCCGCAGCCGCCCCCCAAGGGCCGAGAGCTGGTCGACCCGGGCCAGCAGCCAAGGGGTCCAGCGCAGGCCCTCTGCCGCCACCACAGCGGCCTTCAGTTCCGTGACCAGAGCCGGAATGTCAACGCCGGCAGCGCAGTCAAACCGGCATTGGTGGCAGTTGAAGCAGGTGTCGGCGATCACCCGGGCCGCCTCCATGCCGGCCGCCTGTGGATCGACCGCGCCCCCGAGCAAACCGGCGACCAGATTGGCCTTGGCCCGGGGCGACCACTCCTCGCCCGGCGACTCGCGGAAACGCGGGCACATTCGGAGCGGCCCGGCATCGGCCCGGCAGGCCCCGCAGCCGTTGCAGGCATCGACCTCAGCGGCGAGTGCCTCCGGCGTCCAGTTCAACAGCGGGAGCCCCGCAGCCTCGGGAACGGTCTGTGGTAGTTGCCGCCAGGCCGGCCGGGGCCCATCGGCAGCCGGCACGATTTTGCCGGGGTTGAGCAGCCCGGCCGGATCGAATAGCCGCTTGATTTCGCGGCAGACCGAAACCTGCCCGGGAAAGTGCTCCGCAAAAAACTGGGTGCGGGAGAGCCCAAGCCCCTGCTCTCCGCCAATGGTGCCATCAAGTCGCACAACTTCTCTCACGAGATCGGCCGCCAGGGCCTCGAGCCGCTCCCGCTCACCGCTGCGGCGGGGGTCGGCGAAGGGGCGAACATGCAGCTGGCCGTGCCCAGCGTGGGCGTACAGAAGCGCCGTCGCGGTGTGCCGCTTGAGCACATCCTGGTAGCGTTCAAGAAAAGCCGGGAGTTGCCCCGGTGGAATGACCACGTCCTCCATGAACTGCACTGGCCGCACCGTTCCCCGCACACCGTGCAGCGTCGAGACGACTGTCCGCGAAAGCTGCCAAAACAGCTCGACATCAGCGGCCACCTCGGCCCGCCGCACATCGATGCAGTGAAACCGCGAACGCCGCATGAGATCGACGGCGTCGTCGAGCTGCTGCTGGCAGCCGGCCTGATCAGCTCCCGCAAACTCCACCAGCAGGCCAGCTTCGGCCAGCACCGGAATCAGCCGCTCGAAAGTCGGGCTGGCTGATCGTGACAGGGCCAGGTGCCGCTTGTCGAAGAGGTCACAGGCCGCCGGCACAAGTGGCTGCAACCGGAGGGCAGCGGCCGCAGCTCGCTCAAGGGAGTCAAAAAAGAACAGGCCGACCGCCGCACCGCCCACGGTCGGCCGCGTCTTCAGCGTCACCGTCGTGACCACCGCGAGGCTACCCGAACTGCCGGCGAGCAGCCGGGGGAGATCGACCAGCGCCGCGGCACCGTCCGGGGTGGGCGGACGGACGACGCCGTCGAGCCGGTAGCCACCATGGACGAGCCGTCCCGACGCGGCCCAACTGGCCAACTCATCCTGAGCCGCCCCGTAAACCGCAGCAATTCCTCGGGCCAGTGTCGCCCGCCGGGCGGCATCGGCCGTCAGCCCCTCGGCATCGCCCCGATTTGTCACAGTGGTGGGCCGCAACTCGGTGACCGTCCCGTCGCTCAGCACCACCTCAGCCGATAGGATGCGGTCCCGAACCGCGCCATACAGAGGAAATCGGCTGCCCGAGGTGTTGCGGCCGATCATGCCGCCGAGAGTGGTCACTGCGGCATTGGCGGGATCGGGCCCAAAGCAGCGGCCCACCTCCGCCAGATGGGCCTCGAGCTGCCGGCAGGTGACCCCGGGCTGAATGCAGACCGTCTCATCTGCCGTGCGGACGATCCGGCGAAGGTAACGCGAACAGTCGAGGATCACGCCCGAGCCCAGCGCATCACCCGCCAGCCCCGTGCCGGCACCCCGGGGGTGAACCGTCACACCGTTTCGCGAAGCCCACTCAAGCGTCGCCGCCACGTCCTCGACCGACCGGGGCCGAACCACCCCGAGAGGCGGCAAGTGAAACAGGCTGGCATCGGTGGCGTAGAGCGAGCGACCAGCGTCGTCAAAGATGACATCCCCGGCAACCACGCCGCGAAGATCTTCCGCCATCCGGGTTCGGTCGAGTTCCAGCCGTCGTGCATCTGTTTCCATCACACCGTTCCCCCGCTGGCTTATGAGCCAGCCGATGCCGCCGGCCGACCCTGTCGGGCCGCCTGCTGGCGATGCTTTTCGTGGGTCTCAAGGTTGAAGCCGCCAAAGCGGTCGGTAATTCCCGGCCCGGTATACCGGGCCCCGCAGCGGTAGCAGGTGAGGCATTCCGGCACGAGGAAATAGAGCACGACATCGATCGCCGCAGTGGCAAAGAGAATGCCGAACGTCAGGAACAGCTCACGGTAGGCCCAGGCGACGCAACTCGCCGCAAAGCCGACGACAACGATGCCCACCCCAAGCCGCTGAGGAAAGTTCTTGCGGACGAACAGTTCCGTGCCGGGGCAGACGACGCAGCGGGTTAGTCGGGGCGGCTCCGAGGCCGTCGCCGGCAGAATTGCCCCCTCCGGCAGGCTGATGATGCGACGACAGTGTGGGCAGCAGAGGCTGGGCTGCTGTTCGATCGCTGCGGCGAATGTCTGGCTTCCGCAATCGGGACAGGAATAAACGACGTTCATGGTGGCCTAGGGTTGAAGGACGGCGACGCCCGCGGTCATCGACGGGGTCGCCAGCAGTTGGGCGGTCAGTTCCCCAAGAATCACCGCCAGGCAGGCGACATAGAGAATACCGGTGGCGCTCTGGGTGTTGGGGATGTCGAGTGTCTTGCGGCTCATCACCAGAAGCACTGGCAGGCCCACCAACCCCGCCAACCAGCGAAGCCAGAGCAAAGCCAGGCCCGTCTGATCCAAAGGTTGGTTGAAAAAGCCCACCGTGGTCTTTGTCGACCTGGCCAACTCCGGAACAAGGCCGGGAGGTTCGGGGGTGCCGGCTGCCACATCCTGAGTCGGTGGACTTTGTTGCCGGTCCGCGAAGCCGACGGTGCCCGCCGCGGTGATGGCCTGGCCGCACCGCGACAGCCACCCGGTTTCGATTCCACCGGCGGCGTCGAACTGCCAGCCGACTGCTGCCAGCGTGATGGCCAGCAAGAGGCCCCAGGCCACCAGCGTCTGATCGATCGACCGGCGGAGAGCGTCGACTCGCATTCCCGGGGCATTGAGATACCAGTGGCCCAGCAGCATGGCGTTGACAGTCAGGCCGATCAGGCAACCAGACAGCAGCCGGGAAACACCGACCGCCGCGGTGGAATCCCCCACGTTGATCGTGGCCAGACCCCCGCCGGCGGCAGCCAGGACGCAGCAGAGCAGCCCGCCGCGGCGGCGGTCGGCGAACATCAGGATGCTGCCCACCCAGGCGGTCAGGGCAGTCATCGCCATCAGCCAACCAACCAGCGTCAGGCCGACCGTCGAGGCGAGCAAGCCGGCAAAGGTGGCCAATCCGAGCACCACCAGCAGATTCACCCGGAAAAATCCCCCCGGCACCAGCGTGGTCGAGGTGAGGCACAGCGCAAGAGCCAACCCTCCAGCAAACCGGCAGAGAAAGTCGATCAGCAGCGTCACTCGCCTCATCCTCCAGCTGCCGGCCAGCGGTCGCGGGGGCCGGCCGCCCAGGGCCACCTGCCGGACAGTGGCAACTATTTCATCGCCCGGTGCAACACCCAGTCCTACCGTTTGCCGTAGATCAACGACATCACCTCGGCCCGACTCGACATGTTGGTACGGAAGATGCCCTTCATGGCCGAGGTGACACAGAGACTGCCCGGCTTCCGCACGCCGCGAATTGTCATACAGGTGTGGGAGGCCTCGATCACCACCGCCACCCCCTTGGCCCCCAGATCGTGCTCCAGCAGGCCGGCGATCTGCTCCGTCATCCGTTCCTGCACCTGCGGCCGATGGGAGACCACCTCGACCACGCGGGCGAGTTTGCTCAGGCCCAGCACCCGGCCGTTGGGGATATAGCCGATGTGGGCCTGCCCCATGAACGGCAGCAGGTGGTGCTCGCAGACGCTGTTGAAGGCGATGTCGCGAACGAGCACGAGCTCGTCGTACTTTTCCGTGAAGGCCTTGCCGAGATGACGCCGCGGGTCTTCGTGCAGGCCGCTGAACATTTCGGCATACATCCGCGCCACGCGGGCGGGAGTTTCGAGCAGTCCTTCCCGGTCGGGGTCCTCACCGACAGCCGCCAGAATCTCCCGCACAGCCCGCTCGATCCGGGGCTGATCAACGGGGGAAGGCCGTCCCCCCGCCAATGGGTCATCCGCCGCTGAAACACCGACACATAAAGATTCAGGAACGTTCATCCCCATAGTTTAGCACCTGGCAACGCCAGCCGCGGAAGGCACCCGCACCTGGCCCAGCAGCGAGCATGGTCGCAGGCGGGCGGGAAACCTCAGGAAGCCAGAAGCGGGAGCGACTGAATTAGCGGTAAGGTGGATGCCGTGGCAGCTCGTCCCGCCGTCCCGCCGTCCCGCCGTCCCGCCGTCCCGCCGTCCCGCCGTCCCGCCGGTCCGCCGGTCCGCCGGTCCGCCTGGCGGCTTCCAGACAAGCGGGCCGTGGATGGCAATGCCGTTCGGTCCGGACAATTATTTCACTCTGGCCGTGTTGAAGCCCCGTGGAATCCCCGGAAGCAAGTTTTGATGTTGCGCGTTTGCATCAATCGCCAGATTAAACCCCCATTCTTCAAAGCCCGAAGCGCAAGCTGAGGGAAATCACGTTATTTGATCCCCGAAACGCATTCCCTCGGCTCGCGCCTCGGGCTTCCTGGATTTCGGTTTCCCTCAGTGCAACATCAAAACTCGCGCTTCGGGTTTCCCGGAACGTAGTTCCGCCCGACGCAACATCAAAAATGGCCCGGCACGACCAAGCACGCGACACCGAGCAGGAGGCGAGGACTGCGGACAGGGGCCATGGATGGCCCCGTCCGCGTAAAACTAGTTCGGGCTAAACGCCGGCGGGAAGGTTCGCTCCCGACGGGGGTGATGCTGCTTCCCGAGGGCCTCCAGCAGCAACTGCGTTCGCTGCAACACGTCGCACTCACCCAATAATTTTAGCTTCGTGTCGAGGTCAAGCTCGATCGTATAGGCGACAATGTCGGTCAGCATGCCCAGGGTGATCTGGCTGCCGAGCAACTCGTCAAGCTGTTCGTACGAGGACGGAATTTTCGGCATCGCCCGTTTGAAGGCGGAGAGCAGCCGCTGCTGCAGGGCCGCCATCGCCGCCTCGGAGGCGTCCGGCGGCAACGCATCCTCCATGAGGGTTGCTTCTGCCACACGAAAAGGCTTCTCCGGTGGTAGTTCCCGCACGAGCCGCAGCCGTCGCACACCCAAAAGCAGCACGTTGTAAGTCCCTTCCGGTGTCCGCTGGTGGGTGGCAATGCGACAGAGGCAGGCGGTCGACCGCAGGGCGGGCCGCCCCTGGTAGTGGGCCTCCCAGCCCGGGGCGAGTACGCCGAGGGTGATGAGCCGGTCATCCTCCACCGCCTCTTCGAAGAGCGCCCGGTACCGCGGCTCAAAAATGTGCATTGCCTGCATGACGTGCGGAAACATCACCAGGTTCGGCAGCGGAAAGATCCGAGCCAGTCCCGAGAAGTCATCGGGGCAAAAGGCGAGTGGTTCGTCAGTCATCGCGTCCATCCCTGCCGTCGAGTGCTGGCGGATCGAGGTGGATTTCTGGCAGCAGTTCCGGATCGAGTTCGATGGTGGGATAGTCCTCCGTACTGGCCGCCACCTCCTTGAGGCAGGCATCGAATGCCCCCAGAAACCGGTCGACGTGCAGCCCCAGATGGTAGGGGGCGTAGGTTTCGAGGTATCCATGCACGCTTCCATGCAGTTTTCGGGCTCCCCTGATGTTGCCATTTCCAAAATGGTAGAGAGCGACGGCCGCCTGGATCAGGCCCTGGTAGAACTTTCTCGATGGGCCACGATAATCGGTCCAGAGTTCCTCCCAGACCTCGTGGCTTTCATAGTAATCGCAATCATTGAACTTCTCGATGCCCGACAAATACAGCGGTTCGTACGCGGCGGGATCGGTCAGTTCTTCGCTCATTGCCCGGGCACTCCCTGACTGTCGGTACAAGACTCTCGCGTCTCATATTCTAGCACCGCCGCCACCTCAGCGGAGCCAGCCAGCGGCTACAGCACCATGACCACCCGCCAGCGGCGAAAAA
Organism: uncultured Pirellulales bacterium; assembly: GCA_965662195.1. Taxonomy (GTDB): domain Bacteria; phylum Planctomycetota; class Planctomycetia; order Pirellulales; family UBA1268; genus UBA1268. The sequence continues at coordinate 29,497 of CBFIHA010000032.1, forward strand.
CAGCGACCGAAGCGGTGCCACCCTCCACTCCTCCATGCCGGGTCGTCCCGAGCCGGGAAAGCCTCGCCGCCCGCCGCCAGCGGGCCGCGGCAATTGCCAATCAACTCGCCGATCTCTATCCGACGGCCGACTGCTCGCTGCGGTTCGCCAACCCGTTTGAGCTGCTGATTGCCACAATCCTCTCGGCTCAGTGCACCGACAAGCGGGTCAACCTCGTCACCCCCGGCCTGTTTCAAAAATGGCCGACGCCGGCCAAGCTGGCAGCCGCCCGTCGCGACCAGATCGAGCAGGCCGTCCAGACCACCGGCTTTTTCCGGGCCAAGGCCAAGAACATTCAGGGCTGCTGCCAGGGGCTGGTCGAGCGTTTTGGCGGCGAGGTCCCCCGGACGCTCGACGAGCTGGTCACCCTGCCTGGAGTGGGCCGCAAAACGGCGAATGTGGTGCTCGGCAGCGGCTTTGGTCAGGCCGAGGGAATTGTCGTCGACACCCATGTCGGCCGGCTCTCGCGGCGGCTGGGGCTGACCCGTTCAACCGACGCGGTCCGGGCGGAACGCGACCTCGTCAGGGTGGTGCCCCGCGACCATTGGATCGTCCTGAGCCATCGGCTGATCGAGCACGGTCGCGGCCCCTGCACCGCTCGCCGCCCGCGGTGCGAGGGCTGCGGGCTGGCCGACCTCTGCCCTCGGGTGGGCCTGCCCCGGCCGCAACGGTCGTGAGGCCTGCAGAGCCACATCGGCGGGCCATGTGACGGGAAGGCAACAAAAAATCGGCGACAGCCCTTCACGAAATCCTTACACTGCCAGCCGTGCCGCGGGGTGGCCTCCCAGACGTCCCCGTGGTTCTGAGCGACGAGCCCCCCGCAGCCCGCAAGGAACCTGGCGATGATTCTCTCCGGCAACGAGATCAGGCAGCAACTCGGCGGCAACATCCAGATCGACCCGTTCGACGAGTCCCGGCTCAATCCCAACAGCTACAACCTGTCGCTGCACGACGAACTGCTGGTCTATGAAGAAGTTGTCCTCGACATGCGGAAGAGCAACCGCGTGGCTCGGGTGCAGATTCCGGAAGAGGGGCTGGTCCTCACTCCCAACCAACTCTACCTCGGCCGGACAGTCGAACGAACGGAAACCCACAACCTTGTCCCGATGATCGAGGGCCGCAGCTCGATCGGCCGGCTGGGCCTGTTCGTTCATGTCACTGCCGGGTTCGGTGACGTCGGCTTCTCGGGCTACTGGACGCTGGAGATGTTTGCGGTCCAACCGGTCAAGATCTACCCAGGGGTGCCTATCTGCCAAATCTTCTTCCATCAGATCACCGGTGCCATCACCGAGTACGCCAGCGACAAATACCAGCACAACCGGGACATCCAGCCGAGCCTGATGTTCCGTGAGTTTGCCGACGGTGAGGCGGGCGACGGGCAGTTGGAACTGGCCTTTGCCGGCGGGCGGCCGATACGCGAGAATTCCTGATACAAAGGTAACTGCGTTGGCCGACTGCCATGGCTGCCCGCCGTTTTCCTGCTGGGGCAATCTACTGCGATGATCGAACGTTACCTCAGCTGGTCTGCAATCGGCTCGGCTGGGCTGTTCGCCCTACTGGGCATCCTCGCGGTGGCGACGTCATCTGCCGAGAATGCCGCCGCCAGCGGCTATCTGATGCTTGCCGCGATTGTGGTACTCGTCATCTCAATTCTGCTGGCGGTGGGCATCCTGGTTTTTGCTGCGTTGCCAAAAACTCCGCCTGATTGAACGACCTGGACGACTCGCCCCCAAACGGCCGCCGCCCCCGATTCCTGGGAGGGGTGCTTGGAGAAGTGAGGTTCTCCCCGCACAATCGGGGCCCCTGGCGGCAAGTCAGGTTTGCTGGTTGGCTCTCGTGCCCGTCTCCCGCTTCTTCTGAAAGGCTGTGTCTGTCTTGCTTCGCACCCACACCTGCGGTGAACTCCGCCCCGATCATCTCGACCTGACCGTCACACTCTGTGGCTGGGTGGACCGCGTCCGCGACCACAAGGGAGTGATCTTCATCGACCTGCGGGACCGCTGGGGCCGCACCCAGGTGGTGATTGGCCCCGATGCCCCAGCCGAGGTGATGGCCAGGGCCCGGGCCTCCCGGTCGGAGTGGGTGCTGGCCGCCACCGGCCGGGTCGGCCGGCGGCCTGAGGGTACGACCAACCCCAAGTTGTCCACCGGTGAAATTGAGGTGGTCTGCGGCGAACTGACCGTCCTCAACGAGGCGGTCACACCGGTCTTCCAGCCGGGCGGCAGCGATCTGCCCGGCGAGGACATCCGGCTGAAGAACCGTTGGCTCGACCTGCGGCGGGCCGACATGCAGCGGAACCTGCTGCTCCGCAGTCGGATCGTGAAAATCATGCGGGACCACTGCGACGAACTCGGCTTCATCGACGTGGAGACACCGATGCTCGGCCGCAGCACGCCGGAGGGGGCCCGCGACTATCTGGTGCCCAGCCGGCTGGACCATGGGGCGTTCTTCGCCCTGCCCCAATCGCCGCAGCTCTACAAGCAGCTGCTGATGATCGCCGGCTTTGACCGCTATGTGCAGGTGGCCAAGTGCTTTCGGGATGAAGACCTGCGGGCCGACCGGCAGCCAGAGTTCACTCAGCTTGACCTCGAGATGTCGTTCGTGGAAGCCGACGACGTCATGCAGGTGATCGAGACGCTGGTCGAAAAGACCGCCCAAGAGATTCTGGGGATCGAGGTCGCCCTGCCCCTGCCTCGGCTCACCTGGGATGAGTGCATGGAGCGGTTCGGCCACGACGCCCCCGACCTGCGATTCGGGCTGGAGCTTGTCGATCTGGCAGCGGCAGTGGGCGGCAGTGAATTCCGGGTGTTCAAGGGGGCCCTCGAAGCCGGTGGCCGCGTCCGGGGCATCCGGGTGCCGGGCGTTGCCGACAAGTTCTCCCGCAAGGACCTCGACAACCTCACCGCGATCGCGGTTGAAGCGGGGGCAAAGGGCCTCGTCTGGCTGAAGCTCGATGCCGAGGGCAACTGGACCGGGCCGGTCGCCAAGAATCTAGGAGACGGCGTGGGCGAGCAGATCCGCACGGCCCTGGCGGCCAAGCCGGGCGATCTCGCCCTGATCTCCGCCGACAGCTTTGATGTCACCTGCAAGGCCCTGCACACGCTCCGCAAGCATCTTGGCAGGACATTGGGGCTTTACGATGAGAGCCAGCTGCATGCCTCGTGGGTGGTCGATTTTCCGATGTTTGCCCGCGACGAAGAGACCGGCGGCTGGGCGGCGATGCACCATCCCTTCACCGCCCCGCGACCGGAGGACCTCGACAAGCTGGCCAGCGACCCTGCCGGCTGCCGGGCAGTGGCCTACGACCTGGTGATCAACGGCTCGGAGGCTGGCGGCGGGACGATCCGAATTCACGATTCCAAGGTGCAGCGGCAGGTCTTTGACCTGCTCGGCATCTCACCCGAGCTGGCCCAGGAGCGATTCGGGTTTTTGCTGGAGGCCCTGGCCAGCGGGGCCCCACCGCATGGCGGTATTGCCCTGGGCATCGACCGCTGGGTGATGCTCTTCGGCAAGCTCGAGTCGATCCGCGACGTGATTGCATTCCCAAAAACCCAGAAGGCGAGCGACCTGATGACCGGTGCCCCGGCCGCGGTCGATACCAAGCAACTGGTGGAACTCGGTATCCGTACGGTGGTGCCACCGAAGCCGGCGGGCGAGCAGCCCGGCGGCTCGCCACCGACGAAACCGGCGGCCAGTTCGTAAACCGTCCGCCGGTTCTGCGGTAGACTTCAGTTGTCGCAGCGGCCTGATCGACCAGCGACATCCGGGCGAATAGCTCAGTTGGTTAGAGCACCTCGTTTACACCGAGGGGGTCGGGGGTTCGAGTCCCTCTTCGCCCACTATTTGGTTTTGCCGCGGTTTGCGACCATTCGCAGCAACCCGCGAATTCGCGGTGTTTGGCGGGGTTTTTTCAGAAGCGTGCGAATTGCTGCCAGCCGAAGCGGCTTTTGACTGCACACTATTCTGCACACACTTTTGCACACTGCCCGGGTCCGACAGCTGTGTGCCCTGCCCCGCCCCACGCTGACCAACTGCCGCTGGACTGCCGCCGGTAACGACATCGGCAAAGTGCTGCTCACGAGTCTGAAGATAGTGGGTGTCGGCGATCAGGGGTGAGTGGCAGGCGAAGCCAGCGTACCCTCATCCTCTGCGTGCTCCCCTCAGCCTTCAATTGGCAGGGCACGCACTCCGATCCGTCCTGGTTCGCCCACCACGACGGCACCTTTTTGGAGCATCGGCATCACTGCCCTGAGGTATGCCAACAACAACGCAGCTTGGCCCCCGGGCATTTCGCGGCGGAGCACCACGCAACAAGACGGCCGATGGTCGTGGCGGCCGCCTCGCCGCTCAGCCTCCTAGGCGGGCCTCCTTCGGCAGGTCAAAGCGGTCGAGGTTCATCACCTTCGTCCAGGCAACAATAAAGTCACTGACAAATGCTTCCTGGCCGTCGTCACTGGCATAGACCTCGGCGATCGCCCGCAGCTGCGAGTTGGAGCCGAACACGAGATCCACCCGTGAGGCCGTCCACTTCAGGTCGCCGGTTGCACGGTCGATCCCCTCGTAGAAGTGCTCACAGACCGGCGAAGGCCGCCACATGGTGCCCATGTCGAGGAGCTTGACGAAGAAGTCGTTCGTCAGCGTCTCCGGCCGATCGGTAAACACGCCCAGCTCAGCCAGCGGCCCATCACCACTGTTGGCACCGAGCACCCGCAGGCCACCGACAAGCACGGTCATCTCGGGAGCTGAGAGGGTCAGCAGCTGGGCCCGATCGACCAGCAGTTCTTCAGCCGGCCGGTCGATCTCGCGAGCGAGATGATTGCGGAAGCCGTCGGAGATCGGCTCCAGCACTGCAAACGACGCGGCGTCGGTCATCTCGGCAGTCGCATCGGTGCGGCCCGGATGAAACGGCACACTCACCTCATGGCCTGCCCGGCTTGCCGCCTCCTCGATGCCGGCTGAGCCGCCGAGCACGATCAGGTCGGCCAGCGATACCCGCGTGCTGTCGGTCTGAGCGGCGTTGAATTCTTGCTGTACCTTTTCAAGCACAGCCAGCACGCGGGCAAGCTGCTGTGGCTCGTTGACCACCCAGTCTTTCTGTGGCGCCAAACGTATGCGGGCCCCGTTAGCGCCACCTCGCTTGTCACTCCCGCGGAACGTGGAGGCGGAGGCCCAGGCCGTGGAAACCAGATCTGAGACCGAAAGCCCCGAGCCGAGCAGACTTCCTTTCAGGGCTGCGATGTCGGCCTCGTCGATCAGCGGATGGTCAACCGGCGGTACGGGATCCTGCCAGAGCTGCGGCTCGGCCACCTCCGGTCCCAGCAGCCGCGCTACCGGCCCCATGTCACGGTGGGTCAGCTTGTACCAAGCCTTGGCGAAGGCCTCGGCGAAAGCCTCGGGGTTCTCATGAAACCGCTCGGCAATCGGGCCGTACTGCGGGTCCATGCGAAGGGCCAGGTCGGTCGTGAACATCATCGGCGGGTGCGACTTGTTCTCGTCGTGGGCGTCGGGCACGGTGCCCTCGGCCGAGGCGTCCTCGGGCGTCCACTGCCAGGCCCCGGCAGGGCTCTTCACCAGCTTCCATTGATAGCCGAAGAGGTTGTCGAGATAGCCGTTCGACCACTCTGTTGGGGTGCTCGTCCAGGTACCCTCAATGCCGCTGGTGATCGTGTCGCTGCCCTTGCCGCTGCGGTAGGCGTTTCGCCAGCCAAGGCCCTGCTCCTCGATTGCCGCTCCTTCTGGTGCGGGGCCAACGTTCTCCGCGGAGGCCGCCCCGTGGCTCTTCCCGAGGGTGTGGCCGCCGGCGATCAGGGCGACGGTCTCCTCATCATTCATCGCCATGCGGGCGAACGTCTCGCGAATGTCGTGGGCGGCCGCCAGCGGATCGGGCTTGCCGTTGGGCCCCTCTGGGTTCACATAGATCAGCCCCATCTGTACCGCGGCCAGCGGATTGTCGAGCTGCCGTTCGCCCGCGTAACGCTCAGCGGCGAGCCATTCGCTTTCTGGCCCCCAGGAGATGTCGTCTTGGGGCTCCCAGACGTCGGCCCGGCCACCGCCAAAGCCAAACGTCTCAAAGCCCATCGACTCCAGCGCCACGTTGCCGGCCAGGATCATCAGGTCGGCCCAGGAGATCCGTCGGCCATACTTCCGTTTGATCGGCCAGAGCAGCCGGCGGGCCTTGTCGAGGTTGGCATTGTCGGGCCAGCTATTCAGCGGGGCAAAACGCTGGGTTCCGTAGCCGGCCCCACCGCGTCCGTCCGTCACCCGATAGGTGCCGGCACTGTGCCAGGCCATGCGGATGAAGAGCGGTCCGTAGTGTCCGTAGTCCGCCGGCCACCAGTCCTGCGAGTTGGTCATCAGCTCGCGAAGGTCCCGCTTGACCGCCGTGAGGTCGAGCGTGGCAAACGCTTCGGCGTAGTCGAAGTCGCCAGGCATCGGATTCCCGGCAGGGGAGTTTTGATGAAGAATGTCGAGGTTTATTTGATCCGGCCACCAGTCGGCATTCGTCATGCCCCCGGCCGCTGTCGTCCGCGTGGCCAGGTCGGTGTGGCTGATCACCGGGCAGGACGCCGGCCCCTCGGCAAGGCAGGGAGTGGCAATAAGCAAGGCCGCAGCGGCCAGAGGCGTCAATACGTTTCGCAAGGACATGGGGCGTCTCCTCGTGTGGGATGGAGCATCGGTCGAAGAGCGAGTGACGCCAACGGTGGTCACCATCGCAACACGAAGTATCGCCTTGTTCTCACCGTGAGTAAAATACATCCAGGTTCTTTGAGCGATGCACGGCGTGCATGATATCTGGGCAGACAGCAGGGCAGCGGCAATGGATCTCGAGCAGCTTCGCTCCTTCCTCAGGGTTGCTGAGCAGCAGCGATACACACGGGCGGCAGTAGACCTTGGCCTCTCGCAGTCAGCCTCAAGCCGCTCAATTCAAAAGCTCGAAGAGAAGCCTGGTCGGCCCGGCATCGCGACCAGAGCGACCGCCGCGTCTATCGGTCGCTGGCCAGCCGCTCAGCCTGCAAAAACGCTCCAACAGCGCTACAGCAGCCTCTTGACGGGCGTTTGGTCTTAGGGGTACCCCACCTATTCCTAACCCCCCTATCACTTGGTACAGGAAATCCAACCCGGTCACAACACCGTCGAGTCTGCCCGTGCCGAAGAACATTCCACGAACTGAGAAGCGGCTCAGGCCAAAGACAGCGATGAAGGGCAAACGCTACCGATGTCCCATCTGCCGGAAACGAGGCCCCCGGCCAGTTCTGCAACCAGCCCCGTGGTTCTGCCCGCACCGTCTGGCGCTACGGGCTGAAGACGAAGCGGCACCCTATCGCTGAGGCCCGTCGCGAAACGGCATCTGGGCCGCTGCCAGCACTGCTGGGGCGAGCGTTACGATCGTCTCCCGCCGCCTTGCGATAGGTCAAACCCATTCGAAGATTCGCCCAGCCTCGCGGACAAACAGGGGTATTTCGCCACCTGCACACAATTCTTTACACGCCGAATCGGCGATTGTGGTTTTACCCGAAAGAAACCAGGCTCATTCGAGTCCCTCAGCGCTCATTCTGCATGAAATCTCGTCAGAAATTATTCCCGCTTAATCATTCACACCGACAGCTTCACCATCGGCTCGAGAAGCAACCCCCAAGACAACTGGTTTTGCCGTTTCATTGTTTAGGAAGTGAACTGAACCGTCACAAAAAAGTGTGTTCGCAACTGCAGGGTGATCAGACCGCATCGGAATGTTCGGGCCATCAAGCCAGACGTCATCCAAGTCCTCCGGATTAATGAGTGCCGGCGTCGAGTTGTCGTGGCCGAGATTATTGCTATTCAGACCACTTGCCCAAACACCTCTCGCGCTCGATCCATCTAGACCAATGCCAGCAGCCTCAAAAATAATCATCGTCTTACTCAACCCGTCAGTGATTTGATGAAACCGAATGCCGCCGTCGAGACTCGTTGGCTCATTCTGTCCGGTAAAGGTCAGCAGGACGCCATTATCGTTGCCGTAAACGCTGCCATCGGGCCTTCTGAATTGCGTCTCATTAGGGTTAACGCCCGCATTCCCAGAATAGTCGATACAGGCCAT
>CBFIHA010000033.1:0-35665 GCA_965662195.1 uncultured Pirellulales bacterium
TGACGGACGTCGGGGCTCGGTAGTAGCCTCGCCCTGTCGATCCGGTGATCTCATCGACCGATCCGCGAAGGACAATCTGCGGGTCCGTTCCTGCTCCGGGAACATTGACGACAACGCCTCCGGCTGGAAGACTCGAGCGTCCTCCAGTAGCGTCGCGAACGTCGCTTACCGCAGTGGCCACATTGCCTGCGATGGTAATGTCTACCGTGACGCCAGGAACCCCGGTTGTCACGTCATTATAGTTGCCATTGATGAGGCCGGTGCCGGGGAAACTGATGGTGGCAGATGTTGCCTCAATCGTCGCTGTGAAGATTCCCTCGTCCGAGTCAAACGATCCGGTGTCGAACGGTGTTCCACCGTCGACGGTGACAGTCGGTGCCGTCTGGTACTCAGATCCTGGATTGAGGCCGTTTGGTTCGTTAAACGTGATGGGAGTCCCCGGTGCAAATGCCTCATAAATCAGCAGGCGGTCAATATTTGGCCAAGGTCCATCACCCGGCCCCGGGCCAGCGCCGAGAACTGCATCTCGGCCAGCGATCGACATGTCTGCATCGGTGCTGACAACGATGCCGCCAGCGGCGGTTTCGATGAACGCGCTCTGGTCACCTCCGGTATCATCGGTAAAAATATAAAGATCTGTACCGTCGCCTTGTGCCCCGACCGCCAGCACCCGCTTCTGCTCCAGCATCTCCGGCACGGCGAGCGTTAGGTAGCCAGACTCCCGCACCCGGTCGGTCGTCCGGGCGAACGAGTCGGCGACGTCACCGGCCAGGTCAAGGATCCGGTCGGTCAGGCGATGTCGCCGCCGGCGGCCGGTTGGGGCGTGGCGGCGGCGGAAGACGCCGCTGACCAGGCTGAGCATGCGGCGGCGAAGAAGAGCAAACGGATTGCGAATACGCATGGGAAATCAGTCCAGAAAGGAAACCGACTCAGGTGGTTGAACGCTCGGGGCAGGCCGGCGGCGCAGAAAAACAGCCCTGGCCGGCCAGCCCTGGGGGTGTTATCGGTCGGGACAGTTCAGGCCGTGCAGCCATCAAAAGTTTTTGAGCGGCAGGAAAACCCCACAAAGAGGGTAATTTGAGGCTACCTACGATCGGGCAGCCGGGTCAAGAAAAAAACCTGAAGATGCGCAAACTCTGCGGCCACAACCCGACTCGCGAAGGGAGCCTCGGTGCAACCGGCGGATTATTTACGGTGATCGTGGGTCACAGTGGGCCTACCAATGCCCCTCGAGCCCCAGCGAAATGCCCTGGAGGACGACGCCTCCGGTGGTCACCAGCTTGCCGGTCGGGGGTGGCACATCAGGCTGGGTGAGGTCCTGACTGGTCAACTGAGCCACCGGCTGGGCGATCGCCTCGAGCCAGAGGCCGAAATAGCCCACCCGCAGGTCAAAATGCCGGCCGAGTGGGATGACGCCAGTCAGCCCGACCTCGCCGACAAATGCCCCGGCAGCGGGCTGGCCGCTGACGGTGATTGTGTCAAAAAAGTCGACTGTGGAGACGATCTGATAGCTCGACTGCTGGACCGCTGAGTTGTAGTAGGCCCCGGCTTTGACCATGCCTTCAACCTGAAAACCTGCCGGATAGGCGAGTAGCTGCGAGTCAAAACCAATCTGCCCGCCGTAGAGGTCGTTGACGCAGCGGGTGTCGTAAAAGTCGAAGCCAATCGGCGGGACAATCGGCTGCGGACGGTTGATGAACTCGTCGCTCATCTGCAGTCGCTCCTGCCACTGCAGCCAGCGGAAGCCACTGATAAACAGCGTCTTTCCCCCCAGAAGAGGAGTTCTGCTGTTGAATTCGAGGCTCTGGAGTTGTCCGGTCAACTTTGTCTGGACTGAACTGAGGGGCGGGGGAACCTGCGCTGGCGGATCCTGCCCCCAGATGTTGCCGTAAATCCCCGAAGCGATGGCGTAGCTGTCGGCGGCAAACGGAAGCGACCGCTCTGAATAGAAGTTTCCACCGTAAATGTAGGTGGTTTCGAGACTTGCCCCGCAGTCGTTGGTGCGAAACAGCGAGACGCGGGTGCCCGCTGCAGCATCACTGGTGAGCTGGTCACCGTTGAGCACAACCGGACCAATGGTCTGGTTTGGTGGTGTCCCAGTCAGCGATGTAAACAGCGGCTGATTCTTGGGATTGTTTCGCCAGAGGCCGAGGGCATCGACCCGGGCGGTCCAACTGGCATTGCCAGAGTGCCCACCAAGCCAGCCACCGCCGCACGAGCAGGGACCATCGCCGCAAGCATCGCAGGATCCGCCGACAGACGGCCAGAAGGAGAAGGTCGATGCATCCTCCGTAGGCACTGTTTCTGCTTCTGCGACAGCAGCATCACCATCAAGCTGCAGCACGCTTGTGGGCGACAAATCACGTTCCGGCCTGCTGGCCAGGCGAGTTTTGGCCTGCTTGGTGATCGGTTGCACCACCACGCCCTCCGGCTCGACGAAGCTGTCCCAGCCGGATGAGGTTGGCGCATCATCGGTGATCGTGACGGCTTTCGTCGGGCTGCCGGCTGCAAACTGCCCAAATACCAAGGCGGGCGGTTTGGATTGTGCATTGAGGTCGTTCCCAGCAGCCGGCACGGCCAAGACGGCGAGTGCGGACAGCGCCCACGGAACGACAAGTCGGAGTCGCGGCATCGGTTCCCCCCCTGATAATAACGATCCTGCCGTTTCAATCGGTCGTTCAGGTCGTGCCGGACAAACTTTTGTCCGCGTGGTACCGGTCAGGTAGCCCTGTGAAGCTGGGAAGGGTGCTGCGTTGGGGGAAACACGAATGCTGAATCAGCCCAGCCCCCGACGTTCATGGGCATTCTTCAAAATTTAAGGCTCACACAAACCCCTTGAGGGCTTCGCCGGTGTGGCTGCGGAGGAGGGGCTCGGTGGGGGAGCCGGCGGCTTTGCGGCCCGCGGACTTTGTCGAAGCCTGCTGCTGGTGCCACCGCTCGGCGTGAATGCGGATATCCTCCGGCGGGCCCTCAACCACCAGCTGGCCGCCGCCGGCACCCGCCTCGGGGCCCATGTCGATCACCCAGTCGGCCGCGGCAATCACCTCGAGGTTGTGCTCGACCACCAGCACCGTGTTGCCGGCGTCGACCAGTCGCTCCAGCACGTGCAGCAGCTTTTCAATGTCGGCAAAGTGCAGGCCGGTGGTCGGCTCGTCGAGCACGTAAAGCGTGCTGCCGGTACCCGGCTTGGCCAGCTCGCGGGAGAGCTTGACCCGCTGGGCCTCGCCGCCGGAGAGCTGCGGGGCCGGCTGGCCGAGCGTCAGATAGCCCAGGCCCACGTCGACCAGCGTGCCGAGAATGCGGGCAATCTGCGGCACCGAGTCAAACAGCACCGCCGCGTCGGCAATGCTCATCTCGAGCACGTCGGCAATGTTCTGGCCGTGCCACTTGGCATGGAGCGTTTCAGAGGAGAACCGCCGGCCCTTGCAGGCCTCGCACTGCACCCAGACGTCAGGCAGAAAGTGCATCTCGACCCGCCGCTGCCCCAGCCCCTCGCAGGCTTCGCAGCGTCCCCCCGGCACGTTGAAGCTGAAGGTCCGGGGCGTGAAGCCCCGGGTGCGAGCCTCCGGCACCTTGGCAAACAGCTGCCGGATCGGATCGAACACACCAGTGTAGGTGGCCGGCGTCGAGCCGGGGGTTGAGCCGATCGGCTCCTGGTCAACGAGGATCGTCTTGTTGAGTTTGGACAGCCCCTTCATCGAGTCATAGGCCCCCGGCTGCTCGCGGGAGGCATGCAGCCGCCGGGCCACCGCCCGCCAGAGCACCTCCAGCACCAGCGAGGTTTTGCCCGAGCCGCTCGGGCCGGTGATGGCGGTGAGCATCCCGAGGGGGAACTTCACGTCGAGGTTCTTGAGCGTGCGGTGCCGGATGCCACGAAACTCAAGCCACTCCCGCGGCTCGCGACGGCCGTAGTCAAGTTTTTGCGAGAGCACCGCATCGCAGGCCCGCCGCTGGGCTAGATACGGCCCGGTGACACTCGCCTTGGTGGAGGTCAATTTTTTGGGTGACGCCTGGGCGACGATCGTGCCCCCCTCGCGGCCGCTGCCGGGGCCAAAGTCGAGGCAGTTGTCGGCGGCATTGACCACATCGCGGTCGTGCTCGACCACCACGATGGTGTTGCCGAGGTCGCGGAGCTTGGCCAGAGCCGTAATCAGCCGGTGAGTGTCGCGGGGATGCAGGCCGATCGTCGGCTCGTCGAGCACGTAGAGCACGCCGGTTAAGCCACTGCCCACCTGGGCCGCCAGCCGGATCCGCTGCATCTCGCCGCCGGAAAGGCTGCCGGCCGGCCGGGCCATGTCGAGATACTCAAGGCCGATCTCGTCGAGGAAGGTGGCCCGGGCGGTGAGCTCTCGCAGCAGATCGCCGGCGATCGATTTTTCGTGGTCGGCCAGCGTGATGCCGGCCAGTTCACCGGCGAGCCTGCCCAGTGGCATCCGGCACCAGACATCGAGCGTGCGGCCCCAGAGGGTGACGGCACTGGCCACGGGCGTGAGGCGGCTGCCGCCGCACTCACTGCAGGGGACCTCGCCCATGACCGCGTCGACCTTGCTGCGGAGGGCGGTCACCATGCGGGCGGCGTCTTCGCAGGCGGGTTCGAGGCCTTTGAACTGGAAGGCAAACCAGGCAGGTTCACTCGGAGGAAGCGGTGTAGCGGTGTCGGCGGTGGTGCTGTCCACCGGCTTCCGCCGGAGGCTTCCGGGGGCGGGGGTGACGTCGGTTTGGGTGGCGTCGGCGGTTGGGTTGCGTCGGTTTGGGTGGCGTCGGCGGTTGGGTTGGGGGTGGTGTCGGTGGAAGCCCGAGGCGCGAGCCGAGGGGATGGGGTTCCGGAATCAGCAGAGCGGTTTCCCTCAGCTTGCGCTTCGGGCTTCGAGGCATGGGCTCCCTCAGCTTGCGCTTCGGGCTTCGAGGCATGGGCTCCCTCAGCTTGCGCTTCGGGCTTCGAAGCAGGGGGTTTTTTTGCTGGGAGACGGGAGGCCGCAGCATCGAAAACCGCGAGCCGAGGGACTGAAATCCATTTCTCGCCCGTGCCTTCAAAGAGCACCCGCTGCTGCAACCCCGACAGTTCGTTCAGCGGGACGTCACCCGGCAAACCCGTCGCCGCGCAGAGGGCCGCAAGCATCGCCCGGCTGAGCGGCTGGGCCAGATCGGGCCAGAGGTCGAGGGCGCCTTCAAACAGCGACAGCGACGCATCCCGCACCAACGACTGATGCTCAACCCCCGTTCGCGTGCCGAGGCCGTCGCAGACCATGCACCAGCCCAGCGGGCTGTTGAAGGAAAACTCCCGCGGCTCCAGCGGCCGGAAGCCCTGGCCGCACTCTGGGCAGGCCAGAAACCGGCTGTGGACCTCCACCGGCCAGTCGGCCTCGGCCAGCGGACTGCCGTGGCCGTCATCGACCGCCCGGGCCACCAGCATGGTGCCGCTGCCCACCTCAAAGGCGGCCTCCACACTCTGGGCAAGCCGGCTGCGTTCGCTCGCCTTGGCCACGACCCGGTCGATCACAATCTCCAGCCGGTTCTTGCGTTTGCGATCAAGCGGCGGGCTCTCGTCGATCCGGTGCGTGGTGCCGTCAATCCGCAGCCGCACAAAGCCGGCCGCCTTGAGCCCCGCCAGAAAACTCTCCGGTGTCTGGCCCACCTTGAGTTCAACCGGAGCGAGAAGGAGCAGTCGGCTGCCCTCCGGCACCCCCAGAATGCGGTCAACCGACTCATCGACCGTCTGCACGCCCAGTGGCACGCTGCAGTCAGGGCAGTGCATCACGCCCAGCCGGGCGGCCAGCACCCGGAAGAAGTCGTACATCTCGGTCAGCGTGCCGACCGTTGAACGGGGGGTGCTGCCGGTCGACCGCTGCTCAATGGCCACTGCCGGGGCCAGGCCCTCAATGCGTTCAAAGACCGGCTTGGGCACCTGCCCGACAAACTGCCGGGCGTAGGGGGACAGGCTCTCGACGTACCGCCGCTGGCCCTCGGCGTAGAGCGTGTCAAAGGCGAGTGAGGTTTTGCCGGAACCACTCGGCCCGCAGCAGACTGTCACCGCTCCACGGGGCAGATCGGCATCAACCTTCTTTAAGTTGTGCTGGGCCGCCCCCCGCACCATGATCACCGGCGGGCCGGGATCGCGGGACTGTTTTTCGATGGCGGCCAGCGACTTCTTCACCGCCCGGGCCACCGCCGCCGGGGTCACGGCCGCCGACTTGCGGACGGCCCGGCGTTTGGGTGTGCCAGCAGCGGCCAGTTCCTTCGCCGCCGCCAGTACCGGCTTGAGGGCCTTGCCGGTTTCAGAAACCTTGCTCTTCGCGATCTGCTCGGGCGTGCCGGCCGCCACGATCTGGCCACCGCCGCCGCCCCCCTCCGGCCCCAGGTCGATCACATGGTCGGCCCGCTTCACCACGTCGAGGTTGTGCTCGACCACCAGTACCGTGTTGCCCGCCTCGACCAGCCGCTCAAGCACCTCAATCAGCTGCCGCACGTCATGCATGTGCAGGCCGGTGGTCGGCTCGTCGAGGATGTACAGCGTGCTGCCGGTCGATCGCTTGGCCAGCTCGCGGGAGAGCTTGACCCGCTGGGCCTCGCCGCCCGAGAGCGTGGGGGAGGGCTGGCCGAGATGGAGATAGTCGAGGCCGACGTCGCAGAGGGTCTGCAGCTTGCGGGCGATGTCGGGGGCGTCGGCAAAGAGGTCGAGGGCCTCGCCCACCTCCATGCCGAGGATGTCGGCGACGTTCTTGCCCTTCCAGCGGACCTCAAGGGTGTCCTTGGCAAACCGGCTGCCACCGCAGACCTCGCAGGCCACCCAGACGTCGGCCAGAAAGTCCATGTCGAGCCGGGTGGAGCCGTGGCCCTCGCAGGCCCCGCAGCGGCCGCCGGCGACGTTGAAGGAGAACCGGCCCGCCTTCCAGCCCCGGCGGCGGGCGTCGGGCAGCATCGTGAAGAGCTTGCGGATGTCGTCCCAGACCTTCACGTAGGTTGCCGGGTTGCTCCGCGGCGTGCGGCCGATCGGTGACTGGTCGATGACGATCACCTTGTCGAGCTGCTCACCACCGACAATTGCATCGAACTCACCCGGGACGGCCGCCTCGCTGCCGAGCAGGTTCCGCAGGGCCGGCTCGAGCACATCGCTGACCAGCGAGCTCTTGCCGCTGCCCGAAATGCCGGTGACGCAGACAAACAGCCCCAGCGGAATCTCGACGTCGATGTTCTTGAGGTTGTTGTGCCGCACGCCTTCCAGAATCAGCGAGCGGCCATCGGGCGTGCGGCGCTTTGCCGGCAGCAGGATCGCGTCACGGCCCGAGAGGAACGCCCCGGTGATGCTGCGGCTGTTTTTGGCGACGTCGGCCGGCGAGCCGGCGGCCACCACCTCGCCCCCCCGCTTGCCCGGCCCGGGACCGAAGTCGATCACCCAGTCGGCGGCCCGAATCGTCTCTTCGTCATGCTCGACGACGACGACGGTGTTGCCCTTGTCGCGAAGGGCTTCCAGGGCACCGAGCAGCTTGATGTTGTCGCGGGGGTGCAGGCCGATCGAGGGTTCGTCGAGCACATAGAGCACACCGGAAAGCCCCGAGCCGATCTGGGCGGCGAGACGAATCCGCTGGCTTTCGCCACCGGAGAGCGTGGGAGCCTTGCGGTCGAGGGCGAGGTAGCCGAGGCCGACCTGATCGAGGAAGGCCAGCCGGCTGCGGATCTCTTTGAGCAGTTCAGCGGCGATCAGGGCCTGGGTGTCGTCGAGAACGAGATCGGAGAGGAACTCGCGGGCCTCGCCGATCGGCAACGCACAGAACTGGTTGAGCGAGAGCTCCCAGGGCGGGACCGACTTTTTGCTGCGGCGACGGGCAGGCTCACCCGAAGCGACCGGCTCGGCGACCCGGCTGGTGATGCGGACGGCGCGGGCCTGTGGCGAGAGCCGGGCTCCGTCACAGACGTGGCAGTGGCTGATGCTCATGTACTTTTCCAGCATCCGCCGCATGATGCCGCTCTTGGCGTTCCGCCAGCGGTTGGTGAGCATCGCCAGCACACCCTCAAACCTGGTCTTGGCCCCCCGCTCGGCCCGGCCGCGTCGCCACGAGACGTTGATCGTCTCCAGCCCCGTGCCGTGCAGCCAGATTTTCTTCTGAGCCGGCGTCAGCTTTTTCCAGGGCGTGTCGAGCAGGGTGCCGGCGGCGTACTGCTTCTTGGCCTCGGCGTGGGCGGCCACGGCGCTAAACAGCCGCCGGGTCCAGCGCGGCATGTCGCGAAACCGGCCGAGGACGGCGAAGGCCCCCTTCTTGACCGATAGCGAGGGATCGACGACGAGCTTGGCGGGATCGATGCCGTAGATGTCACCCAGGCCATCGCAGGCCGAGCAGGCCCCCAGCGGACTGTTGAAGCTGAAGAGCTGCGGCTCGGGCGTGTCGTAGCTGACGCCACAGGCGACGCAGGCAAACGTGCTGGAGAGGACCAGGTCGGCGGAAGCGGGCTCTGCGTCGGTTTCAGGCTGCTGGTTCCGTCGCTTCCGCGCCGGGCTTCCGGTGGCTGCACCGGCGGCGTCAGCCTTGTCGGTCTTGTCATCCGCCGCCACGATCACCTGGCCGCCCCCGGTCTTCAGGGCCAGGTCAACCGCCTCGGCCAGCCGGCTGCGGGTCTCGTCCGAAACAGTCAGCCGGTCGACTACCACCTCGATGGTGTGCTTGAACTGTTTTTCAAGCGCCGGCGGGTCCTCGACCCGATAGACGCCGCCATCGACCCGGGCCCGGGTGAAGCCCTGCCGAATCAGGTCGGTGAACAGGTCGCGGTGCTCCCCCTTTGCCTGCCGCACCAGTGGGGCCAGCAGCATCACCCGCTGGCCGGCGGCTGCGGCAAAGATGCGTTCAACAATCTGATCCCGCGGCTGGGCCTCGAGCACGCGGTCACAGGTCGGGCAGTGGGCGGTGCCGACCCGGGCATAGAGCACCCGCAGGAAGTCGTGAATCTCGGTCATCGTCGCGACCGTTGACCGCGGGTTGTGGCCGGCCGACTTCTGCGCGATTGAGATCGCGGGCGACAGGCCCGTCACGCTGTCGACGTCGGGCCGGGGCAGCTGCCCGAGGAACTGCCGGGCGAAGGTCGAGAGGCTTTCGACATACCGCCGCTGGCCCTCGGCATAGAGGGTGTCGAAGGCGAGGCTCGACTTGCCCGAGCCACTCACCCCCGACAGACAGACCAGCCGCCCCCGGGGCAGGCCGACCGTGACATCGCGAAGGTTGTGTTCCCGCGCACCGCGGACGACGATCGGAGGGGCGTACATGCGTGGGCAGCTGGCGGGATGCCGGGGGAATGGGAGTACTCAGTCAAGGTATTCTAGCGGCTGCCGCGTGACCGCCCGGGTCGCTAGACACCCGGCGGGGTGGGGCGTAGATTCAGGATTCCAGAGAAGATGGTCAGGCCGGCCATTTTCTGCCGGGGCGGTAGCTCAACTGGGAGAGCGCGGCGTTCGCAATGCCGAGGTTGGGAGTTCGATCCTCCTCCGCTCCACTAGCTTCACGGAAAGCTCGGACTTCGTGTCCGAATTTCCTTGGGCTGAATGAAGAAAAGCCGAGGTTTTCATCATTCAGCTGGTGCTGATTGGCGGCAGCCTGCCGCCGGGTGGTGACGAAACTGGAAGCTGCCGGCGGGCTGCAGAACCTGCGGCTCTGCGGGGCGTTGGTATGATGGAGTCGTTGTCCGGCACCAGCCGGACCGTGGGGTTGTTGGCCTTCCGGTCGTTGCCATGTCCACCGCGATCGATCCGTCAACTGAACTGATGCTGCGGGTTCGTGACGGCGATGCCGAAGCCTTTGAGCAGCTGGTCAGCCTCTGGCAGCCGCGGCTGGTCACCCTGTTCCTGCACCAGACCGGCGACCACTCCACCGCTGAAGACCTCGCCCAGGAGGTCTTCATGCGGGTCTACCGAGCCCGCGACCGCTATGAACCGACGGCGAAGTTCACCACCTGGGTCCACACCATCGCCAACAACCTCGCCAGTGACCTGCGGCAGCGGGCCTACCGCCGCAAGGAGCGGGGGGTGGTTGCCAATCCGTCGGCTTCCGGCAGCATGATCGGTCTGGAACAGTTGGCCGTCGCGGCCAGCGGCCTGCTGCCGACCCGCCAGCTCGACCGGGCTGAAATGCAGGCGGTGGTGCAGCAGGCGATCGCCACGCTCAACGAGCGGCAGCGGATGGTGATTCTGCTCGCCAAGTTTGAGCACTGCTCGTATGAAGAAATCGCCGCGGCGATGAAGCTGTCGGTGCCGGCGGTGAAGTCGCTGCTGTTCCGGGCCCGGGAACAGCTGCGGGAGGCACTGGCCCCGTATCTGGCCGAGCCGGGGGGGCAGCCGTGAACGAGCCCGACGCCAAGCCCGCCGACAACCCGTCGACGCCGCAGGACAGCCCGGCGGCCGACCTGGGAGAACTCTGGCAGGTGCTCGACACCCTGCCGCAGGCCGAACCGCCCGAGGACCTGCTGGCGACCACGATTGAGATGGTGGCGGTGCGGGTGAGCGCGGATGCCGGCCGCCGGCTGGGCAGGCGAGGCGGTCGCTTCACCACGCTGCGGCACGACCTGTGGCAGTGGCTGGCCCCGGCAGTGGTGGTGCTGACAGCTATTGTCACCGGCTTCTGGTTGGGGCAGGCGACGGCGGTGGTGCCCGACCGAGATGCCGACCGGGCCGCCTGGCGGGCCCGCCGCGAGGCGTCCCTCCAGGAGACATTGAAGAACGACCCTGAGGCCCGCCGCATGCTGCGTGAGCAACTGCGTGAGGCCGAAGTGGACGACGGGGAACACCGACCAGCCCGCCCTCCGTTCCCGCCGGACCGGCGGCCCGTTCCGCCTAACTGGCCCCGCTCGCCGACCGGGCGGAAGTTTCCGTCGGCAAACCCAGAAAGGCCAGCAGGGCCTCGCAAAAGGTTTCCGGGGCCTCAAGCGGAACCAGATGCCCCGCCTCCGGCACCACGAGCAGCCGGCCCTGGGGCAGCATTTCTTCCATCTCCTCCATCACCGCCGGCGGAGTGATCGTGTCTTCGGCCCCACAGACCAGCAGCACCGGCAGGTCACACTGCTGCATGGCTGCGGTCATGTCGGGCCGCTGGCCGAGGGCGGCCAGCGCCGCCTGAATGGTGGCCACCGGCTGGCGGGTGATCATCCCGTACAGCAGCTGCTCGATAGCGGCCCGGTCGGTTTGCCCGTGCGCCGCCGGAGCGCTGGCCAGCAGATTGGGAATCATCGCCTCGGCGAGAATCCGCTGACCGACCCGGCCGACCCGGGCGGCCAGATCGGCCCGCCCGGCCCGTGCCTCCGGCGTGTCGGCGGCGAACTTCGTGTTGCAGAGGACCAGGCTGTGGACCCGGTCGGGATGGCGGGCCGCCACCTGCTGGGCGACATACCCACCCATCGACACGCCGGCGATCACGGCCGGCTCGCTGACATGCAGGGCGTCGAGCAGAGCAATCACATCGTCGGCCATCTGTTCAATGCTGGCCGGCCCAGCGGCGGCGTCGTTGCTCCCGACACTTTCGCCAAATCCCCGCTGGTCAGGGATGATCAGCCGCAGATGGTCGGCCAGTGGCAGCACCCTTGTCCACATGCGGTGGTCGAGCGGGAAGGCGTGCAGCAGCACCAGCGGCAGCCCGCTGCCACAGGTTTCGACGGCGAGCGTTGTGCCGTTGACGGAAACAGTGTGGGTCGGCATCGGGGCTCCTTGGTGAGTGGGGGTTGGTGGATGTTTGGGGAGACAGGCTCTATTGTTGCTTCGTCGTCGGGCGTTGGCGGGATTTTTGGTTCACCGCTACCGATTGGCGGTCTCCTCCGGGAGGCTGAGCTAAGGAGACCGCCGTTTGACGAGGCGAAGGGGTCGGCGAACGCTCGAGGAGCCTTCGACCGGGACGGCCGCCGCGACGAGACTTTTGCCGCCCCGGAGCCGGTGCCGAACCTGTCACGCCCGGATCAACACTTGTCGCCTCCGGCTTTCTCCGGTTGACCCGCTCCGTACGATAGGCTGATGGGGCAATGGACGAACGAATCGGCATCATGCGAGACAATGTGACTGCTTGGAGCTGTTGTCGGTGGCTGCTCGCCGGCGTGGTACTGGTCTGCCTGACCGGCTGCTATGCCGATCGCCTGCCCAAGGAGATGCAGCACCTGGGGGTGCCGCGGATCGAGGCGATTGAGGTTCAGCCGCTTGAGCCGGTCAGCCTTGAGCCCGGGGCCACGGCAACGGTGCCGGTGCGGCTGAAGCGGAACGGCAATGAGGGGCCGATCGCCGTCAGCCTCCCCAAGCTGCCCAGCGGCGTTGAGGTGACCTGCGACAAGGAGATTCCGGCCGATAAGTCCGAGCTTGAAATCGGCCTCGTTGGCAGCCCGGCCCTGGGCGACCAGGACGAGCAGCTCACGGTGACCGTCACGCTGACGATGGCGGGCGCGACACTTGAACCTGCCTTTAGCCTGCGACTTCCACAGGTGCCGCGACCGGTGATCACCACGCTGCCGCCGGTCTTCCTGCAGCCAGGCGATGCAGTCGACCTGCTGGTGCCGATCGAACGCAATGGCTATGGTGAACCGCTCAGCCTGGAGCCGATCGAACTGCCCGAGGGCATCGTCTGCACGCTGCCAGCGGGGCCGATTGAGGACAACAGCCTGCCGATCCACCTCGAGGCCGCGGAAACTGCTGCCGAGGTCCGCCTCGCCCCGCTGCTCAAAACGGTTGTCTACGGCCGGGATGTCACGGCGCCGCTGACGGTCGTTGTCTCCCGGCACCCCTTCACGCTGCCGACCGTGTCGGTGGTGACGCTCGCTCCGGGTGAACAGCGCGACATCGAACTGCTCGTTGAGCGGGACAGACTGGAATCACTCGGCCGTCTGGTGACCGGCGGGGTCCGGGCGCTGACCGGCGTGCAGCTGGTTGCCGAATCGTTTGCGGGCCCGATCACCCTGGCGGCCGAAAGCCCCGACGACGCGGTCAGCGTCCATCCGGCCGAGGTGGCGGCCGGTAGCCACAGCTGTCGGCTCAGGGTGGTGGCCACCGACACGGCCCAGCCGGGTGCTTTCACCGTCCCGCTGCTGGCGACCGCCGACCAGCTTGAGGCGACCGGTCGGCTGGTGGTGCGGGTGGCTGACACCGAAACGGCCAAGGGCGAACTCCCCGCAGCAATTGTTGATGCGATCGCCCCGCCCAAACGGATCCGCCCCGGCGGAGTGGCGGGCCGCACCACGGCTGAGGCAAAGCGGCTGTTCGGCCGCTGGTATGGCCAGACGCCCGAGTCACGGCAGGCGGTCGGGCTGGCCCTGGAATGGCTGACGGCTGCTCAGGCCGCCGATGGCTCGTGGGCGGCCGGCAGTGGGCCAGCCGCTTCAGCAGGTTTCGGGCAGCTGGCGGCCGGCAGCGGTCCGACCGCAGACACCGCGACCACGACCGCAGCAGCCCTGCTGCCCTTCCTCGCCGAGGGTGTCACTTTCGAGCCTGAATCGGCCAACGCAGTCTGGCTTGAGGCCTCCCCCGAGGTGGTGAAAAACGGCCTGCTCTGGCTGGGCAAACGGCAGATTGAAGCCAGCCAGCAGGTGCCGGGGCTGATCACCGAAGACCTCGCCGGCCAGGCGCTGGGACTGATCGCCTTCAGTGAGGCGTTGGCCCTGAGTGGCGACCGCCGCTTGACCCAAAACGCCAAGCTCGCCGCCAAGCAGCTGGCCGAACGGCAGGCAGATGACGGCGGCTGGCCGCAGGGTGATGTGGTTACCCCGCTGGCAACTGCCCGGGCTGTGCTGGCACTCGAGACGGCCAGAGCCTGCGGTGTCGGGGTTTCGGCGGCGGCCCTGCGGCGGGCCGAGAAATATCTGGAACAGGCTGGGGTTGGCGGCAGCCTGACTCCACTGGCGGCCTATGCCGCCGCAGTTGACGGCCCGGCCGACCCGCTGGCCACCGCGGCCTGCCTGCTGGCCTGGCAGTGTGCCGGACTGCCCCAGGACACGCCCGACCTACTGGTAGCTGCCGAGGGCATGGTGCCGCTGGCACCGGCGTTTGAGGCCGAACGCTTGAGCCAGCCGATCGACTTTCTGCTGTTTGCCGGTGACTTTCTCCGCAACCTTGAGGGCGATCGGTACGACCGCTGGAACGCCCAGGTCAGTGCGTTCCTCTGCCGGACCCAGTTGCAGGAAGGGGACGCCGCCGGCAGCTGGAGCCCGGAGGTCTTCGCCGGCAGCCGGGACCGTGTCTCCACCACCGCCCTGGCCACGCTCTGCCTGCAGGCCGCCTATCGGACGCTGCCGGCCTATCGGCAGTAGCTCGGCCACAATTAGGGCCGCAGGGCCAGGAACTTCTCGAGATTCTTTTTGATGGTGAGGCTGCCCGGCTCCTGCCGCTGGGCGACGACCTGGCAACGGACCGCCTCCTCGGGCCGGCCGGTGGCGGCGTAGCAGTGGGCCAGCGTGTCGAGGTAGCTGGCACTGTCAAAGGAGAGTTCCAGCGACCGCTTGGAATAGCGGGTGGCCCTGGTGAAGTCACCCTCAGTATTAGCCACCAGCCAGGCGTACTCGTTGTAGCCGTTGGGCTCATCTGGCTCTGAATCAATTCGCTGCTGGAGTTTTTCGAGGGCCTCCGCAATCAGCGTCAAAACCCGGTCGCGTTCGGCCACCGTCAGGTCGGGCAGGTGATAGAAGGCGATCAGGCTGTCGATTTCACCCGGATGAGCCGCCACCGCCGCCTCAAGAGCCTGCCGCTGGGCCGGGGCATCGCCGGCGTTGCGGGCGGCGCAGAACAAAAAATAGTGCCGCCGGCCGGCCAGGGCCTCGGGGGGATGCCCGAGCGATTCGAGCACCCGCGTGTTGGGCACGTTGCCGCGGGATCCCTCAAGGGTCTCGCGGAGCACGTCGGCCGCCTCAGTGCAGCGGCCCTGATCGTTGAGAAACTCCGCCCGGCTGACGGCCAGCTGCACCGCCACCTGCGGCGCCAGCCCGTCGGCAACCAGCACGCGGCTGTACTCGCGGTCAGCCCAGTCGGCGATGCCCCAATGGGCCAGCCGCGCCGCCGCCAGCAGCTGCTGCTGCAGATCGTCGGTGGCGGTCACGAAGGCCTGTTCGGCGAGTTCGGTGGCTGCCAGGTCACGGCCCCGGGCCCGTTCGCAGCAGCCGGCGGCGTAGGCGAGCAGTGGCTGATCATCAAGGATGTCCAGGATCTCGTCGGGCAGCTTGTCAACCAGATCGGCCAGCCCGGCATCGGCCGCCCAGAAGAGCACGTTGGCCAGCTCGATCGACCTGGTTTGCTCGTCATCACTGTCGATCAGGTCGAACAGCTCCGTTGCCGCAGCCACCGCCCGGTCGAGCTGGCCGGCTTGAACAGCAGCCCGGGCAACGCAGCGGCGGAGCAGCTGGGCGACCGGATCGTCATCGGGCGTGCCGTCGGCACCGGCCCCACCGCGGGCGGTCAGTGGCCGGGTGGGCAGGGCGGTCTGTTCCAGGAACCGCTCCACTGCGGCTGCCAGCCGGTCGAGCGGATCGGCCAGGTCGGCCGCCTCAACCGCAGCGGTATCGGCGATGCGGGAAAAGTCGATCAGTGTCCGCAGGAGTTCGGCGGCGGGACGATGGCTGTCCCCCAGGTCGGTTTCCACCCGCTCCGTCAGCCGCGGCCAGTGTGGGTCCCGAGGCCGCCACTCCTGCAGAATCACCACCGCCGCCAGTTGGGAGATGAGCGGCGAGCGGTGGATCCGAACCATTCGGGCCAGCGGACCGGCACCGGCATCGTCTTCGAGGCGAATCAGCCGGCTGAGGACCTTCAGCTGATCCGAGAGTGGCTTCGTCGAGAACCCGTCGAGCAGGTCGCCCACCGCCGGCGGGTCGGCGGGCCGCACCAGCGGAACCGTTTCAAGAATCCAACGGGCCCGCAGGGCCACCTCAAGATCGGCCTGCTGGTCGGCTGCCGCCAGCAGTTCGTCGATTGCCGCGTCGGAGATCTCAGTCAGCCGCCGGGTAGCTGCCTCGCGGATGGCGTAGTCACGGCTGCCAAGCTGTTCAACCAGCAGGGTGATCTCGGCCTGATTGACCGGCTGGACCGGCAAGGCAGACGTGGCCCAAGCCGGGCAGTCAACGAGCAGACTGGCCAGAAGAATTGGACCGCACCATCCGGCAAACCGCCTTGATGCCGCGGCGGGCCGTTCATTCAGCATCGAACCCTCCCGATCGATGAGCGTCTGCTGCTCTCTTCCCGTCAACTTTAGTGAAAACTGAACAGGGAATCCAACACAGGGGGCGCAGGGTGAACTGGCTGCCTCATCGTGATGAAGCCAGCCGGGCCCGCGCGCCGCTCACGCCGTGTCGGGTTCGATGCCGAGGTCGCGGATTGTGACGAGGGACTCCAGCGGAATGCCCCGGGCGGCGAAGGCCTCGGTGGCACCGGCAAGCCGGTCGATTACCGTCACCACCCGCTCGACCTGCAGGCCAAACTCGGTGGCCCGGTCGATCGCCAGCAGCGACGAGCCGCCAGTGGTGGTCACGTCTTCGACAATCACCACCCGCTGCCCGGGCTCGACCGGTCCCTCGACATACCGCTGCATGCCGTGGCCCTTCGGCTCTTTTCGAACCATGAAGCCCTTCAGCGGTAGCCCGGCCACGCCGGCCATGGTCACAGCGGCGCCGGTGATCGGGTCGGCCCCAATCGACATGCCTCCGATCGCCTCCGGCAGTTCGCCGAGGGCCTGCAGCCGCTGGAGAATCGCCCGGCCCACCAGCATGGAACCCTGGGCGTCGAGAACCACCTGCTTGGCGTCGAGATAAAAACTGGCCGTGCGGCCCGAGGCGAGTGTGAAACTGCCCCGCTTAAGGGCCCGCTGCTCGATCAGTTCCACCAACTGCCGGATGGTCTGGGCGGCGTCAGTTTCGTCCGAATGTGTCGTATCCATGGCAAAATGCTAGCAGATCGCCAGGCTCGCAAGCGGGCCGACAAAGCCCGGGCTCTTTTTTGACTCCCCCCGGCACCCCCTTAGAATTCGCTGGTGTTGTATCCGCGACCCTACGCTGTTGGTGGGAAAACCATCCAGGGCATCTTTCCCCGAAGGCGAACCCCCGAGGCCGAGGTTTTTCGGGGTTCGCCATCGCCGCATCCAGTGGCGGATCACTTTATTCAGGGGCTGCCAAGGCAGCTGCTGCCGATGTTCAACAAAATGGTTTCCGAAGCGTTGCGATGCTGCCTGGTGCTGCTGGCAGTCGGGTCTGCCGGGTCTGCCGGGCTTGTGCTGGCCGGCCCGCTGGCTGAGGCGGTGGCCCGGGCCAGGGCGGCCGCCGGCGTGGCCGATGCAGCTGGTGCAGACGCCGGACGGCCACAGCCTGCCGGAGCGGCGGTCGCTGCGGAGCCGGCTGCCGCGGAACCCGCCGCCGTCCCTGAGCCGGTGGCCGATCGGCCGGGACAGCCGACCGTCACACTGGAGCTGCGGCTCCCGATCACCGGCAATCGTGATACCCAACTGCGGGCGGCGATCCTGCGGCAACTCGACCGGCTGGAAAGCCGGCCCGGCCAGCGGGGCCTGCTGGTGCTGCAGTTTGTCAGCGACCGCACCACCGAGCCGGCAGGCAGCGACTTTGGCCGCGCGGTTGAACTGGCCCGCTTCCTCACCGACCCGCGGCTGGCAGGGGTGAAGACGGTCGCCTTTCTACCCGAGGGGGCCGGTGGCCATGCCGTCCTCGTGGCGCTGGCCTGCGAAGAGATCGTGATGGCCCCCGACGCCGTGCTCGGCCCGGCCAACCGGGATGAGCCACGCGTCGACGAGGCGATGCGGGCGGCCTACCGCGAGATCGCCGGCCGCCGCCGGACGGTGCCACCGCCACTGGCTGTGGCCCTGCTCGATCCAGCCAGTCGTGTTGCCCGCGTGGCAACCGAAGTGGGCGAGCAGATCGTCCCGCTGGATCGGGTGGCAGCTTTACGGAATGAGGTGCAGGTACTCGGGGTCGAAGAACTCGGCCCCGCGCCGCTGGAGCTGACCGGTCGGCAGGGGCGGGGTCTGGGGGTGGTGCGGCTGCTGGCCCGGACGCCGGCTGAACTGGCCGCCGGGCTCGACCTCGATCCGGCAGCCGTGGTTGTCGACCCGTCGCTGGGCCGGGGCTGGCAGGCGGCGGTGGTCGGCCTGCGGGGACCGATCAGTGGCGACAGCGTGGCCCGCGCGCGGACCCGGCTGCAGGAGGCGGTCGAGGATGGCGCTAATTTTCTCTGCCTGCAAATCGACAGTCCCGGCGGGGCGCCCGAGCAGAGCTTGGTGCTGGCCGGCTGGCTTGCCGGCCTCGACCCGGCCCGGGTACGGACGGTTGCCTATGTGCCCCGACAGGCCCGGGGTGATGCCGCACTGGTGGCCCTGGCCTGTGATGAACTGGTGATGGGTCGGGAGGCTGTCATCGGTGGTGAGGGTGCGGCCGCCATCGGTGGCCGGCAGGCTGACGCCGTGGTGGTCGCCTGGCGGCAGGCAATCGAGCCGCGGGAGGCCCGGCCCTGGTCCTTGCCGTTGGCGCTGGTGCTGCCGGGGTTTCAGGTGAACCGGATGGTGCAGCAGTCCAGTGGCCGGGTTGAGTACTTCAGTGAAAAGGAACTACAGTCCCGCGGTGATCGGGCCGACTGGCGGCTGGAGGCGGCCCTCGCCCCCGGACCCCTGGAGCTCACCGGCCCCGAGGCCGAACGCTACGGACTGGCCGGCCCGTCAGTGGGCTCGTTCAGTGACCTGGCCGACCGCTACGGGCTGAGCGAAAACGTCGCGGTCGTCGAGCCGGGCTGGGCCGACCGGCTGCTCGATGCGCTTGCCAGTCCGCGGCTGGCCTGGCTGCTGCTCCTGATTGGTGGGGCGGGGCTCTACATCGAACTGAACACGCCGGGACTCGGCTTTGGTGGCTTCATTGCGATGGTCGCCTTCATTGTCTATTTCTGGAGTCAGTATCTGCATGGCACCAGCGGCTGGCTGGAGGTGATGCTGTTTGTCGCTGGACTGGTCTGCCTGGCTGCTGAGATCTTCGTGGTGCCGGGGATGGGGGTGCTGGGACTTGGCGGGGGACTGCTGGTGATCGCCTCGCTGGTGCTGGCCAGCCAGTCGTTCGTGCTGCCGGCCAATGACTATCAGGTGCGGCAGCTGCAGTGGTCGCTGCTGGGAATTCTGGGAGCGGGTGTGGGCGTGGGGTTCTTCGGGGCGGTCGTGCGGCGTTGGCTGCCGTCGACACCGGTGCTGCGGCATGTTCTGCTGGCCCCGCCCGAGCCGGAGCTGCCGGCGGTCACGGAATCGCTCGACGGGCTGATCGGGACCACCGGCCTGACAACCACGCGGCTGGCGCCGGCGGGCAAGGCCGAGGTTGATGGGCAGCTGCGTGATGTCTGGAGTGAGGGAATGTTGATCGAGCCGGGAACGGCTGTGCGGGTCACGGCCGTGCGGGCAGGCCGGGTGATGGTGCTGCCGCAGTCCCCGCAGGAGCCGGCATGAATCCGTACGTCTGGGTGTTCGGCCTGCTGGTAATCGGCCTGCTGGTGATGGTGCTGGAGGTGTTCATTCCTTCTGGTGGCCTGCTGGGGTTCGTCAGCATTGCGGCGATCGTGGCGGCGGTCGCCACCGCCTTTGCCGAGCAGGGAGTCGGAGCCGGCCTGCTGGTGCTGGCGGTGACGGCGGTGGCGGTTCCGGCAACACTGGCCATTGCCTTTCATCTGTTTCCGGCGACACCGCTGGGACGGCGGATCCTGCCGGCACCGCCTGAGGCGGCCGAACTGGTGCCCGCTGCCGCCGAGCGGCTGCATGCCCGCGAGCTGATTGGCCGCCGGGGAATTGTCATCAGCGAACTGCTGCCCTGGGGGCAGGCCGAAATCGACGGAGAACGGCTTGAGGCGGTGAGCCAGTCGGGCCCGATTGCGGCGGGAACCACGGTCGATGTGGTCGGCACCGAGGGCCGGGCGCTGGTCGTCCGGCAGGCCCGGGAGGGGCCGCAGTTGCGGGCTTTTCCCGAGCCGACGAACACTTCCGCGGCCCGCCCGGTTCCGCCGCAGAGGCCCGAAACGGCCGATCCGCGATCGATAACACTCGAGGAATTCGAGTTCGATGATCTCGATCGGCCTGCCGGCGCTTGACTGGAGGGCCCAGCCCAAACAGGCTTCAGGAACTGCTGCCTGCGGCCGGTCGCCCCGACGGTGATCGGCCGAGACATCTCAATCGGAGTTTTTCATGCCAAGTCTCATTGCCCTTGTCGTCGGCATCGTCCTCCTGCTGATCGTGCTCGGTTTTCTCACCCGCTACCTGCGGCTCTGGCTGCAGTCGTATGCCTCAAGTGCCGGGATCGGCCTCTTCGATCTGGTGGCGATGAGCTTCAAGAAGGTCAATCCGACCGTGATCGTCCGCAGCAAAATCATGGCGGTGCAGGCCGGCCTGGGTGATGCCAGTGGCATCACCGGGCAGGCCCTGGAGGCACACTATCTGGCGGGTGGCCGGGTGCCGCTGGTGGTGCAGGCACTGATTGCCGCTTCAAAGGCGAAGATGGGCGAGCTCGACTTCAAGCTGGCCACCGCCATTGACTTGGCCGGCCGCAACGTCCGTGAGGCGGTGCAGACGAGCGTCTATCCCAAGGTGATCGACTGCCCAGGGACGAAGAGCGGCCGCACGACGCTCGATGCCATCGCCAAGGACGGTATCCAGCTGAAGGTGCGGGCTCGGGTGACGGTGCGGACAAACCTCAACCAGCTGATTGGTGGAGCGACCGAAGACACGATCATCGCCCGCGTCGGTGAGGGCATCGTCTCGGCGATTGGCTCGTCGGAGACCCACAGCAAAGTGCTCGAGAATCCCGACGTGATTTCCAAGACGGTGCTCAAACGTCGGCTCGACAGCAACACCGCCTTCGAGATCGTCTCGATCGACATTGCCGACATCGATGTCGGCGTCAACGTCGGTGCCCGGCTGCAGGCCGATCAGGCTGAGGCCGATACCCGGGTGGCCCGGGCCAAGGCGGAAGGCCGCCGGGCGATGGCGGTGGCCCGTGAACAGGAGATGGTCGCCGGTGTTGAGGAGAGTCGGGCGGCCCTGGTTGAGGCCGAGGCCGAGGTGCCGAAGGCGACCTCCGATGCTCTGGCCAGCGGGCGGCTGGGCATTCTTGACTACTATCGGCTGAAGAACCTGCAGGCCGACACCGACATGCGGCGGTCGATTGCCACCACGCCGGCCCCGGCTGCCGTGACGTCGTAAGGGAAGGAGCGTCATGGTGGTACTCCCGATTCTGCTGGCAGCCGGCTTCGACTGGCTTGAAGCGCTGGTGCCGCTTCTGTTCGTCTTTATCTGGATCGTCTCGCAGGTGCTCAACGTCTTTCGTCGCGTGGCTGCTGCCGGTCGCCGCGGTGAGGAAGACGATGAGGATGAGGAGGAAGCCTTTGCCGAGGTGATGGTGAGGCAACGCGACGGAGCCCGTCGCTGCCCCGGCTGCGGGCAGCGGTTCGTGGCGGCTGCCGCCGCCATCGCCCCCTGCCCGGAATGTGGCCGGCTGACGCTCGACGAAACGCCGGCCGATCACGAGCTGGTCGATGACCTGCCGGTGCAATCGGATCGAGAGGCAATCGAGGCCGAGATTGATGCCTTTTTGGGACGCCCGCGGCAGCAGCCGCCACCACTGCCGCAGCCGCGGCGGGCGGCCCCGATGGCTGAACCGGTGGCGGCAATGCTCGCCGCCGTAGGCAGGACCGCGCGGGCCAATGACGAAATCAGCCGTCACATCCATGAGGTGTTCGACCAGGGCCTTGGCCGGCTGCCCGACGGTACGGTGGAAAACCCCTGGGCTGATCTTGAGCCGGAAAAGCAGGGACGGCGACGGTCGCAGTCGGACCTGGTCGAGGTTGATGCTGCGGCGATCAGGGCGACGACGACGAATCTGGCCCTGATGCTGAAAAACCCCGCCACGGTCCGGCAGGCCTTTCTGCTGCGTGAGGTGCTCGACCGACCGCCCGACCGGTGGGAGTGAGGCGAACAGCCGTCAGCGTTGATGCCGCATCAGTGGTGTCGCCTGTCCGGTCGCTTGCGTTTTTGCTGGTGCGCTGAGCGGGAGCGAACTCCGGGAAGCCCGAGCCGTGAGTTTCGGTGTTGCGTTGAGCGGAACCGAACTCCAGGAAGCCCGAGGCGCGAGCCGAGGGAATGCGGTTCGTGGAGGAAACAACGCGGATTCCCTCAGCTCGCGCTTCGGGCTTCGAAGCAAGGTTTGAAGCGGGGATTCGAAGCGGGGATTCGAAGCGGGGATTCGAAGCGGGTGATTTGAAGCGGGGATTCGAAGCGGGGATTCGAAGCGGGGGATTCGAAGCGGGGGGTTTTAGCTGGCAGCGGTTGCTAGCACGGCCGGAAGATTTGACGCAGCCCGCCCCGCCAACGCTCGCCGCGCAGATTGCCCCCCTCGTGGGTGGTTTTCCGGGGGAAATCCCCGGTTCTTTCCGGGGCTGCAGAGGCTCGTCAATTCGTGACTTGAGGCCCGGACCCGGCTGGTCTACAAGGGCAGTGGCGGTCGGGTCAAAGCCGGGCCGTCGAACAGCGCGTAGACGAGGGAAGCCCAAGCCTCGTCTACGCGTTTTTTTGTGTCTGGCCGGTCCGCGTTACCGAGCCGCCGCTGCCGATTGACGTTGCGACCAGACGGTCTGATCGCCATTCTCCCGCCGATGATCATCCCGGTTGGCTTTCAACGGTGCGGATTTCCTGCCGGCCATGGCGGGCTCTGGATGGCGTCGATGCTGCTTGGGCTGGTGGTCCACGCGACGGTGTCGTTCGGGGCCGAACCAACTGCTGCCGGTGAACAATTTCCGCTCACGGCTGCTGTGCGGACAACGCATACCTATCTCCGGGCGGGACCGGGAGCTGACTACTATCCAACCACGCGGTTGATCCAGGGTGAGGCGGTTGAACTCTGGAGTGTCGACGCCTCTGGCTACGGTGCGGTGCGTCCGTTGACGGGCAGCTTCAGCTGGCTGCGGGCGGCTGATGTCGATCGGCAGATCGAGGCCGACCCGGCGATTGGCGTTGTGGTCACTGACGGTGCGGTGGCCCGCATCGGTTCTCAGATCAACGACCTGCGGCATGTGGCCCAGGTGCGGCTTGAGGCGGGCGAGCGGGTGCGGGTACTCGATGAGGTGCGGATTCAACAGGGACGGCATGCCGGTCTCTGGGTGAAGATCAAGCCACCGTCGGGCGAGTTTCGCTGGGTCCGACTGGCCGATCTCGATCTGCCGGTCGGCCTGGCACCGCAGACCGGTGAACTGGCAACAGCCGCTACTGGCAGCGGCGAACTGACCGCCAACATTGCCCAGGCCCGCGCGGCGGTCGACGCCTGGCGGGAAGCCGGTGAATCGCTTTCGCAGGTGATTGCCGCGGCGGGTGAGATGCCGTTGGCCGAGCCGACCGAACCGGCTGAGCCGGCAAGGCTCGGCAGCATCGCCGGAACTCATCGGCTGCTGGCCGACTGGATGCCGGTTGGCAACGGACTGTTCGACCTGACGACACCACAGCCGGCCAGCCCCGCCGCGACCAGCCCGCTGGCGGCCCCGGCTGACGAGCTTTCCGACATCGATCTTGCCCTTTCGCTGGCAGTCACTGGACCCGCTGCGAACTGGCAACTTGAGCCGCTGCGGGAACGGCTGCGGCTGGCAGCCGCCCGGTCCTCGACTGGCACTGACCGGCTGCGGGCCGAGGCGATCGATGCCCGGTTGGCTCGGTTCGAGACCATCAAGGGACGGCATCTGGCCCTCGCCGCCCGCGACAAGGTCGAGCCCTCGCCGCTCCAACTCGGTTCCCTCTGGTCAAGTCTTGGGGGCATTGGCAGCCGCCCGATCCGGCCGGGGGTCTTCCCCGGCGGCAAGCCGGCTGAGGGAAAAACAACCTGGACGCCACCGGACTACGTCGAAACCAGCGGGCGGCTGGCAACGGTGATCTCCCGCCGGCCCGACGCCCCCCGCTGGGCGATCGTTGATGCCAACAACAACGTGCTCGCCTTTGTTGCCCCCTCGGCCGGGGTCAGCCTGGCGCCGATGGTCGGCCAGCAGATCACCATCCGCGGTTCCAAGGGATACATGCCCGAATACAAGCGGCCCTACGTGGTGGCCTCAGAGGCCCGCCCCCGCATGGCGGCGGCGGTAACCCCAGGAACGAGATAGCTTGAGGAGACTGGGGGCTCTTTGCGGACTTTGTCGAATTGCTTGAGCCCCAACAGCCGATACTGGTAGGGTCACCCAAAAGAAGGAGAACTTTCAGGAGCGGCTTCAGGGGCATCCAGCAATGGACGAGGCAGCGGCACCGGGGGTTCGCCACGGTGAATCGCGGTCTCGGGAGGCAGCTTTTCTGATCTCATCGCCGTTGCCGCGAAGGAACCGAACCATGCCCCTGTTCCACTTTGATTCTCGCCGCTCCCGTTGCGACCGTCGCCGTCGCAATGACCGGGCCGTCTCCTCCTGGCGACCTGAAACGCTCGAACGGCGGACGATGCTCACCGGGAACGATCCGGTCGCCGATGACGGTACCTCCGGTCCCGACGCTGCCGAGCCGCCGGCCATCGTGGCAGAGGTTGGCGTTGGTCTCGACACGTTCGCCTCGGCCGAGGCCTATGCCGACTGGCTGGTTGAGCAGGCAGTTGACCGCTGGCAGTATCTGTTTGGACGGGCTTCCTACCACGGCCAGCAGTGGTGGTTTGGTGACGACTTTTCCTTCGATGTTGCTGTGCTGCGTGGCGGCGATGGCGGAATCGTGGCCATGCCGCCTGTCACTGCTGCCGACTTGACGGTCACCGCTGCTGATGTCGGCGTGACAACCGCCGAGTCCTCCCCGACCAACACCCAGATCGCTGGGGTCGATGAGGCCGACCTGGTCGAGGTCGACGGTGATACCCTTTACTCACTCGCCCACGGCAGGCTCTCGATCGTGCAGGGTTTTGCCAATGCAACGCCCGATTTGGTCAGCCAGATCGATCTCAACACCAGCGGGCGGATCGCGGGCATGTACCTGTTTGGTGATCGGCTGACGATCGTCTCGCGGGATGTTGAGGTGACGATCGCAGGCAGGACGCTGTCTGTCTTTCCCGCGATCTACCCAGCGTTGCCAATCCGGGCCCAGACAACGGTGACCGTGCTTGACGTCAGTGATCCAGCCGCCGTTTCGGTGGTGAATCGGACGACCATTGACGGCGAACTGGTGTCGTCGCGAATGGTCGATGGCCAGCTGCGGCTGGTGCTCAACCATCAGCTGAAACTGCCGCGGCCAGCGGTGGTGCCGTACAGTCCGATCGAGGAACCGACAGTGGGCCCCCCTGGCGGGTCGGCAGAACCGGCAGTGCCCGAGCTGAGTCTGGGTCGAAATATTTTCTCTTGGTGGCCTGCGATTCCCGAACCGAGCGGCCGTTACGAAACGGCCGAGGCCTACGCCACCCGGGTGCGGCAGCAAGTGGTCGAGGCGATGACCCCCCAGGTCTACCAGGTCGACGCCGCAGGCAACCCGCTGGGCGTCTCGCCGCTGGTTGAGCCAACGGCCATCGATATCCCCGAGCCGGAGGCAGTGCGGCAATTGACCACGATCACCGCCTTTGATGTAACCAGTGACCAGCCTCAGCCTGTCACGACCGGACTGTTCACCCGTGGAACGGTCGAGGTCTTTGCAACGACGAAAGATCTGTACGTCTTTGACACCCATTGGTCGAACGAAACGTCAGAAGGTGCAATCGAACTGAGTTGGTGGCGACCATCAGTCACCACGGTCACCACGGTCGGCTTCGGTGCTGATCAGGCAGGCTCACCGACCGTCTCGCTTGCCAGCCAGGGAACCATCACCGGCCGGGTACTCAACCAGTTCGCCGCCGATGAGCAGGACGGCTTCCTGCGGGTCGTGGTGGAGGTGCCGGGTGAGGGTAGCGGCGTGCGGGTGCTCGAGCAGCAGGGTGAGAACCTGGTCGAGGTTGGCAGCATCACCGGCTTTGCTCCAGGGGAAGACCTCTACTCCGTCCGCTTTGTGGGTGACCGGGCCTACTTTGTCACCTTCCGTCAGGTCGACCCGCTGTTCGTGGTCGATCTTTCGACGCCGACAGCACCGACGCTGCTCGGTGAACTCAAAGTACCTGGCTACTCCGACCACATTCAGCCGCTCGGTGAACACCATCTGCTGACGATCGGCCGTGATGCCGACGACGAGACAGGCCTGTTCAAGGGAATGCAGGTCTCAATCTTCGACGTCACCGACCCGACCAGCCCGTCGCTGCTACACCGGCACACGCTGGCGGGCGGCCGCAGCACCAGTACCACCATCACGGGCAGCCGCTGGCGACGGGGTGATGGGGACCACCTCGCCCTGGGGTTCTTTCCTGATGAGGGCGTGATCACGATTCCGGTGCGTACCGATGGTCAATTTTGGTGGGGTCCGCCGATCGAGCCGCCAATTATCCGGCCGCTTGGGGGTGAAACCGGTGGCCTCCTTCCGCGTGACCCGATCGTGCTGCCGAAACTGCCGGGCAGGAAGCTGCCGAGTCAGCAGCTTGAGGTGCTCTCGTTCGATATCGTCGGTAGCATCAGCAGCCTGGGCGGCATCGACCACGACACCAGCGTCGATCGGGCGGTCAAGGTTGCCGGACAGCTGGTGGGCGTGTCAGCCTCGGAAGTCTCGGTTCATGATTTTGCCGACCCGGCCACCACGCTCGGTTCAGTGCGGCTGGACGAGGTGACGGCCCAACCGATCACCGAGCTACCCGCTGCCGCACCGCAGAAATTCCCGGCCATCGAGATGCTGATTGAACAGGCCGTGGCCGGGCTGCCGGTGCACAGAACCTGGGTGGCCAAGACGGCCGAGACAGTCGGTGATCAGACGGTCATGTTTGCCGAGCATGCCAGTGGGGCGGTGCACCGGCTGACCAGTAAAGAATCGTTTGCTGAAGCCGGCTGGGCGGCATTTGGATTTGAGGGGGTCGGCAATCTCGAGAGCAGGCCACTGTCACGGCAGGCCCGTGGTGAGGCCTTCGCGGCGGCAGTCACTGAGGTTCGCAGCATGCTCAGTGACGCCGTGCTTGAGCGACTCAACCTCAGCCGCGACACCGACGGTCGGCTGCACCGCTCCGGGCCAAGGTTTGCGTGAGCAGTCAGCTTCACGGAAAGCTCGGGAGTCGTGCCCGACTCTCCTTGGGCAGAAGCATGCGAAGCCAGAGGTTCGCACGCTTCTGCTCATGCTGATTGGTGACATCCTGTCGCTGGCGTGGTACCCGCGTCGGAAGCCCCGGCGGAAGGCTGAGCGGAACGGAACTGCGGGAAGCCCGAGACGTGAGCCGAGGGAATGCGGCTGCTGGATCAACAACGCGGTTTCCCTCAGCTTGCGCTTCGGGCTTCGAGGCAGGGGGGGTTTTTGCTGCTCGGCGCGAATGTGAATATTCAAAGCCGGAAGCCGCAGGATCTGCGAAGCGAGTTGAGGCTCAGTCGCCCTTGCCGATGGTCCAGGCACTTTCGCTCCTGGCTTCTTCAGCCAGGCACGCCGGCTGCGCGTCGCTTCAGCGGCGTTTCAGCCTGTCGAGTTCTTCACTCTGTAGCCAGCGGGCTGCCAGGTCGACGGTAAGCCGGTCGGCGGCATCTTGTTCTTTGGTGTCGGCCAGTTGCATAGCTGGCTGCGGCTGCTGTTGCCGCCGGGCCGAGGTCAGGGCAATCGTGGCCAAGGTCTGCTGATCGGCCGCAGCCGTACGGGGGAGCCGCCGCGCCAGCGTGGCAACCCCCTCAGGGTTGGCTGCCGCAGAGTCAGAGAGGCTGGCCATGAACAGGCAGATCTCATGCAGGTTGGCCGCAGCCGAGTGGACGATGAGGGGCTGAAGGGTGCGGGTGACGATCTCGAGGCCGATGCCGTCCATGTCGAGGAACGCGTCGATCTGAACCGCCTGCCGGTGCCGGCCGTCGACCATCGGCTCGGCCTGCCGATAGCGGACCATCAGCACGCAGTTGCCAGTGAGGTTCTTGGGTGAGAGTGGGCCGGTATAAGCGCCCCGGCCATAAAAGACCAGCAGGCCCCCTTCCGGCCGCCGCTCGCGGTGGGCCAGCCGAAGCAGGCCGACCGTGCCGTAGCCGTCGGACAGCCGCCACTGGGCCGGCCCGGCAGGATCGAGTGACAGCCGGCTGATCCCCAGCAGTCGCCAGATGTCGACGATCGCCTCAGGCTTTTCAAGCGCAAAATCGAGCAGATCGGAGTCGCAGGCGAACAGTTCGACCGGCAGCCGCCGGTAAAGTGTGGTCGAAGCCAACGCAGATTCGATCGCCTGCCGGTCGCCCGGGGCCATCTGGTCCAGCGGCAGGGCCTCGGCGGCCCGTCGCCTGGCATGCCGGCTGGAACTCCCCCAGTCGGTGCCGGCCTGGGCTGCACAGGCTTCGATTGCGGCTGGTGGTTCGGTGGTGGCCGCTCCACAGCTGGCTGTCAACAGAATGATGGCCACGATGGCGGCCGGCACGAATGCGCCGACGCGACTGGTGAACGGTGCCGTGAACTGGCTGCGGTGCAGCGTTGTCTGCATGCGATTTCCCCCCCTGACAAGACCCCCCCCAGCAGGTTCGCCCGGCCTGAGGCCCGGCAAACCTGCCCACTTATCAGTGGAAAAGCCCTCCATGGCATTTTTCCACTTCAGCAACTCCCGAAAACGCTGAGGCTTTTCTGGATTGCCGATCGCCGCATCGGGCGGCGGCAGACTGTTGCCACAATCTGTTAGAGGGTTCATTCGGAGTTTTCCGACTAAAACGGCCAATGAAAATTCCGAATATGCCGATGCGCTTGCGCAGCTTCCGCGGTTTGACTGGTTCGGGTCGGGCTTGGCTCGGCACCGTCGCCTCCCTATGCTCCCACCCCCTTGCCGGCAGCAGGGATTGGCCCGGCTGCCCCCGGAAGCGATCCCACCGATGAGCCCGCCACGTTGCGGGTCTCGAGCAAGCCGATGCCCGAGAAGTCTGCAGAACAACCGGCTGCCCCCCGTCGGTCGTTGTCGCCAGCAACCTGGTTTGGCCGGGGAGGCCGGGCGGACGATCGCCGGCCCAGCCTCCTGAGCCGGCTGATGGTTGCCTGGGCCCACCAGTGCCTTGCTCGGCCCTGGACGATCGTGACGGTGGCGGTGCTCGCCGCAGTCGCAGCCGGGTTCTGGACGTCCACCTCCCTCGGCTACAAGGTCAGCCGGGTCGATCTGCTCGATCCCAACAGCGAGTACAACAAGCTTTGGATCGACTACATCCGTGAGTTTGGTGAGGACGACGATGCCGTCGTCGTGGTTGAGGGGGAGAACCGGGCCGCCACCGTGGCAGCCCTTGAGGACGTCTCCCAGCAGCTGGCCCGGCACGACGAGCTGTTTCACTCGATCCTGCACGAGGTCGACCTGACCCAGATCCGGGCCAAGGGGCTGCACTATGTTTCAGCGGCCGATCTCACCGTGATCAACCGGTTTCTCGATCGTACTGAGCCGGTGCTGGCCGGCGGCTGGCCGCAGCTGAAGGTCGGCACGATGGTTGGCGGCCTGGCAGCTGCCGTGGTCTCAGGGCCCTCAGCTGGTGGCGCAGAAGACGAGCCGGCCCTGAAGACACTGGAACGCTACAGCGAGAGCCTGCTGGCCAGCCTTGAAGCGGCCGATCGGGGCCGGATCGCTGAGCCGCAACCGGGCGACTACATTT
This sequence comes from uncultured Pirellulales bacterium, assembly GCA_965662195.1. Taxonomy (GTDB): domain Bacteria; phylum Planctomycetota; class Planctomycetia; order Pirellulales; family UBA1268; genus UBA1268. Next base: position 29,597 of record CBFIHA010000033.1, read on the forward strand.
CGCCCTGGCCCGGGATGCCCGGCAGCTTATCGACCCTGCGTGACCTTTCCAGCCAGTACCTGCTGGCCAAGGAGGGCACCCTCGGATTTGTGCTGCTCCGGCTGGCCAAAGAAGAGGGGGGGTTCGCCGGTGCTTCCGAGGCGACCGACACCCTGCGGGAGCAGATCACCCTCGTCGCCGACCGCCATGCCGATGCCGAGATCGGCCTCACCGGCCTGCCGGTGATGGAAGACGATGAGATGCGGTCGAGCAAGCAGTCGATGGTCTGGGCCAGTGGCCTGTCGTTGGTGGCGGTGGCAGTGGTGATCGTGGCTGGCTTCGGCGGCATCCGGCACGCCCTGATGGCCAACGGGGTGCTGGTGATCGGCATGGCCTGGGCCTTTGCCTGGGCAACCGGCAGCGTCGGCCACCTCAACATTCTCAGCGTCACCTTCACCGTCACGATGATCGGTGTCGGCATCGACTACGGCACCTATTACATCGGCCGCTATCTGGCGGCCCGCCGCAGCAGCCTCGGCTGCGCAGAGGCCATCATCGAGACCAGTGGCTCGGTCGGCCCGAGTATTCTGACCGGGGCGGTGACCACTTCGATCGCCTTTTTCTCGGCCGCGCTCACCAGCTTTGTAGGAGTGGCTGAGCTCGGACTGATTGCCGGCGGCGGCATTCTGCTGTGCTGTGCTGCCGAGTTGCTGGTGCTGCCGGCGGTGATCGCGATTGTCGACCGCAGTTGGCTGGGCCGCTCGATTCCCGAACCGGTGCCGGTCCACCGCTGGCTGCAGCCGTTCACCCGGCACCCCCGGTTCGTCGCGTTGGCGGCGATCGCCGGCACCCTGGCGGTTAGTTCGGGCATTCACGATCTTCGCTATGACCACAACCTGCTCAACCTGCAGCCCGATGGCCTCGAGAGCGTGGAGATTGAAAAAAAGCTGCTCGAGGAGTGCGACCAGAGCGTCTGGTACGCCCTCTCGATTGCCGACTCCCGCGAGGAGCTGCTGGCCCGCAAGAAAGAATTGGAGCAGCTCCCAACCGTTGAACGGGTCGACGAGATCGCCTCCCTGCTTTCCGGCGACGAGGCGGCGAAGACACCACTGATCAAGCAGATCGGCAGCCGGTTGACCGGCCTGCCGGAGCGGCCACCGCAGATTCCCCTCGACCGGCTCGATGCCCTGGGTGAAACCCTCGGCTGGGCCCAGGCCGAAGCGGCCAAGCGACCCGGCGGCATGCGGACTGCCTGGCATCTGGAGCGGGCCCGCGATGTCCTGCGGCGAATGGGACCGGAAGCCTGCTATCAGGCCCTGGCCGGCTTCCAGCAACGGTCGGCTGGCGAACTGCTCAGCCGGCTGCATGCCCTCGCTGCCGTCTCTGATCCGGTCGCCCCGTCGCTGGATGACCTGCCGCCCAGCCTGGTCGACCGGTTTGTCGGTGCGAGCGGAAAGCATCTGCTGAAGATCTACGGCCGGGGCGACATCTGGAACTTCGACGCCCTCAAGCGATTTGTCGGTGACGTCCGCAGCGTTGACCCCAAGGCGACCGGTAACCCGCTGCAGGCCTACGAGGCCTCGCTGGAGATGAAGCGGAGCTACGAACAGGCCGCCCTCTATTCGCTCATCGTGATCATCGCGGTGCTCTGGCTCGACTTCCGGAATCTCACCCATTCCCTGCTGGCAGCCCTGCCACTGGCTGTCGGCATGGCCCTGACCCTCGGCCTGATGGGGCTGGTCGGCCTCGATCTCAACCCGGCTAATCTGATCGGCATTCCGCTGATCCTCGGCATCGCCGTCGACTACGGGGTGCACATTGTCCACGACGCCCTGGAGCGGCCGGGGGCCTATCGCATCAGTGCCTCGACCGCCAATGCGGTGCTGGTCGATGCCCTGACCACCATCCTCGGCTTTGGTGCCTTGATGGTTGCCAGTCACCGGGGGCTTGAGAGCCTCGGGCGGCTGCTCACCCTGGGCGTGACCACCTGCACGCTGACCTCGCTGGTGCTGCTGCCAGCAATTCTCGGCATCCTGCGGCCGGGGGCCAACACTGCTGCCGGCTGGGCCGATGAACCGGAAGACGACGAGGACGATGCCGCTGACCTGCTCTCCTTCACGCCGCCGGCAGCCGATCGCCGGCAGGCCGCCTGAGCCTTCTTCATCCCGGAGGAAACAAAGATGATGCATGCCATTCACCGCCGCTCAAGCACGGCGGCCGCTATGCTGCTGCTGGCAACTGTTGGAATGAACGCCCGGGCCCCCGCTGCGGAACAGATGATGAACATCGCAATGGAGGATCAGTTCCGCACGCGGCACGAGACCGGCACACACCGCGGTGACGTGGTGGTACTGGTCTATGCCGAGCGGCACGGTGCCGAGGCGGCGCTGCAGCTCGGCCGCCAGCTGCACCTGCGATTTCATCCAACGGCCGATTCGGCCACGGCCGATGCCTGGTTACAGCAGCCGGTGGTAGGGCTGGCAGGCTGGCCGGCCGGCCTGTCGGTGCCCGATGTGCGGGTCATCCCGGTCGCCTCGCTGACCGAGGTGCCGCGGCCGCTCCAGCCGGTGGCCCGGGCCCGGATGCGGAAGGACTCGCCGGAGTTGCCGGTCTGGCTCGATTTCGAGGGGACACTCAAGCAGATGTTCGGCATCATTCCAGGCGAGCCCAACGTCGTGGTCCTCGATACCGCCGGCCGGATCCACAGCGTGCTGTCGGGCAAGCTCGACGGGCGGGAGTACGAGCAGTTCGTCGGCCTGATCGACCAGCTGCGGCTGGCTGCCCGCCCCGACCCTCGCGTCGCCGAACAGCCGGGCGGGACCACCAGGCAGTGAGCGGATTCTGAGAGATCACCACGAAGGCACGAAGGGCACGATCACCGGGAGCGGCCCTTGAAGCGGCGGCTGGCGCGGGTGAGGGTGTCGCGTTCGTCGCGGGTCAGGCTCGACTCGCCCGAGCGGCTGATCTTTTCGAGAAGCTCGTCGACCTTGGCCTGCAGGCTGACCTCGTCCTCGTCCTCAAGGCCACCACGGACGTCGTCGTCGGGCCGCACCACCTTAAAGCGTCGTCGCATCTGCCGCAGCCGGCTACCGACGTCGGCAAACCCGGTCAGGCTCCAGCCCCGCCAGGCGTAGAGCAGGCCAAAGACCGCCCCGCCAATGTGGGCGACGTGGGCGACGTTGCTGCCACCCTGGGCCGCCCCCTGGAGGTCGCTGACGAAATAGAGGATGCCCAACGCCCAGGCGGGTACCGGCAGGATGCCCCAGATCAGCACCTCCTGCCGCGGGAAGTACCAGATGAAGACCGCCAGCACCGCCATCACGCCGCCGCTGGCTCCGATCAGAAAGGTTCGACCCGGCGGTATGCCACCGGAGAAGAAGTTCACACTCACCACCCAGGCCAGGCCGGCAATCACGATCGAGGTGAAGTAGAAGCGATAGAACTCGGATCGGCCCAGCACCTGCTCGACCGCCCGGCCGAAAAAGAACACGGCCAGCATGTTGAAGGCCAGGTGCCAGGGGGTAGTGGCATCGTGGGCGAAGCCGTAGGAAACCAGCTTCCAGACCTCGAGCAGGTGCTCGGGCAGATCACCTCGGAGGGCGAAGATGGTGTTGATGGAAAACTGCTGTCCACCCAGCAGATTCAGCACCCAGACGGCCACGTTGGCGATGATCAGCGTGATCACCGCCGTCCAGTCCGAGCCTGAGCGGAAGGAGTTGTCAGAGCGGTAATAGCCGCGGTCGGAAAAGCCCATGCGGTGGCCTGCGGAGAAGTGCGACGAGTGAACCTTCCACGCATCCTAACAGCCGGCCGGCAGGGCTCCCACCGCAGCGGGCATGGGACGGCCCGGCCTGGGTCTGTGGCCAGTCCCGGGGGTGTGTTACGCTCTGGCGACGACGGCGAGAATAGTGCCGCTTCCGAGGATGCTCCCGCTGCGAAACAGGGGCTGGCACGCTCGATGGAAAACCGCAAAGAAGGGGAATCAATGGCAACCAACGGCAGACTCAATCGCAAGCTTCGAATGGGCATCGTAGGGGGCGGGCAGGGCTCCTTTATCGGCCGGGTCCATGTCACTGCCGCGGTGCTCGACAACCGGGCCGCCCTGGTGGCCGGGGCCTTTTCCAGCGACCCGGCCCGCTCCAAGGCGAGTGCCGCCGACTACGACGTGCCGGAGGACCGGGCCTATGGCTCCTACACCGAGATGTTTGAAAAAGAGCGGACCCTGCCCGAAGGTGAGCGGATTGACTATGTCTCGGTCGCCACCCCCAACCATATGCACTTCCCGGTCGCCAAGGCGGCGGTCGAAGCGGGCTTTCATGTGGTCTGCGACAAACCGCTGACGCTGACGCTGGCCGAGGCAGAGGAACTGGCCGAGGTGGTCAAGAACTCCAAGTCGGTCTTCGTCGTCACCCACAACTACACCGGCTATCCGCTGGTGCGGCAGGCCCGCGAGATGATCCTGTCGGGTGAGCTCGGTGAGATCCAGGCAATCCGGTCGGAATACATTCAGGGCTGGCTGCGAACCCGCCTGGAAAGCGAGGGCCAGAAGCAGGCCAGCTGGCGGACCGACCCGAAGCGGAGTGGGGTGGCCGGCGCCTTCGGCGACATCGGCACCCACGCCTACAACCTTGGCCGTTACATGACCGGCCTGTTTCCCGAAAAGATCAGCGCCAATCTCAAGGTCTTCGTGCCCGACCGGCCACTCGACGACTACGGCCAGGCAGTCATCCGCTATGAGAACGGTGGCCTCGGCAGCGTCACCGCCTCGCAGATCAGCCATGGCCGGGAGAACGACCTGCGGATCCAGATCGACGGGACTCTTGCCAGCCTCGAGTGGCATCAGGAGAACCCCAACCAGCTGTTCGTGCGGAAGAATGGCCATCCGCACGCCATCTATACCCGCGACCCGAACGCCCCCTTCACCAACGCCATGGGGCAGGCGGCCTGCCGGCTGCCGGCGGGACACCCAGAGGCCTTCTTCGAAGCCTTCGCCAATGTCTATCGCTGCGGCTTTGATGCGATGGAGCAGGCGATCGCCGGCGAGGACTTCGAGCGGACCGATACCGTCTATCCCAACATCCATGACGGGGTGGAGGGAATGTATTTCATCGAGCAGGCGGTTGCCTCAAGCCAGGCCGACGCCGCCTGGCTGCCGCTGAAGCATCCCCTGGCGCGGCGGTAGCCGCACCAGCCGGCCACACAGTCTGGAGGAGATGATGATGGCAAAAAAGCGGGTGGCCCGACTGGTCTTTGACATTGAGTCGGCGGCCGATGGTGCGCTGATTGCGAAGATTCGTTACCCCGGGGATGAGCTTTCGCCCACCGAGGCGGTTGCGAAGTACCGGGCCGAACTGCTCGAGCAGAATGGCAAGGATTTTATTCCCTACACCTTCCAGCAGCCGGTCTCGCTGGTGGTGGCGACGGTGGCCGAAGACTATTCGCTGATCGACCTGGTTGCCCTTGATGAAGAGCTGTCACGGCCGCACGAGATTGTGCGATTGTTTTGGGAGGGCTGGCGGAAGAACGGGCAGCCACAGCTGGTCTCATTCAATGGCCGTGGCTTCGACATGCCGATGCTGGAACTCTGTGCGTTCAAGTTTGGGCTGGCGATCCCCGAGTGGCTGGCTGAGAACGCCCGCAGCTTCGAACAGCCCCGCAACCGCTACAACACCAGCGGCCACCTCGACCTGCACGACCTGCTGACCAACAATGGCGCCAGCCGGTTTGTCGGCGGGCTGTCGCTGGCGGCGAACCTGATTGGCAAGCCAGGGAAGCTCGACGTGGCCGGCCACATGGTGCAGGATCTCTGGGACGGCGGCCGGGCCCGGGAAATCCACGACTATTGCCGCAGCGACGTGCTCGACACCTATTTTGTGTTTCTGCGCAGCCGGGTGATGGCCGGGTCGATCACGCTCGCTGATGAGCAGTCATTGATCGAAGCAGCCCACACCTGGATCGGCAGCAAAGCAGCCGAATCACCCGGGCTGGCTCGCTACCTCGAAGCCTGGGGCGACTGGCAGAGCCCGTGGTAGGGCGGCTTGGCTGGCTTTACGGAAAGCTCGGGCATCGTGCCCGACTTTCCTTGGGGCA
>CBFIHA010000034.1:0-35431 GCA_965662195.1 uncultured Pirellulales bacterium
GCTGAACCCAAGGCTGAACCCAAGGCTGAACCCAAGGCTGAACCCAAGGCTGAACCCAAGGCTGAACCCAAGGCTGACGGCGAGCCAGCTACTGAGTCTCCGGTGCCGGCAACCAGCGAAGAGTAGAGCCAACGCGGCTCGCCATCCATTTATCAGGGAAGAAACAATGGTCACGAAAGCGACGAGAAGCCGGCGCTTGCTCATGATGAGCCTGCCGCTGGCGATTGGGCTGACGATTCTGACTGAGCGGCTCGTCGAGGCAGCCGCCGTTGATGTCGAGGCAGTCAGAAAAAGCCTGGTTCTTGCCGACGAGCCCGCCGGCGCGATAACACCGACCGCCGCCAAGGCCAAGTTGACGAAATCGCCACAAAAAATGGTGATTGCCGGAAGGATCGCAGGCAAGGGAATTGACCCGTTCGTGAAGGGTAAGGCATCGTTCGCGATGCTCCAACTGCCCGATGACCACGCCAAGAAGCCGGGGCATAACGCTGACGATTGCCCTTTTTGCAAAAAACGGTTGGCCAAGGCACCGATGGTCGCCGTCCAATTTGTCGGGACCGATGGCCAGGAATTGCCGATCGATGCCCGCGAATTGCTTGGGGTCAAGCAGGAGGCAGAGGTGGTTGTTGTGGGAACTGCGTCGTTCAATCCGAAGCTGGCCTTGCCGATCATTCAGCTGAAAGGTGAGGGCATCTACATCCGGAAGACCCCATGACCGCGACTGAGGCAGCTCCCGACCGTTGGGCGTTCAAAGAGTGGGCTGTCATCTGCCGGGCATTGGAATCCGGGAGGCAGGACGTCATCCTGCGGAAGGGTGGGATCGTTGAGCCTGGTGGGCAGTTCCGCTTGGAGGCTCACGAGTTTCTGCTGCTGCCGACATTTCTGCACCAGTCGGCCGAAAGCATCCTGCCGGAAGCTCGTGACCTGCTTGAGGGGATTGACGCCGACCGGCCGCCGGCAGGCAGGGTTGCCTTTCACCATCGGGCCCGAGTGACTGATGCCTTTGTGGTTACCGACGAGGCCGACCTGGCGGCGGTCCGACCGCGGCACATCTGGTCGGATGCGGTCGTCGAAGAGCGGTTCCACCGCTGGCAGCGGCGACTGGATGTGCTGGTGGTCGAAGTGACAGCACTGCCGACTCCCCTGCTCTTCCCCTGGGACGATTCCTACGGTGGTTGTAAATCGTGGGTGCGGGTGCCGGGGGCACCGATTGAGTCGGTGCTCCGATGAGCAGGCCATCGGCGGCAAAAGCTGGTTCGGATATGTCGGCGTCGTCAACCCATTGGTGGCGGGATGATCGGGCCTGGCCACTCGTCCTGTGGGGAGCGCTGCTCGTCATGAGCGGTGCGGTCCACCTTGCCATCTGGGGCATCACCGGCGGTCCCTGGGAGGGACCGGTCACCTGGCGAAAGCCGATTCTGTTTGGCATCACTGGAGGGCTCACCAGCCTCTCGATGGGCTGGGCCTGGAGCCATCTGCCCCGCTGGCGGTACGACCGCCTGTTGGCCCGGTCGGTAACGCTTGCGCTGGTGGTGGAGGTTAGCCTGATCGACATGCAATGCTGGCGGGGAGTGGCCAGTCACTTCAATCGTGCGACCCGGTTTGACTCGCTGCTGTATGACGCGATGGGGCTGCTGATTCTCTGGGTGACAGCGATCATTGTGATGATTACGGTTCGTTTCTTTCGGCAGCCGGTCGCGTTGCCCGCCGATATGCTTCTGGCCGCTCGGGCCGGACTGATCTTCCTGGTAATTTCCTGCCTGCTCGGTATCTGGGTGGGTGTCAATGGTGACCTCCGGATGCAGCAGGGGCTTGAGCCCGAGCAGTTCGGCCGGGCCGGGGTGCCAAAATTTCCCCACGGGGCGGTGATCCATGCCATCCAGTGGTTGCCAATGCTGGCCTGGGCGGGAGCCTGGGCCGGTTTTACAGCTGCGTCCCGGCTGCGGCTGGTTTCGATTGCGGCCCGGGCAACGGGGCTGTTGCTGATCTACTCCTTCGGGGAAACACTGCTGGGGCGAGCCCGGTTTGATCCGCCGGCAGGGCTGGCGGCGCTGCTGATCGTGGCCGTCGCCGGCTTGTTGATTCCCGCCGGCATTGTGGCGGTGGGTCTTGTGTGGCGGATGCTGCGACAAGGACTCAGCCCGCCACCCCCCGCGTCAGCAGCTTGACGCCAGCAAGCACCAGGACGCCGGCCATCAGCAGGCGGAGGCTCCGCGGCGGCAGTCGGAAGGCACCGAGCTGCCCGCCGAGGAGTCCACCGGTCATGACCGCGACGATCAGGGGTGGTCCGATTGCCGGCAGCGTGTTGCCGGCCATGAACCAGCCGGCAAGTCCGGCAATTGAGTTGAACAGAATGAACGGTGCCGACACCGCGGCCACCTGCTTGACCGGTGCGGCGTTGAGTGCCAACAGGGCCGGCGTCAGGAAGACACCGCCGCCAACGCCGGTGAGGCCCGAGAGCAGCCCCAGCAAGCCACCCAACGTGATGAGTGTCGCTGTGGGAAGAACTCGCTGGGGGCTGGTGGGTTGCTCGGCCCCTGTTGAGCGGTGAAAAATCTGAGCGGCTGAAACCAGCAGCACGGCCCCGACAAGTCCCTCAAAAGCAGCGGTCGGCAGCCGTAACCAGCCGCCGAACGCGGCAGCTGGCACACTTGCCACCGCCAGCGGCAGCAGTAGCTGGCGACGAAAGTGACCCGCCCGAGCGAATTGCAACGTGGCAATCATGCCGACAATCACGTTGAGCAACAACGCGGTCGGACGAATGGCCTGCGGTTCGAGCCCGAAGAGTTCCATCACCGCGATGTAGCCCGACGCCCCGGCATGGCCGACGGCCGCGTAGAGGCAGGCAACCAGGCCGACCGCGACCGGCAGCATGACAGTGAGAATGGGCATAGGGGCTTTGGGCTGCCAGCTAGTCGAATCGCTGGTGATCGATAAAGTTGCCAACGGCCTGTTGAACGGTGGAATCGTCCATGAGCAGGGAGTGGATCTGATTGACCTCCAGGAATGCTCCACCCGGAAGCCGGGTCTCATCAACGCTGACGACAAAGTCTCCGGCATCTCCCACCAGCGGATTCTTGAAACCATCCGGTAGCCGGCCGGCGATGATGCCGAATGGGCAGCGGGGAATTGCCAGCTTTGCCTGCAACTGTTCCCACTGTGGGCCCAGCTCCAGGCCCCCTTGGCCCGCGATCAACCCATAGGTCGGCAGCTTTGCCAGCTGCCTGGCGATGGCGGCCCCCTGATTTGGCGGGCCGAGCATCACGACCGCTTTCACCCGATCCAACAGCTGCTGGTTGGTGGCCCGCTCCCAGTCGCCCAGGGCATGCCGCACGACAATGTTGCCCATGCTGTGTCCGACGAAGCTGATCGATCCCGTTTGGGGGAGCCCTGCAACAACTTCCCGCAAGGCGGCCGCATGCTCGGTAATCGATTCACGGGTACTGGCATATTCAAACAGCACGATTCGTCGCGCCCGACGATCCTCGAGGATGCCGCTGAGCGGCTGCATCGATGCCGCCGACCGAAACAGGCCATGCACCAGGACGATGTGGTGCAGGCCAGTCGAGGTGTCAGCCACCGGCTGCTTCTTGAGCACCTGCTCGCAGGCTTCTCGGGAGCCCCATGCGTGGCGGACATTTCCGGGATCGACTAGCCGCCAGTGGCCGGTGAAGGCATTCTGTTGAATTCGCCAGCCGTTCTGCCAGCGGTGGTCTGTCCAAAACTGTTTGCCGCCAATGGTCGGCAGCTGCAGGTTGAACAGGCCAGTCTCCCTGCCGCCACGGTCGGCTGCGTCGGGGCGTTCGGCGTTGTGGTTTGCAGGCCGGTCGGAGGTGGTCACCACCGGTTCCTCAGCGAAAATCAGTGGGATGCCAAAAGCAACGGCTGCGACGACGGTCGCCGCGGCCTGCAGTCTGAGTCGTTGCATCCAGACCGAGAAGTCTATCGGCTGGCGTTCGCCCGTCATGGTGGTGAACCCCCTTTGGGCATCTCGCAGATCAAATCCGACGGCCAGTGAGGCCCGCTGCTTTCCGCGGCTGCCCGGACGGACGGGACAGTGCTGAAATGGCTTAAACTCGCAGTTTTTTCCCGCAATCTGTCGGATGAGTCAGCGTAGCATAAGAAACATTCTCCCCGAGGAATTCCCGACCGTGATGACACTTCGCGGCATCGTGCCGATTCTGAACACACCGTTTCATCCTGACGGCTCGATCGACTTTGCCAGCCAGGAGCGGCTGGTCGAGCACCTACTTGAACAGGGAGCCCACGGACTCGGTCTGTTTGCCAATGCAAGTGAGGGCTACACGCTGACCGCCGAGGAACGGGCTGAGCTGATGCGGCGAATTGTCCGGCTGGTCGATGGCCGGGTGCCGCTGGTCGCCTCCAGTGGCCATACCGGCACCGACGCCGCCGTCGGGCTCAGCCGCGAACTTGCAGATCTTGGGGCCGACTGCCTGATGGTGCTGCCCCCCTTTTACCTGAAGACCGACGCGGACGGCCTGCTGCACTACTACACCGCGATCTCCGACAACGTGTCGATCCCCATCATGGTGCAGGATGCACCCCTGATGACGCAGGTGGCGATGCCACCGGCGTTGCTGGCGCGGCTCGCGGCTGATGTCGAGCAGGTGACGTTCGTCAAGATCGAAGCCCCCGCGACCGCGCCCAAGATAACCGCCGTGCGGAGGCAGGCGGGTGATTCACTGAAACTTTTCGGTGGTCTCAACTGCCAATTTATCATCGAAGAGACCCTGCGGGGGGCCTGCGGGCAGATGCCCGGCAGCGACCGCACGCGGGACCTCGTAGACATCTGGAACCTCCTCGAGGCTGGACAGGGCGACATTGCCTGGACGATCTTTGGTCGCATTCTGCCGCTGCTGCGGTTTGAACTGCAGCCTGGCCTTGGAGTATCGGCCCAGAAACACAACCTGGTTGCCGCTGGCGTCATCGACTCGCCCACTGTCCGGCACCCGACAGCGGGTCTCACCGCGGAGAGCCTGCGGGAGCTTGAGCAGCTGCGGCGACTCGCTGACGGCACGGTTGCCGCTGGCAATACGGTCTGAGGCGGTGTTGATATGCGTGTGCCACACCTGCGCTGGTGGATTGCCGGGCTGCTCTTCTTTTCTACCGTGATCAACTATGTCGATCGGCAGACCCTGTCGGTGCTGGCTCCGGTAATCACGGCGGAACTGGGTATCTCGGAGATCGAGTACGCCAACGTGCTGACCGCCTTCCTTGCGGCTTACACGGTGATGTATGTCGGCTCCGGGCTGCTGGTCGATCGGCTCGGAACCAGAACGGCGCTGAGCCTGTTCGTGATCTGGTGGTCGCTGGCCAACATGGCACATGCGTTTGCCCGGGGGGTCTGGTCGCTGGGCCTGCTGCGATTTCTCCTGGGCATGGGTGAGTCGGGCAACTTCATGGCAGCCTTCAAGGCCGTCAGCGAATGGTATCCGCCGCAAGAGCGGGCCTTCGTCCATGGCCTGATCCAAAGCGGCGCGGCGATCGGTGCGATCATTGCCCCACCCGTGATCACCTGGATCAACTTTCGCTTCGGCTGGCAGCCGGCGTTCGTCGTCACCGGTTCGCTCGGCTTCATCTGGCTGATCGGCTGGCTGCTGCTTTACCGGACGCCGGAGACCCACCCTTGGATCACCTCCGCCGAACAGAAGTATGTGCTGGGGCCGTCCCAGCCGGAAGCGGCGGTGATCGCAAAGCCCGCCGAGCGGGTCGGCTGGCAGCAGGCGTTGACCCAGCGGCAGACCTGGGGGCTGTTGCTATCACGCTTTCTCTCCGACCCGGTCTGGTGGTTCTATCTGTTCTGGCTGCCGAAATACCTGGTCGAACAGCGGGGCTTTACGATGGCCCAGATGGGGATGCTCGCCTGGCTGCCCTACCTGTCGGCAGACCTCGGGGCGATTGTCGGTGGTTGGCTGAGTGGCCGACTGGTCGCTCGGGGCCGCCGGCCGATTGCCGCGCGGCTGACGGTCATGCTGCCCTGCGCGGCCGTGATGCCGCTGTCGCTGGCCATCAACAATGTCACCGCACAGTGGCAGGTGATCGGCCTGATCTGTATGGTCACCTTTGCCCACATGGCCTGGAAGACAAACCAGACGACGCTCACCAACGACATCTACCCCAAGGCGACGATTGGAACTGTCTCTGGGATCCTCGCCCTCGGCACTGGTCTGGGCGGCACACTGTTCACCTGGATGACCGGCTACTGCATCGAATGGTATGGGTACGGCTGGATCTTTCTCCTGATGGGCCTGCTCCATCCGCTCTCGTTTCTGGTGACAGCCAGCCTGGTCCGCCGGCCCCTCACTGAAGAATTGCTCGACTGATCGGCCCCCACCATGTCGCACCGTATTATTGCCCTCGATGCAATTCCCATTCGGCTGCCCCGTGATCTCGACGCTGCCCAGGGAACAGCCGGCTCACCGACCATGCTTGCCGGTGAAGGAACCTATCGCTGGTCAACGGCCTATCCAGTTCTCTACTCGACCTGTTTCGAAACGGCCATCATTCGGTTGGAGCTCGACAACGGTCTGGTTGGCTGGGGAGAGGCCCAGGCCCCGCTGGCCCCGGAAGTGGCCTGCACCATTGCCACCTTGCTGCTCCGCCCAGCGCTGGTTGGCGAGCCGTTCGACGGGACAGCCCAGCGGATCGCTGAACTCTGGAGCCGGATGCAGGCCACGATGCATGTCCGCGGTCAGAGTGGCGGCTTCATGATCGATGCCATGAGCGGGGTCGATATCGCCCTCTGGGACATCGCCGGCAAACTGGCCGACCGGCCGGTCGCTGGCCTGATCAGCGATGCCCCTCGGCCAGCAGTTCCGGTCTATCTCAGCGGCACGACGGGGGCCACGCCAGCTGAGCGGGCGGCGTTTGCCGCCGGGTTTCACGATCAGGGCATCGGCCTCGTCAAACTCTATTACGAAACCGACTGGGCAGAGCTACTGGCGACTGCCGATGCCCTGCCGGCCGGCATGGATTTCGCTGTCGATGCCCTCTGGCATCTGCCACCGGCGGAGGCCGTGGCGATGGCCCGCAGTCTCGATGACCGTGGTGCCCGCTGGCTTGAGTGCCCGCTCGACCCCGAGGATTTCGACGGCCATGCCCGGCTGGCCGCGGCGGTGACCACGCCACTGGCCGTTGGCGAGAGCTACCGGACGCACCGCGAGTTCCAGCCGTTCCTGACAATCGCCAAAATCCTGCAGCCTGATCTCGGCCGCTGCGGAATCACGGGCACTCTGGCGATCGCCGCCGCTTTTGGTGGTCCGATCATCCCGCATGTCAGCATCGCGATGGGGCCGCAACTGGCTGCTGCAGTGCACGTCGCGGCAGGCCTCGACCACTGCCCACTCTGTGAGTTCAACCCGAATGTTCTGGCCACGGCCAACGCCTTTCTCCGCGACCCGCTGGTGCTGGAGGTTCCCGCCTACCAGGTGCCCACCGGACCCGGGCTGGGAATCGATTTCAATGAGCGGTTCGCAGCAGCTGTGGCTACCGGGAAAACGCTCTAATGGCGGTATCAGTGACGCCAAAATTAATCGGACTCGATTGGGGCAGCTCATCGCTGCGGGCTTATCTGCTGGGCCCCAGCGGCGAGCTGCTCGAGGGCCGCAGCGCCGGCCATGGCATTCAGTATCTTCCGGCCGGCGGCTTTGTCGCTGCCCTTCGTGGGATTGCTGGAGACTGGATTGATCGCTTCCCGGGGCTCTCGGTTCTGGCCGCCGGTATGGTCGGGAGTCGAAATGGCTGGCATGAGGTGCCGTATGTCCCCTGCCCGGCCGACACCAACGCAATCGCCCGGGGGTTGCTGCCCTTTGCCTCGGACTGCGGCACGATTCACCTGGTACCGGGCCTGAGCCAGGGCGGGCCGTTCCCTGACGTCATGCGTGGTGAAGAGATGCAGATTGTTGGGGCACTGGCCCGTGAGCCCGAGCTGGCGGTGGCGTCGCTGTTGGTGGTCCCAGGCACACACTGCAAGTGGGCGACGGTTGCCGCGGGCCGCGTCACCCGGTTCACCACCTATCTCACGGGTGAACTCTTTGCGCTGCTCCGCGACCACTCAATTATCGGCCGGCCAGCCAAGGAGGCAGGCGTTGCTGACCAGCCAGGTGGCTGCAAACGAGCCGTTTTCCTGCAAGGGGTGCAGGCAGCCCGCGCGAGTGGAGCCGCTGGCATTGCGGCCCGTCTCTTTTCGACCCGAAGCCTCTTTCTTGCCGGTGAGCTTCCCGTGGAGCAGACGCTTGACTATCTCTCGGGGCTACTCATCGGTGAGGAGATTCGCAGTGTGCTGGCGGAGTTGGGGTCTGCCTGTCCGCCGCTGGTCCTTCTCGGTGCTCCGACTCTGTGTGATCGCTACCAGTTGGCGTTGGCAGCATTCGGCCTCGACACCGTGCGGTTGTTCAACGAGACGGGCCCACTCGGGCTGTGGCAGATTGCTCAGGCTGCCGGCCTGGTGGCTCAAGTATCCGAATCTCAACAGGCGAATCGCTCCCATGCCTGACCGCACCTGTGCAAAAAGCCACTTCGACGAGCTCCCGCTTGTGGCGATTCTCCGCGGTGTCCAGCCCGACGAGGTTGTGGCGATCGGCCGTGTCCTCGTGGCGGCCGGCTTCCGCCTGATCGAAGTGCCGCTCAATTCGCCCGACCCGATTGACAGCATCCGTCGGCTCGCGGCCGATCTGGGTGATCGAGCCACGGTGGGCGGCGGCACGGTGCTGGCTGCCGACGAGGTGTCGCAGATTGCCGGTGCGGGCGGCAGTCTGGTGGTCTCACCGAACCTCAACCCGGCCGTCATTGCCGCCACCCGAGCGGCTGGCATGCTCAGCGGCCCCGGGGTTGCCACCCCGACCGAGGCGTTTACGGCCATCGAGGCCGGGGCCGACTTTCTCAAGCTCTTTCCCGCCGAGCAGCTGTCGCCAGCAGTGCTCAAGGCCTGGCGGGCGGTGCTGCCGAAGGGCATTTCGCTGGTGCCCGTCGGAGGCATCACGCCAGAATCGCTGCCGCCCTGGCGGGCCACCGGTGCGACCGGCTTCGGCCTCGGCTCGGCCCTCTATCGGCCGGGCATGAAGGCTGCTGATGTCGGCCGGTCCGCAGAAGCCTTTCTCACCGCTTGGCGGGCTGAGGCTGTCAGCGCGTGATCACTTCAACTTTCGCCTGACTACCGGGCACAGCAGCGAGCCGTCTGTCGCAAGTGATGAGCACCGCATCGACTGCTTCGGCAAGCGCGAGATAGGTGGCATCGTAGGCCGTGCAGTTTGCCCGCAGCTGCCAAACCCGCTTGAGTAGGCCCTCGTGAGGATAGCGAACGATCGCCAGGGTGAGGTGGTCGTCGATGGCCTCACGGCCGCGGGACTCCGACAGCTCGCCGGTCAGGACAAATCGCCGCAGGACTTGCGTCACCTCGAGGTCGATGAGGTACGGAGCGGCGATCGTCTCGCCGGAACGCAGGACCTTCGAGACGAGGCTGGGATGATCAGCAGCCCGCAGCAAAAGTTCCAACGCGGCTGATGCGTCGAGAACGATCATCGCCGATCGCGTTCTGCTCGCACAGCTTTCGTCGGCGATGTCTTCAGGTGGACACCGGGCCGCTGCAGCAGGCGTTCAGCGAGTTCTTCTGGCATCGGTCGTTCGGCGATTCGACGGATTTCGGCCAGTAGAAACTCAGTGAGCGGTTGACCAGCAAGTGCCGCCCGCGACTTGAGGGTGGCATGCACCCCGTCAGGAACATTTCGAATCTGGATCATCTTGCTCATGCTCTAAGCATAGTTGCATGTGCGGCACATTTCAAATCGCGGGAAGAACCGGTCGGTTGCCTCCATACACTTTTGCGGTCGGCGGGTCGGTTTGCGATCAGCGAACGATCAGCAACTTCTCCATGGCCCGCGGGTGACGGCGCGCAGATGGTGAACCCCGCGGCAGGTCACTTCACCTTCCAGACCTCCACCTCGTCGATCCAGGCCGAGGGGTTCATCAGCAGGCTGAACCAACGTTTGACTGGATGGGCAAAACCCTCCGAGCGGTGGCTGCCGATGAGGGTGCCATCGAGGGTTGCCCGCAGTTCGTCACCCTGGGTGACAAGCACAAGCGTGTGCCACTCGTGGTCGGCAGCCCACGGGAACTGCCGTTCTTTCGTCGCGAGCAGGTCAGCCAGATCCCGCGGGAGCGGTTTTTTGGCATCGAGGAAGGGTTGCCGCCGCTTCCGTAGTTCGAGGTTCATCACGCCAGTTTTGTAGTCGGTCAGTCGGATCAGGGGTGGCCGATTGGTGATGATGCAGTAGCAGAGATGCCCCGCGTGGATGCCCTTGGTCTGCCGGTCGACAAAGCCGACGGTCAGGGCCTCGTGTTTACTCAGGCCAGGCAGCCTGAACCGGACGATCGCGCCGCCATCCTCGAAGCCAGCCTCGTGGTGGATGTGGGCTTGGTGGCCGGCCTCGACGGCACTGTTCACCTTGAGCACGCCGTCATCAAGATCGGCCTGCTTGATGTCGGGCACCCGGTTGGCTGTCGCGCTGTTCCAGCCATTCCCGATCGCGGCGGCCAGGTTGCCATCCTCTTCCCGGTCAAAGGTGTCGCTGAAAAGGAGTGTGCCGTTGTTCCGCAGCCATGCGGCATCATCGGCAGCCGCCGCAACGGTGGCAAAAAGCCAGCAGGCGATCAGGCTGGTGAGCACTTTCTGGGGGGATGCCATCGGCAGGTTTTCCGGTAGAGAACGCGGGATCTGATCGACTGAAAATACCCGATGGTTCCGCGATTGACGCAGATGACGAGGAAAAACCCGCGTTCGCGTAGTTTGTCAGCTTAGAAAAACCGCCGATAATGGGAAGGAGAAAGGTCAGCATGATGCGGTCGTTTTCGCTTCAATTATTTTTGGCGGTGCTGGTTTGCTGGTTTGTCACGGCTCAAGGGCTGTTGGCCGCCCCGCGGGCCATGATGGACGCAAGCCATCAGGCACTGCTCCGGACGCATTGTCAGCAGTGTCACGGAGCTGAAACGCAGGAGTCGGGCATGCGGGTGGATGACCTGCCGCTGGCAATCGACACCATCGCTGCCGCGGAACGGTGGCAGAAGGTGCTCAACGTGCTCAACTCGGGTGAAATGCCGCCGGAGGATGAGCCGCAGCCGGAGCGGGCTGCCAAGGCCGACTTTCTCGACGACCTGGCCACCGCGATGGTGACAGCCCGCAAGCTGCTCGCTGATCAGGGGGGCAGAATCGCCATGCGGCGGCTCAACCGACGGGAATACAAAAATACGATCTCCGACCTGCTCGGCGTGGAAATTGACGTCAGTGACCTCCCAGCCGACACGAGTCCCCTGGCCTTTGACACCGTCGGCGCCAATCTGTTTATGACGGCCAGCCAGTTTGAGCAGTATGAGGCGATCGGCCGCGATGCGGTTACCGCCGCTCTTCACAAGCATGCGACAGCTGGCAACCTACGGTCGATGCAGATCGAGGCTGAAAAGACACTTGCCACGTTCAAAAAAGCCAATGCAAGACTGCAGGCCAACCAGCAGGCTGCCCGCGACTGGTTCGTGCAACTTGATGCCGCTCTGGCCAGCCCGGAGAATGCCGAGTTTGTCGCGAGGACTCGGCCGACGCTGAAGTCTGAAAAAGACTTTCGCTTTCACTGGCGGTCGCTCGTTGGGCTGCCGGCTCCGGACGACGCCGTGCCCACAAGCGGGAACAATCCGGCTTTTCTTGCCGCGATTCTTGACGAGACCAGGTTTATCCCCTACGAGGAGCACTATCTAACGATGCCGGGGCTCGACGCTGGGGCTTATCTGACGGTACCTGCGGGGTTCCGCGCACCAAACTCCAACTCCAAGCTCAATTTTGACATCCCGGCTGACTGGCCCCCGGGAGACTACGTCATTCGAATTCGCTGTGCTGCTCGGCCAGAGGCGGCGGCGGAGCGTCGATTCATTGAGTTTGGCCATCGCCGCTGGGGGGATCGCCTGCCAGCCATCAGTGCCCACCATGTCACCGGCACCATGGACGCACCGGAGGTGATTGAAATTCCCTACACGCTCAAGGCCGGATCGGCAGACCCCGCCAAGCGACGGTTTATGATTCGCGAAATCGATACGGGCAGCACCGTGGCCGCCCGGCGAATCTTCGATGAGGGGGTGAAGGCCAATGGCATCGGCCCGGACTTGTCCATTTGGGTCGATTGGATCGAGATCAAAGGCAAGCATGATCCCCAGATCGATCTGGCTTCAGGCATCTCTGCTCTCCTGCCGCTCCTCGACGCCGAGAACCCTGAGGTCGCCTCGGCGAGTACGGTGAAGCGGGCTGCCGAGCAGTTCATGACGGCAGCCTACCGCGGCATGCCGCCTGCGGATGGGGAGGTGGAGCGGTTGGCGGAGATCTATATGGCCCGCTGCCGTCTGAACGCGACGCCTGAAGACGCCTTGATCGAGATGCTCGTCGCGGTGCTCGCTTCACCCCGGTTTCTCTACCGAGCAGAGCCGGGGCCGGACGACGTCCGCGGCACGTTAAGCGGCCCTGAACTCGCAACCCGGCTTTCCTATTTCCTCTGGGGCACGGCACCCGACGCTGTGCTTTATCGGCTAGCCGAGGCTGGGACCCTGCTTGAGCCGGCTGTGCTCGCAGCCCAGACAGACCGCCTCCTTGATGACCCACGGTCGGCAGACTTCGTAGAACCCTTCGTCGCCCAGTGGCTGGGGATGGAGCGACTCGATTTTTTTCAATTTGATTTGAAACGCTATCCGCAGTTCAACGACAGCACGAAGGAGGCGGCCCGCCACGAGGTCTATGAAACGTTTGCCCATCTCCTGCGAACGAATGGCCCACTCAGTGACCTGCTTCGGGCCGATTACGTTGTCGTCAATGGCCTGCTTGCCGACTATTACGGCCTGCCGGGTGTGTCGGGTGATACGTTCCGTCCAGTCTCCTTGCCGGCCGGTTCGCCAAGAGGCGGCCTGATGGGCATGGCGGCCGTCCATGCAATGGGCAGCAACGGTGAGCACACCAGCCCCGTCGAACGCGGCGCATGGGTGCTCCGCAAGTTGCTCAACGATCCACCCCCGCCAGCGCCGCCAAACGTGCCCCAACTGGCCAGGCTGGCAGGAAAATCACTGACCACACGCGAGCGGGTTGTCCTGCATCAGGAAGAGCCGCAGTGCGCGAGCTGCCATCGCAAGATTGACCCAATCGGTTTCGGTATGGAAAACTTCGACGCCGTCGGGGCCTGGCGAACGACCGACAGTGCGATGGCTGTGAACGCTGCGGGCAAGCCCGATCCAAAAACAAAAAAAACCTGGACGATCGACCCGTCCGGAAAGCTGCATGGCGGCCCGTCCTTCGCCAACTACTTCGAGCTGCGCAGCATCGTGGCCGACCAGCCCGAGCAGTTTGCCCGGGGCTTCACCGCTGCCGTGATCCAATATGCCCTCGGCCGCCCGTCCGGGTTTGGGGATGAGGAACTGATCGATTCGATCGTGCAGGATGCTGACAGCCAGGGCCTTGGCGTACGGGCCTTCATCCACGGTCTCGTGCAGAGCGAGCCCTTTCGCAGCCAATAGCCTGGTGCCGACACACCCCTTCTTGGAGCTCATGGAATGGCATTCCAACCCCACCAGCGTGCCCCCAGCGTTTCACGCCGGCAGGTGCTCGCCACCAGCACAGCGCTGATTGCGCTGCCAGCCTTTGAGTCGTTCGGCTTCCGCCGGTTTGCGGCGGCAGCCTCTCCAGTAGTCCCGCCCAAGCGGCTGGTCTTTCTAGGCTTTGGCTGGGGCGTCACGGAGGACGAGTGGTACCCGAGCATCGACGAGCCGGGCCCAGGCTACTCGCTGCCACCGCTTTGGCAGCCACTTGCAAAGCACAGAGCCGATTTCAGCATCGTGCAGGGGCTCTGGAATCGCTTTACGGGCAATGGTCATTACGGCAGCACGTTCTGGTTGACGGGGGCGAATGAATACGGTGCCCCCGGGCAAAGCTTCTTCAACAGTATTTCAGCCGACCAGATGGCAGCCCGCTGGCTCGGCGTCGAGACCCGATTTGAGTCGCTGGCTTTTGACTGCGGGGCGGCGGCGGGTGGTTCAGGGCACGGCCCCGGTCTGTCTCTGTCGTGGGATGCCCGGGGCAAGCCGGTGGGCGGCCCACGCAATCCCGTGGAAGCGTTTCACCGGCTGTTCGCCAAAGACACGACCCCGCTTGCGCAGCAGCAGGCCCTCCTGCGGCAGCGACGGAGCATTCTGGATAACGCCCAGGAAAATGCCCGTGACCTCGGCCGGTCCCTCGGCGCGACCGATCGTGACAAGTTGGATGAATACCTGCAGGGGATTCGTGACCTCGAACGACGGCTCTCCCGCGATGAGCAGTGGATTGGAAAAGAGCGGCCAGAACCACCGTTTGGTGAGCCCGAGCCGGGCCTCGCGGGCCGCGAAGAGGTGCAACTGATGTACGACATCATCGTGGCAGCCATGCAGACCGACAGCACCCGGGTGGTCACCTATCGCCAGCCGGTGACAACACTGCTGACGAGCCTGGGCCTGAAGACGGAGGCCCACACGATGAGCCACTACCATGGCCGGCCGGGCGACGTCGTCGAGTCGTCACGCAAACGCGATCTGGCGCAGAGTGAACTGCTTGCCGGATTCATCGATAAGCTCAAGACCACCAGGGAGCCCGATGGGTCGAGCCTCTTTGACCATGTCACCGTCGTCTACGGCAGCAATATCCGGACGGGCCATTCACTCGACAACTGCCCAACGCTGATCACCGGTCGCGGCGCCGGAGTGAAGCTTGGCGAAAACATCGTCCTGCCAAAGAACACGCCGCTTTGCAACGCCTGGCTGACGCTGCTGAAACAATCGGGCGTCGCGATTGAATCCTTCGGCGACAGCACGGCCATTCTCGACGCGATCCTTGCGTGACGGCAGTCAAATTTCGCCAATGGTCATTCGAATTGTCGTCGAAACCTACGTCACGGTACCGCGACGACGTCGATATCAATCACATTTGCCCCGGGTTTGACCACTCGGATGGTTTGCGACCGTTCACCGAAGTGTTGGGGAATTCGAATTCCGCGGAGTTGCAGCGGGACGGTGGGGAGACCGTCAGAACCGGTCGCCTCCGATAGCGACAGCCGCACGATGCAATCGCCCGGCATTACACCCCGCAGATTGGCGTTGAAAAAGAGGTCGTAACGGCCTGCCGCATCGGTGTAGCCGCTCGACATAGAACTGCCCGCCGCCACGGGGATGAAATCGACCCGAATGCCGGCAGGGGCGGGGGAGCCAGCGAACGTAATCGTGCCCGTCGCCGTTGCGCCCGGCGAGCGGCCGCCGCAGCCGAGGGTGGAGACGAGGGAAAGTCCTACCATGCTCGCGACGATCAGTGTCCGCATCATAATCCTCCAACCGGATTACCGTCGGCCCGGGCACTCAGCTTCTGATAGATGCCAGTGCTCGCACTTTGTGCCGCCGTGACATAGGTGTTGTTCGTCGCGTCGTTCGAAGCCGATGGGCAGGAAGAGAATCCGGTGTTGCGAAACTCGATGAAGTCATCAACGAAACGAACAGACCCGTCGCACATCACGAAATTTGCTCCGCCCGGATGAAAACTGCCAAACGCCCGCGGATTGCCAGAGAGCTCTCCAGAGTTGATTTTTTGGTAGGTGAAGCGGCGAACGTCTTGCTGGGTCCCGTCGGGATTTGAGGTTCCCGTCCACAGCCCGGGCATTTTGTCGGCGTCAGCTGCTGCCTTGGGGGTGCCGCCTACTTCGCCAACGAGAAAAGTTGACGAAAGGCCATCCGTGATATTTTTGAAGGGGAGGCCAACAACCTTCGTGATCGCTCCGAGCGTCATCGCCTGTTGCTGCTCAGCTGACCCACCGTATGAGCAGATCGGCCCTGCGTTGGCGAGATAGTTTGTTTTGCTCGAGGCAAAGTTCGCGCTGTAGGCTCCCTCGGTGGCAGTTGGGTCAACGGTGCAGGACGGGCAGATCAGTGCGGCCAGCGGGTTGCGGACCAGAGCTTCTTTCGTCGTGTTCAGGCTGATTTGGGAACTGACTTTGTAGATCTGATCGTACAGCGACTGCTCTTCGATAAAGGGCAGAATAGCGAGCGTCCAGCCCCAGCCAGCGCGGTTAAGATTAAGCGGGTCGTACCCAAACTTTACCGCCGATGGGGGCAACCGCTTGAAGGCGTCATGATGGCTGTGCAGTGCCAAGCCAATTTGCTTGAGGTTGTTTGAGCAGGAAAGCCGACGGCCCGATTCCCGAGCGGCTTGGACGGCCGGCAGCAACAGGCCAACAAGCACACCAATGATGGCAATCACCACCAAAAGCTCAATCAGGGTAAACCCCTTTGTGTGCGGAGCCGGCGGACGCCGGACTGCCGGTCTGAGTCTGAATGTCATATGTTCCTCCGACGCAGGAAACGTCTGGGACCGGTGAAAAAAATCGCAGCTATCCCCTGGCCTAGAAACTAAGCGAATACCCCACCGGGTGCCATGGCGTGGATGCGGCAAAAAACTCATCCTTTGCGGCAACGGCTGGGCGATCCTCAACGCCGGGGCAGTTGAGCCTAGCCCGAGGTCCGGGTGGCGGCCCGGTACTTGAGTGGCGTCATGCCTGTGGTCTGGCGGAAGAGTGTGGCGAGGTATTCGCCAGTTCCAAAGCCACTTGCGCGGGCAACCTTTGGCACGGGGAGATCGGTTGTGGCCAATAACTTTTTGGCCCGTTCCAGCCGGACCCGACGAATTTCCATTGCCGGTGACCGGCCCAGGGTTTCCTGGAAGGCCCGCTCCAGGCTGCGGCGGGACATCGGCACCGCCTGCAGGACGTCATCCACCTTGATTGGTTCGCTGGCATGTTCTCGGATAAAGCCAATCGCCTGGATCAGTTCAGGGTTGTCGATGGCCAGTGTGTCGGTGCTCTGCCGCGTGATGATGCCCAACGGAGGAATCCGGATAGGCAACGATGGCGCCGGCCGTTGCTCAATCAGCAGCTGCAACAACTCAGCAGCTGTTTCACCGATCTGCTCAGCATTCACAGCAATCGCTGAGAGTTGTGGCTGACTGGCCTCACAGAGCAGCGGGTCATCGACGCCGCTGAGCACTGCGACGTCCTCCGGCATGAACAGCCCTGCCCGGCGGCAGGCGTCGATCACCGATCGACCCTGGATCGCCGCCCAAGTTAGCACGCCCACTGGTTTAGGCAGTGCATGCACCCATTCGACGAGGCGGCTGGGCCGGCCAGTGATTTCAAGGCCAGCACCAAGGCCATGGAGGTGGCAGGTCTGGCCGGCCCGGTCGAGGGCGGCCGTGAAGGCTTCACGGTGTTCGCGGACATAGCTGAGTTTTGGAGGGCCGACGTAGGCAAAGTGCCGGAAGCCCCGATCAAGAAAGTGCTCAGCGGCCAGCGTGCCGGTGGCGCGAAGGTCGTAACTGACCCGCGGCGGCTGTGGATGGAGGGCGTCAAGCTCTATTCCGGAGACATTCACCACCGGACAGCCGAGCCCGATTATCGCCTTACTGACGGCAGGCGTGGAGAGCCGCGCGATAACACCGTCCCCTTGCCAGCCGTGCGGGAGCCCACGGCGTTCCCCTTCCGGCTCAACGTAGAGATGCCAGGGGCCATGTCGATTGGCGTAGGCCGCGACCCCACTGATGATGCCGCGGCCCCAGCCGGTGCTGGCAGGGACCAGCACCGCAATGAGCGGCTGGTGCATGAGTCTGGTTTGGGGTGTCATTCGGCTGGTTGTACCCGCTCTTGCTGGCGTGACGCAAAAAAGAAGAAAGTGTATCCATTTTTTATGGCATGATGCGTCAAGCATGGCCGTAGCTCGAACAAATCTGCCGCCGCGATTCCCTTCAATGCGGCGCAAGCACGAAGAAAGAACCCGTATTTTGGCAGGATCTTCCGCATCCCCAGGAAAGAACATTGCGTAGGATGGGGAGGTTCGTGAAGTGGTGTGCGGAACGAATGTGTCCAGCCCCAAGGAGTGACACCATGCACCAAACAACACCCGGAATCAGCGTCCCGCGAGGTCTGCCACGCCGGCAGGTGCTGCGGACCGGGCTGGCAACACTGGCGCTGCCCGCCCTTGAGGCGTTCGGCGCTACGGCAGTGGCAGCCACCCCTCAACCCAAGAATTTTATTGCAGTCGGAACCTATCTCGGCTGGCACCAGCCGGCCTTTCTGCCAAAGCAGTCCGGGCCGCGGTATGAACTACCACCAACCCTGACGCCGCTGGCTGCTCTTCGCGACCAGTTCACCGTCTTCTCTGGCCTCGACCATCGGGCCGCGAATGGCCATGACTCCTGGAGTAATTTTCTCTGCGGAACCAAGCCGGGCAGCTGGTCGCTCGACCAGATGATTGCCGATGCCATCGGCCAACAGAACCGCTTTCCCTCACTCGAACTCACCGCTGGCTCGGGTGAGGCAGCCAAAGCGATGAGTTTCACCCGCCGCGGCACCGGCCTGCCGATGATTGCCCGGCCGAGTGTGCTGTACCGCAAGCTGTTTGCCTCGCCTGCGGACCAGGCCCGGACAGAGTACCTGCTGGCCAGCGGTCGCAGCTCGCTCGACGCGGTTCAGCAGGATGCCCGGCGGCTGGTCCGCGGTTTACCGGCCGCAGACCGCGGTCGGCTGGACGATTATTTCGAGTCGCTACGAACGGTCGAGAAACGGTTGGGCAGGCAGATGCTGGCTGCCGCAAAACCAGTTCCGCAGCCCGACTACAAGCTGCCCGACTACGACCCGATCACGCCGAACCTCCAACTGGAGGCTGAGGAGATCCTTTACGATCTCGTCGCGCTTGCGCTCGAAACCGAATCGACGCGGGTGGCCACGCTGTTTTTGCATGGGCTGGGCCAGGTCTTCTCCCTCGATGGTCGACAACTGGTTGCAGGCTACCACGGTCTTTCCCATCACGGGAACGACCCGGTCATGATTCGTGATCTGGTCGCTATCGAGACAGGGCACATCCACTGCCTTGCTCGTTTCCTGCAACAACTGGCGGCCAAGCAGCTGCCCGACGGCCGCTCACTCTTGGATGATACGATCGTACTGGTCGGCACCGGCATGGGTGATGCCAGTCGGCACAGTAATCGGAATCTCCCGACGCTTGTGGCTGGCGGCGGAATGCGTCATGGCAATCACGTTAGGGTTGACCAAGCGAAGCCCGGAGCGGTCCTGCTGGGTGACCTCTACGTCACCCTGATGCAGCGGCTGGGCATGGAGGTCGATCGGTTCTCGACCGCCAGCGGCAGCATGAATGAGGTCCTGCTATGAGCCGGTGGAACCGACCGTGGCGATTGGCAGTGGCCTGGCTGCTCTCAGGTCTCGGGCTGGTAATTTCCGCTGTGGTGACGGGGCAAGGGGCATCGGCACGCAGCCCAGAGCCGCTTCCAGAATCGGTCCGTGCCGTACTTACTGAACGCTGTCTGGATTGTCACTCCGGGGAGAGCCCAGCGGCCGATGTTGATCTTGATCGATCAGTAGTCGATTTTGCTGACTCACATGACCGGAAACTCTGGGAGCGGATCGCCAGTGTTCTTGACGAAGGCCGGATGCCACCGCCCGAGGAGCCTCGGCTGCCAGCTGCTGTCGAAGAGACCCTTTGGAGTTTTGTCGATGGCCAGCTCTGGAACCACACGGCGATTGGGGGCACACCGCCCCGTCGGCTCAGCCGCGATGAATACCTGCGAACGGTGCGGACGCTGTTTGGGCTTTCGAGTTTCGAACTGCCGGTAGGCTTTCCGACAGATTCGGTTCCCCATGGATTTGACAATCAGGCAGAGTCCTTGGCTGTATCACCAGCCCACATCGAGGCCTATCGTGAAATGGCCCGGCTGGTGGCCGACGAACTGTTCCCGCCACCCCGGCCGGCACTGCGGGCCCGTAGCTGGCAGGCCGGCCCGGATGACATGGTCCTCAGCTTCTCGGCCGCTACGGTCCATGACAATGCCCTGCGGCTGGTCTCGCGGTCGGTCGATGTGATGCGGAGTTGCACCTGGCCGAGCCGAATCGAAATCAATGACTCGGGTTGCTACACAGTTGAGGTCTCCGCCTCACAGTTCAAGTCTCCGACTGGCCATGCTTTTCAGGGGCCAATGCAGCTTGAGGTCTACGCCCGCCCGGTGACGGCCACCGACCGCTCGACGGTTTCCGCCTTCAGGCTGCTGGAGACGCTTGCGGTCACTGGTAATTCGCCTGAGACCTTCAGCTTTGAGGCAGACCTGTACGAAGGCGAAACCGTGCTGTTCCGCTGGGCCAATGCCGAAATGACCCATGAATTCGATGAGTTGGCCGATCAGATGGCGGGCTGGTTTGCTAATGACGAGCGGTTTCTGGCGGCCTGGCAGCAGGCGGTGTTTCCCTCGGGCAAGGTCGGCCGGCCCGAAACCACCCGGCTGCGTGGCCGCAATGGCTGGGATATCGTCTCGCGGCACTGGGCTGAGCCCGAGCTCGATCTTTCTGAGGCGATCCTGGACTCGGAGAAGTCCGAGGCGTTGCTTGCAAGATTTCGCTCGCTCGACGGCACCTTCAATCTGGCTGACGCCCTCTGCCACTTCTACCACGAGCGGGGCCCCGCTCTTGAGCTCCACCGGGTGGCGGTGGCCGGACCCAGCCGGCAGATTGAGAGTCCCGCCGATCGCCGTCGGGAGACGCTGCAGCAGCGTCTTTTCGAGACTGGTAGCGAGGCAGCAACTCCTGAAGTCGTTGGGCGGGGCATGCTCGCGCGGCTGCTGCCGCGGGCCTTCCGGAGGCCAGTCGATGACGCAACGATTGACCAGTTTCTGGCAATCGCCAGCGATCACTGGGCCGATGGGCATTCGCTTGACGAAGGCCTGCATCTACTGCTGCGGAACATTCTGGTGTCGCCGCGGTTTCTCTACCGGGGGCTTGGGCCCGTGGATCCCGCAGGACGACTTGACCAGTTTGATCTGGCCAGTCGCCTGTCGTATTTCCTCACCCAAGGACCACCCGATGCGACGCTGATCGATCTGGCCACTCGCAGCCGGCTAGCAGAAGGCTGGGTGTTGCAGCGGGAAACAAACCGGCTCCTGCCAAAGCGGATGAACGATCCGTTCATCACCAGTTTCGTCGGGCAGTGGCTGGGAACCCGAACGCTGGCTGGCATCATGCCCGACCCAAAATTTCGCTTTGATGAGGCAGACGTCCGGCTTGCCAAGGGGGAAACCGAGCGGTTCGTCACCGAGATGCTGACCAAGAATCTGCCGATGGAGACATTCATCGATCCCGGCTTTACGTTCTCAACCCCGGCCTTCGTCCAGCGAAATTACGGACTGACGCCGCCGGAGGTCAGCGACGCCGATTCACCGCTGACTGAGGCACAACAAAAACAGTTTCAGCGGCTCACCATGCCCCAGGGCGATCGATTCGGCGGCCTGCTGGGCCAAGCAGCGATTCTGATGGCGACTGCCAATGGCGTTGATACGCAGCCGGTCATTCGCGGCGTCTGGGTGCTGGAAAATATTCTCGGTACCCCGTCCCCACCACCGCCGAAAAACGTGCCGGCATTGACACCTGACACGCAGGGGGCAACCACGCCCCGGGAACTGCTCGCGGCCCACACCCGCGAGGCATCCTGCGCAGTCTGCCATCGTCGCATCGATCCCCTCGGCTTCGTGCTGGAAAACTACGATCCAGTGGGCCGCTGGCGCGAGAGTTGGCCGAACAGCAACGCAGCGATCGACGCCGCCGGGGTGCTGCCGGACGGGACCGCGGTGGCAGGGCCAGCTGAATTCAAAGCCTGGCTGGTTGCAAATATCGACCGCTTTTCGCGATGTGTCGCTGAAAAGCTGCTCAGCTATGCCACGGGGCGTCAGCTCAACTACGCGGAGCGTCGAGAGGTAGCCAAGATCGTCGCGACCAACCGTCAGGCAGGCAATGGGTTCCGCGATCTGGTCATGGCACTCGCCGTGAGCGAAACCTTTCGGGCAAGGTGAACCGTTAGGTTCCGAGCTCAGAGGCCGCCGCCTGCCGCAGAGGAAAAGGAATTCAGCGTAATACCGCATTTTTTGCTGCGGCCGGACGGAGCGGTTGCTGGCTAGAATTAGCAGTATTGATGGGGCATTTTTAAGGAAACCATAATCCTTCATGAGGGCGGAGGCATTTAATGACTATCCAAATCCTGTTTTCTAGAACCAGTAAACCGATCGCACCGCAGCGTGACGCCGCAGCGGAACCGTCCGGTTTTACCCTCATCGAACTGCTCGTGGTCATTGCGATCATCGGTGTCTTGGTCGGTCTCCTGCTGCCAGCTGTGCAACAGGCTCGCGAAGCAGCCCGGCGTTCAACGTGCGGAAACAAAATGAGGCAGTTGGCTGTTGCCCTCCACAATTTCGAGTCTGGCAAACGTCAGTTCCCTGCCGGTGGCACCATCCTCAACACGGGACTTGCCTGCAACCTCACGGACGGCAACCTGCAAAATGAGATCGGATCACCTTGGTCAATCTGGATTCTGCCCTACATGGAGGGCCTGTCGCTGTACGAAGCCTTCGACTTCAACAAGGCGTTCTGCTCCCGCTACCACCACCGCAATGGCGTCCACATGGTGGCGAATTCGGTGCATCAATTCATCCCAAACGATCAGTTCCACTGCCCGAGTGACCCCAACTCCCGCAGCGATACGTTCAATACGAACTATCACGCCTGCATGGGTGGTGGGGCAGCAGCGGATGCAGCCTGCAACAACACGGTGAGTCGCTATTTCTTCAAAAACGGCATCTTCTATGCCAACTCTGCGACGAAGTTCAAAGACATCACTGATGGAACGACCCAGGTCATTTTGCTTGGTGAGACCAAATATGCCCGCCATCGTGATGGACATGAAGACACCGCGGCTTCCTGGGCGTCGGGGATGCACGTTGGCCCTGGGGCAGAACCGCTGGGGACGACCGCGACGATGGATGGCATCAATTCTTCGACTGTCGATCCTGCCCAAACGCTCGACTACGGCGTGTTCACGCGTGTCTTCGGCAGTAACCACCCCGGTGGAGCCCAATTTGCCCTTGCCGATGCCTCGGTGAGGCTGATCTCGGAAAACATCAGTCTGGACGTCTATCGCCGACTCGGGCAGAGGGCGAGTGGCGATGTGAAGGATTTCGAATGATCATTTTCGTCCAACTGCGACCGACGCTGTCAGTCGCCATAGCCGTAATTGCGCTCATCGCGGTAAACGGGTGCGGCAGGGTCGAGGGGCCCGAGCGGCACTCGCTTCGCGGCAATGTGACCTTCAAGGGTGAGCCGGTACCGCTTGGGCAGATTGCCTTCGAGCCCGACAGCAGCCAAGGAAACCTGGGGCCTGGCGGCTACGCCGACATTGTCGCGGGCCGCTACGTCACCCACATGGGTGCTGTCAGCGGGCCACACCTCGTGCGGATCAGCGGGCAGAGCGGGCCGATTGTTGATGAGACTCAGGATGTCACCCTGTTTTCGGATTATGTGACTTCTGTCCTGATCGATCCTGAGGTTCCTGGAATTGATTTTGACGTCCCTGAACAGCCCGTCCGGCGAACACGACGTCGTTAGTTTTTCATTTCTTTCAGTTGGAGAATCATGACATGAACAGAACAGTCGCTCCAATTGCACGCCAACGCAACAACCCTCCATGGCGGTTCCTCATCGGCAGCAAGCCTCGGCGGAAAAAGCCATCCGGATTTACCTTGATCGAGCTCTTGGTCGTGATTGCGATCATCGGTG
This sequence comes from uncultured Pirellulales bacterium, assembly GCA_965662195.1. Taxonomy (GTDB): domain Bacteria; phylum Planctomycetota; class Planctomycetia; order Pirellulales; family UBA1268; genus UBA1268. Next base: position 23,712 of record CBFIHA010000034.1, read on the forward strand.
TGCTTGTTGGGCTTCTCCTGCCGGCGGTCCAGCAGGCGAGAGAAGCAGCCCGTCGTACTGCATGCGGAAATAAAATTCGGCAGTTGGCAGTGGCGATTCATAACTATGAATCGGGGCAAAAAAAACTGCCGGCCGGTGGCATCACGACCGTGACCGGCCACTGTGGACTTGACGGGAATGTCAGTGCAGACGCTCGGGCTCCATGGACCGTTTTGATTCTTCCGTACATGGAAGGACAACAACTGTTCGACCGTTACGATCTCACGAAAGCCTTTGCCCCCATGAAGGGGTCGACGCCAGCGGCAAACCATGGCGTGCAATTTCAGCCGAACACGGATTACAAGTGCCCGTCCGATGCCAACTCCTCCGGCGATGTTCACACCATCAATTACTTCGGCTGCCAGGGAGGTGGGACAGGCCATGCGTGTGCTTTTGGTGATCGCTACGTCTACACGAACGGGGTGCTGTTCCCTAACTCACAGATCCAAATGAAAGACATCACCGACGGCACGACCAATGTGCTGTTGCTCGGTGAGTCAAAATACGGACTCCATCAGGCAGCCAGTCCCACCAATAATTCGCAGTCTTGGGATTCGGGGCTCCGGGTTTACTCGAGTTGCTGTCAGATTCCTCTCGGACTCTGCGCGGCCCGTGACGGCATCAATTCGTCGACGCATGATCCGGCGACCTCGCACCAGTACGGGGTGTTGACGCGGGTCTTTGGGAGCAACCATCCCGGCGGAGCCCAGTTCGCCATGGCGGATGCTTCCATTAGCTTTCTGAACGAATCGATGAGCCTTGACGTCTACCGTCTGCTTGGTCAGCGAGCGAGCGGCGGCGTGAAACAAATTGACTAAACTATTCGGATTGCGGCTGGCAGACCGTACCAAGTTCTCGATGGGTTCCCATAAGCATGCGGAGTCGGTGACATGACAGATTTGAGATCAGACGTGTTTTTCTTCAAGTCGCGGTTTTGGCTGGCGTCCCTGTTTTTCGTGGCGTTCTGCGGAACATTTCGACCCGTCAATGCGTCTCCGCAGTCGACAGTCATGTTCGTCGAGACTGAAAGCTTCGCAGACCGCGGTGGCTGGAAACTCGACACGCAGTTCATCCACCGGATGGGTTCGCCCTACCTGCTGGCCCATGGGCTGGGTCGGCCGGTTGCTGATGCCACGACCACGGTCGATGTGGCCGCGGCTGGCCGTTACTGGGTCTGGGTACGGACCAAAGACTGGGTCGCCCGCTGGCAGGCTCCGGGTACCCCGGGCCGGTTCCAACTGCTGGTCAATGACAAGCCGCTGCCCGAAACATTCGGGACCACCGGGGCTGAGTGGCACTGGCAGGCTGGCGGCGAGGTGGAACTGACTGCCGGCAGCAACCGCCTGACTCTCCACGACCTGACCGGCTTTGATGGCCGCTGTGATGCCATTGCCTTCACGCAGGCTGACGAGCCACCGCCGAACGACTCGGCCGTGCTGCCTGGCTGGCGACGAGCCGCCCTCGGCCTGCCGGCTGAACCGGAGACCAAGGGCCCCTATGATCTGGTGGTGATCGGCGGTGGCTACTCGGGCATGGGGGCGGCAATTTCCGGGGCCCGCATGGGGCTGCAGGTTGCGCTGATCCAGGACCGATCCGTCCTCGGCGGCAACGGCTCAAGTGAGGTGCGGGTCTGGGCGATGGGCCTGATCCGGCGCGGCAAATACCCGCGGATCGGCGAGATCATCGAGGAGTTCTGCGACCATGCAAAGAAGAGCCCCGGCACCTACGAAGAGTTTGGAGACGCCAAAAAAGAAGCCGTCGTGCGGGCTGAGCCGAATATTGACTTGTTTCTCAACACCCATGCCTTCGGCGTTGAGAAGGCTGTCAGCGGGAACCGGATCGAGGCGGTGACTTGCCTTGATACACGTACCAGTCGTGAGTTTCGGTTCACTGGCCGGTTTTTCTGCGATGCCACCGGCCATGCCACGATCGGCCATCTTGCCGGGGCCGAAACCGTGATGGAGCCCAAGGGGCGGATGGGCATGAGCAACATGTGGGCCTGGGACCAGGCGGACGCGGCCCGCGGGTTTCCGGAAACGCCCTGGGCCCTGCCCTTGGCGATGGCCGACTTTCCCTACCCACGTGACCACCACGGCCAGTGGTTCTGGGAAAGCGGCTTTGACAAGGATCCGCTCGCAGACGCCGAGGGCATTCGCGACTGGAATCTACGGGCGGTCTTCGGTGCGTTCAATGCGATGAAAAACGGCGACGGGGCGGCCAAACACCCGACCGCCTTCCTGACCTGGGTGGCCTACATCGGCGGCCCCCGAGAGAGCCGTCGGATTCTCGGTGACGTGGTGCTGACCCAGGACGACATCGTGGCCAAGCGAGACTTTCCTGACGGCTGCGTCCCCTCCACCTGGTCGATTGACCTCCACTATCCCAAGGAGCAGTACGCCAAGAAGTTTCCGGACAATCCTTTCATTTCGATCGCTGTCCATGACCGCCGGGTCGATCGCAGCTATGGCTACCCGGTGCCTTACCGCTGCTTCTACTCGCGGGATGTCGAAAACCTCTTCATGGCCGGCCGCTGCATTTCGGTGACCCACGAGGCCCTCGGCACGGTCCGAGTGATGAAGACCTGCGGCATGATGGGTGAGGTGGTCGGGAAGGCGGCAAGCGTGGCGGTCAAGCATGGCACCGACCCACGCGGTGTCTATGAACGCCACTGGCCAGAAATGGACGAACTGTTGCAGTTGCCAGGCAAGGCTCGTCGGGCCAGCCCTACGGCCCCGATTGAAATTCCTGCCGACGCCCTGCCCCTCGCAGGCCCGAATGGCCCAGCGACCGGCCTCGACCCCAAGAAAATCGCTGAGGCCAAGGGAGCGGTCATCCTCGATGACCGTGAGGCCAAAAAAGAAGGCAGCTGGACTGAGGGACAGGGCCTGCGGGGTTACGTGGGCCATGGCTATCTCTACGCCAGCCCTGGCAGCGGGGCCTCGGCAACATTTGAGCTGCGGGCACCCGCGACCGGCAGCTACGACATCCTCGTGGCCTGGCAGCCGCACGAAAACCGGGGCACGGCCGTGCCGGTCTCGATCGAAGCGGCTGAGTCCCGTCTCAACGCGACGGTCAACATGCGACAGCGGCCGCCCATTGACGACGGGTTTGGATCAGCCGGCCGGTTGACACTGCAAAAGGGCGAGAAGTGCGTCGTGGTCATCGGCACTGACGACGCCGGTGGCTTCGCCCATGCCGACGCCGTGCTGCTGGTGCCGGCCGGATAGCAGGCACTCAAAAAAAGCCTGTTGCCCTGAGATGCTTTGATCGGCAACTCGGAAACCTCTGTTGTCTCAGGTGATCCTCCCGCGGCCTCATGATCAGCCTTCTCGTCAGGCAGAAAACTAGGCTCTGTCTGAAAACCAATACCTGGCTTCGAGCGGCCCGTTTTGGACGCCGATGCGTGGCCGGTTTTGGGGCGCCGAATGACCGCAAGAACAAAAGTGCTGAGCAAGCAATATCTTGAGCCGCAGTGATCGCAGCGTGTTCGGGCAACGTTTGTGGTTGCATTTCCTTTCAATCAGACAAAGCTCTGCCGCACGGTAAAATACGGTCGCGACACCTTGAACAACTCGTAGAACAATTCTTCACCGAACGCTGAGCTCCAAATGGTTATCCGGCGAGAAACGACGCTCTCAGGCATTCGCGAATCCCATCAGGAAGTCGCCAATTCGATTACACATGGGCTCGGTTTTCTATTGAGTATCGTGGCGACGCTGTTCGTTGCGTTCACCTTCACTTGGGTGGACGTCGGCATGGCAACCGCCTGCGGAATTTATGGATTGTCGCTGATTATCGTTTACGCCGTTTCGACACTGTCACACGCGATTCAACACGAGTCGGCAAAGCACCATCTGCGCGCTTGGGATCAAGGTGTGATCTATGGGCTGATTGCTGGCACTTATACTCCTTTCATCTGGGCCAGTTTAGATGGATCGAGCCGTGTCCTCATGCTAACTGGCGTTTGGGCGCTTGCCACGCTCGGCTTCTGCTCGAAGGTTCTCGGCTACCATCGCATCAACAGTTTTTCTTCACTTTCCTACGTACTGCTCGGCTGGATTCCGGGAATGATACTCGTCTGGATCGTTCCCTTTGAGCACGCGATGGGCATGGTTGTTGGGGGCATCGCTTACACGCTAGGAATTGTTTTTCTTATAAATGATCATCGGCAATGGTATTTCCATGCGTTGTGGCATGTCGCTGTTATGTCCGGAAGTGCCTGCCACTTCTACGCGATTCTTTGCTTCCTGCTTTCGATCAATGCAATGAATGTCTGAGTGCAGTGGTGCGATCATTCACTTTTCGGGTTCTTTCGGGATTTTAGTGGGAAGGTCGCTGTGGCCTGAGGTCAAGATTCCAGCAGAAGAAGGGGCTCCGTGTCCTGTAGTTCTGGAATGACCGGAAGTCACGGGCCGCGTCCTTCAAGGCCTGGATAGCGCTGGTGAATCCCTCACCCGTCACGTTGGTGATGCGGTGACGAAAGTAGCACGGATGGTTCAGCAGGAGCCGGCTCACTCGAACCGGTAGTTCGCGAGCGGAAAACGGCCTGGATGGAGTCGCCCGCATGAAACCAGCTGCTGCCGCATTCTGGTGAACCACGGGAGCCGCCCCGCGTGTCACCTGCCCGGAGGCCACCTGTCAACTGGGGGTGAGCTGGAGCAATTCCCTGGCAGCGGGATGTTTCAGCAATCGATACCCGATGACCTGCCCATGAGCGACATTCATCACCGCTGAAGGCGGGTGCCTTCTCTTCGTGACGCTCGATTACGCTTCAACAGTGAATAGGACTCGCAGGCAGTCTATGCGGAGGACGAAAAACCTGGGCGTAGGCCTATCCGACGGGCGCAATAATTGCGAAAGTGACGTTGACCATCCTGTCTTTTGGTAACCGATGACGAGGAGGCCAATGAAACGCTCGCCCGCGATCGGCAGCTACGCCTTGCTTGTCGCCTGCCAAGACATAAAAACTGAGTGATGGCCCTGCCCGTCTCAAATAAACAACTGAGTCCCAGTTCAACGCCACGGTCAACATGCGGCAGCTGCCACCGATGAGCGATGGTATCGGTTCGGCTGGCCGTGTGATGCTTGAAAAGGGGGAAGTGCGTGGTGGTTACCCGTCCCGCCAACGCCGATGGGTCTTCCCACGCCGACGCCGTCCTGCTGGTGCCGGCCGGCCAGAGAGCTTTTGAATCGCTGTGCTGCTTTGGTGGGGATTTTTTAGGATTGATCACGAATCGTTGGGCAACCTCCTCGCGTTCATTTGAATACCAAGCCCAGCCGACCGTTGCGCGCATTCGCGGGCCGAATGCCTGTCTACACTCGAGAAACCTTCGCAATTGACTACTGGTGGCAAAACGCTACTATGTCGATATGAGTCAGCCTGTGAAGATTAGCGACGATCTGGTTCTCGAAGCCCGCACGGTTGCCGCCGTCGCACGCCGATCGATCGCCGGTCAGGTGGAGTTCTGGGCGTGTCTTGGTAAATCGATCGAGCCGCTCCTCCGAGGCGACCGGGCTCTGGCCCTGCAGCGAACCGGAGCGGCGAGGTCGCTGGCTGAAAGCATCCACTCCGTGGACACCGATGTCGGTCGTGACCGGGTTCGTTCCTATCTTGAGTCTCGTCCATTTCCGCATTTCGAGGCCTGCCAGGATGCGGCAGGGATGCTGGTGAGGATCGACGAAGACGGCACCCGGACCCGCGGTCGATTCATCAACCGTGTCTTCGTCGCCGCGAGATAAGGGGTCGGATGGATTGGCAATCGCTGCTTGAAGCGAGGCCCATCGTTGTGGCACTCGCCGGGTCCAACGGCGCGGGCAAATCGACGTTTTTCCACGCTCACCTTGCCGACACGGGCCTGCGGTTCGTCAATGCAGACGTTCTCGCCGCCGAACTGGATGTGGGCCCCTACGAGGCCGCCACGCTCGCCGCATCACTACGCGGTGGCCTGATCGCCCAGCGAGAGAGCTTCGTGTTCGAGACCGTGCTCTGCGATCCCGTCGGTGCGAAGGTCTCCGAACTGGTGGAGGCGGGCCGGAATGGCATGCATGTTGTCATGGTTTTCATCCGCATCGACTCGCCTGAAATGTCAAAACAGCGAGTGGCGATGCGGGTCATGCAGGGGGGGCACGACGTGCCAGATGATAAACTCGAAGCCCGATTCCACCGCACCCTCGCCAATCTGGAGCGGGCAATCAACGCATTACCGGTCGTCATCATTTTCGATAACGCGGACCTCGCCCGACCGTTTCGGATCGAAGCCGTCTACAAACAAGGCAGGCGGATCCGGCCGTAGCACATCTGTGGTGCGGTTGAGGAGGAAAGATTGCCGCTTCGCACGATCCGCCGGAACGCTTCAGAGAAATGGGCCTCTGCCCTCAACCAGCTGGAGGTGGGCAATCAGCCCTCTGGCACCACAGGCCGCAACTCCGTGCCGTCGTTACCAATCGGATAGAGGGCCTGCTCGGCATCGAGAACGGCGATCATTGCTGCGGTCATCTGCCTGAGCATCGCTGGCTCGGCGTCGGCGAGGTTCTGTTTTTCGTAAGGATCATCCCGGAGGTGAAAGAGTTCATAGCGAACCTTGGCCGGGTTCTGCTCGGGTAGGTAGTGATAGACCAGCTTCCACTCGCCATCACGAAACGAGGTGAAATAGCTGCTGCGATGGCTGTGGGGAAAGTGCATCAGAAACCGCTCGCTGCGGTTCGGGTTGGGCTTGCCGACGAACTGCGGCGAGAGGTCAACGCCGTCGAGTGGGTGGTCGGCTGGAGGCTCAGCTCCAGCCAGGGCCAGCAGGGTCGGATAGATATCCATGACGGTGCCGAGTTGCTGCTGGATGGCCCCAGCCGCAATCGGCAGTTGCTGCTGCCAGCGATTGGTGGAGCTGGGCTGGGCCCAGGCGGCGATGAAGGGCACCCGCATGCCGCCCTCGTAATGGGTGCCCTTCTTGGCCCGAAGTGGAAACGAGCTGGTGTGTTCATGGGTCGGCCCCAGCGGTGCATCGCTGCCATTATCACCAAGAAATAGCACCAGGGTCTCGTCGGCGATGCCAAGTTGCTCTAGATGGTCGAGCATGTCACCCAGGCTCTTGTCCATGCCCTCAATCAACGTGGCATAGGCCTGGGCGTTTTTCGGTTTGCCCGAATCTGCGTAGTGCTCTGCAAATCGCGGATCGCTCTGAAAGGGTGAGTGAACCGCGTAGTGGGCAAAGTCGAGGAAGAATGGCGTGCCGTCGGCTACGGCCTGGCTGATCTGCTCCTTCGCTTCCAGCGTCAGCGCCTCAGAGAGGAAGGTCTCGCTGCCGTGGTACTTTTCCAGATGGGGCACGGCCCGACGGCTGTTACCCTTGAGGTGGCCGTAGCCATCCTGGCCGTAATAGCTGCCGGGCTGCCCCCACGAGCAGCCGGCAATATTGACATCGAAGCCAAGGTTGTCGGGCCATTCCGAGGGCTCACCGCAGGGGCCAAAGTGGGCCTTGCCGACGAAGATGGTTCGATAGCCAACCGTTCTTAGGACGCCAGGCAGTGTCGTGGCGGCATCCTGTACGCCGACCCACCGCCAGTCAGGCGGGCCGAACGGCCCGCGGTTATTCTCTTCTGAGCGAATCCACTGGGTCACCCGGTGCCGGGCCGCATTCTGGCCGGTCAGGATCGATGTCCGTGTAGGAGAGCAGACGCTCATGGCATAGAAGCTGCTGAAGCGAATGCCTCGGTTGGCAAGCCGTTCCATGTTGGGGGTACGGTAGAAGTCGTTGAGTGGGTACCGCTTGGGGGTTCCAGCGGCATCGGTCAGAAACGGCACCGAGGTGTCGAGTGGCCCCATGTCGTCAACAAGGAAGACGATCACGTTGGGGGGTTTGGCAGCCGCTGACGCCGATGAACACAGTGTCACCAGAAATGCTGGGAGCAGGCACAAAACGATGGCGGCGAGCGGGTTTCGGTGGTGGGTCGATGGCATCACGTTTCCTCCCCAGATGTCGGTCTGTCAGCCGATACACTACCGTCCAGGCGGTCCAGTGACGACCGATCGGCACAATTTTGCTGGACCAGGCAATTCCTCAATCAGTAACGTCCAGTCATGCGGTTTCTTATTCACACTTTGCGTGTCGCCGCAGTTTTAGCTTTGGCCGTGCTGGTGCATCTTGGCCACCAGCAGAGAGTGGGCCGCAGCACGGCCTTCCTGCTTGATGACGGGGGATTGTCCCAGGCACAGCGGTTCCTGACAGAGGTCACGGCCGTCGGTGGTGAATCGGCCGCCGTCGAGGGGGGGCGTGAGCTGCTCGATGCTGACGGGGCTGTTGTCGGCACCATGCTGCAGACGTCACCGGCGGGCGATGCTGCGATTGGTTTTTCCGGCCCGACCAATCTGCTGCTGGTCTGCGACGCAGCCCTGCAGGTGGCCGGCATCGCACTACTTTCCAGCGGTGACACCCGTGACCATGTGGCCGCGATACTGCGTGACGAGGCCTTCTGGCAGCAGTTCGTAGGCCGCCCACTGGCATCGCTTGCTGGTGGACAGCCTCGGGTTCGGACCACCGCCTCGGCAACCCTCACCAGTCTGGCGATCGCCGAGGCGATCAGCCGGCGACTGGGCGGAGACGCGGCCGGCAGTCGTTTTACCCAGCCGCCGACGCTTGCGGATCTGCAGAAAATCTTTCCGGCAGCGACCCGGTTCGAGATCGACCCGGGCGAGCCGTCGGTTGGCCGGCTTTACGATACCGACGGCATCCCGCTGGGCTGGAGTCTGCGAACCAGTCCGGCCGCGGACAATGTGATTGGCTATCAGGGGCCGACTGACACGGTGGTCGGTTTCAACCCCAGCGGTCAGGTCGCCGGGCTGCTGGTGCTGGGCAGTTTCGACAACGAGCCTTACGTCGGGTACGTCCGAGACGATTGGTCATTCCGGAGGCTTTTCGATGGCCGCACCTTCGCCGAACTGGCTGGGGGCGAAACAGGACTCACCGACGTCGAGGGCGTCAGCGGCGCGACGATGACAAGCCAGGCCGTCGCCCGCGGGATTGTGAAGGCCGCGGCTGCTGAAGCTGCCCGCCAGCAGCAGGCTGGCCAGTCGGCGGCGGCCCGGCTGCGTCGCTGGGCCGGCGGTGTCGAGGGTCCGCAGTGGGGAGCAATTGCCGTAATCGCTGCCGGCCTGGCCACCGGGTTCAGCCGGCTCAGAGGCGGCCGTTTTGGCCGGCTCATTTTTCCGGTGGTGGTGCTCGCCTATCTCGGCTTTGGGGCCGGTGCGGTGCTCTCGCAGGCCCAGCTCTGGGGTTGGGCGGCCGTCGGCCTGCCCCGGGGGGCAACGGTCCTGCTGTTTCTTACAGCTGTCGCGATCATCACGCCGGTCACGACTGGACGGAATATTTACTGTGCCCACCTCTGTGCCCACGGGGCGGCCCAACAACTGCTGGCCAAGGCAGTTCGGCCTCAGCGCCGGCGTCGGTTGGATCCGTTTCGCAAACGGCTGGTGGCAATGCTCCAGCGGCTCCGCTGGCTGCCTGCCGGGCTGCTGGCCGTCGCAGCGGGGACCACGATCTTTGATCTGCCGCTGCCCCTTGTCGATCTTGAGCCGTTTGATGCCTACGTGCCGGCCGTGGCAGGCACCGTCGCGATCGTGCTGTTTGGGGTCAGCCTGCTGGCCAGCAGCCTTTCGCCAATGGCCTATTGCCGCCACGGCTGCCCAACCGGGGCGTTGCTTGATCAGTTGCGGCTGCATGGTCGCAGCGACCGATTGACTCGGCAGGATGGTTTTCTTGGCATCTGCCTGCTGGCCGCTGTGGCGGTCTGGTGGCAGGGAGGTGGCCTACGGTGAAGCCGTCCCTGAGACTCATCGCAGCTGTGCTTGGCCTCTGGTCTGGAGCCAGTGCGGCCGCCAATCCCCTTACCGTGGCTGGCCCAGCCATGGGCACGACCTACCGGGTCGCACTGGCAGGCCCGGTCTCCGGTTACACCCTTGGTGAAATCCACCGCGAGGTCGATCAGTTGCTTGCCCGGCTCGATCGGCAGCTGAGCAGCTGGAGATCAGATTCGGACGTCACTCGGCTCAACCGGGCAGCGGCTGGCGTCTGGATCGACGTTGGGCCCGACCTCGTCTCACTGCTCTCAATCTCAGCAGAGCTGACTCGGGAGACAGGTGGCAGATTTGATGTCACCGTGGCCCCGCTGATTCGCTGGTGGAAAGCGGCCGGAGCCGGTTCTGCTGCCAGTGCCCCGCCCGCCGATCTGAGGCTGTCCGTCGGGATCGACTTGCTTCGGTGGCGGACAGCAGCAGGAGGACGACCAGCGGCTGTTTGCAAACAACGCGACGGCGTCGAGGTCGATTTCGGCGGGATTGGCCCAGGCTATGCGGTTGACCGCATTGGCGAAGGGTTGACGGCCCTCGGGTCGGCTGGGCATCTCGTTGAGCTCGGGGGGGAGGTCAGGGCCTGGGGGCGGAATGCAGCCGACCGACCCTGGCGGGTCGCTGTCCCGACCGCTCCTGGGAACGCCGGGTCCACCTTCATTGAGCTAGCCGACGGTGAAGCCGTCGCAGTGTTCCAGGCTGATACCCGCCACCCCGTCATCGATCCGCGGACCGGTGCTCCGGCTGGGTCAGCCACCGTCTCCTTCGGTGTGGTGCGTGCAGCCTGTTGCGCCGAGGCCGATGCGTTGGCAACGGCCGCTGTTCTGCCTGATTCCGCAGCTGCCGAATCGGCTGCGGATGGGCAACTGCGTTCGCCTGGTCAAGAAGGACCATAGACCTCGACATCATCGACCCAGGCCTCGCGGTTGACCGCCAGCCTGATCCGCCGTTTGGTGGGATGGTCAATTCCTTCGGAAGTAAATGCTCCGACGGCACCCGTCGCGCAGGAAAACCTGCTTGATACCCTGTGCCCGTGTTCTGCTATTGGTGCCCCAATTTTTCCCCGGCTGTTCCTGGGCTGGATCGGCCTCGGACCGCTCAAATGAATCAGCAAACAGCCGGTTGCCGAATCCAGGGGGTGGTTCGGTCGCGGAAAGCTGAGCAGAGCCTAGCCAGCACAATCCGACAACAAGGGCAGACAGCAAGGGCTTGGGCATAGCGGGAACCTTTTGCCTGAGGCATCCGAATCAATGTGACGCGGCCGACTATCGCATACAGTATGAAACAAAGTGACGCTCGAGCAAAGGAATGACCATGCCAGCATTACCAACCGGCTGCCAAAAATTCGTTCGCTCCGCTTATGGTCTCTTGGTGGTCCTTGCCAGCCTGCAGGTGAACGCTGCCACGAAGGAAGTCAATCTCGGGGACGATGTCATTGCAGAAATCTACAAGCGGGCCTCGGGGGATGACCTCTGGATCTATCGCTTTGATCCACCGGATCATGACGCCAGCCGTGACCAGCGGGCGGCAGTGGTCTTCTTTTTTGGCGGGGGCTGGACCGGTGGGAGCGTTCGGCAGTTCGAACAGCATGCCCGCTATTTCGCCGGCCGTGGGATGGTAGCGTTTCTGGCGGATTACCGGGTTAAGAGCCGGCAGGGAACCGATCCGGATGCCTGCGTGGCGGATGGTAAGTCGGCAGTTCGCTGGATTCGTGGCAATGCCGTGAGGCTGGGCATCGACCCAGATCGGATTGCCGCTGGGGGCGGTTCTGCCGGTGGGCAGGTTGCCGCCGCCGCCGGCATCTGTGACGGCCTTGACGATCCGAATGACCCTCAGCCGCACG
>CBFIHA010000035.1:0-23794 GCA_965662195.1 uncultured Pirellulales bacterium
GCTCAAGGCGGCAGCCCGGCTTGGCATCAACCGCAACACACTGCGAAAGAAGCTGCTCGAACACGGCCTGGACGAGTCCGACGAGGGCTGACTGCCCGTGGAAAAAGCCCTCCATGGCCCCTGCCCGCGAATGCGGGGGAACAATAGCCCACTTGGGAAGCACCCGAAAACGCCGAGGGTTTTCGGGGCTGCTAAGGCAACAAAGCGACCAGCCCTCACGCCTCGGCCATTTCGCGGGCGTGGTAGCTCGACCGCACCAGGGGGCCGGAGGCGACCTTGGCGAAGCCCATCGATCGGGCCAGGTCACCCAGTTCGTCAAACTCCTCCGGCGGCACGTACCGGACGACCGGCAGGCTGTCGAGGCTCGGCTGCAAATACTGCCCCAGCGTCAGGAAGTCGACGCCCCGATCGAGCAGATCGGCAAAGACCTCGAGCAACTCCTCCCGGGTCTCGCCCAGTCCCAGCATCAGGCCACTCTTGGTTTTGATCTCAGGCATGAGCCGCTTGGCATCGGCGAGTAGCTGGAGCGTCCAGGCGTAAACGCTCTTGCGGCCGCGGACCTCGCGGTAGAGCCGCGGCACCGTTTCGGTGTTGTGGTTGAAGACCTCGGGCCGGCTCTCCAGCAGTCGTTCGAGGGCCCCCTCCTTGCCGATGAAGTCAGGCACCAGCACCTCGATCGTTGCCCCGGTGGCCTGCCGCACCGCCGTGACCGTCCGGCGAAAGTGGTCGGCCCCGCCGTCCGGCAGATCGTCGCGGGTCACGCTGGTGATCACGACATGCCCCAGGCCCAGCCGGCGGGCCGCCTCGGCTACCCGTTCGGGCTCGTCGGCCTCAAGCTCCTCGGTCTTACCCTTGGGCACCGAACAGAAGCCGCACGGTCGGGTGCAGACATTACCCAGAATCATGAAGGTGGCCGTGCCCGCCGACCAACACTCCAGCCGGTTGGGGCATTTCGCCGAGGAGCAGACCGTCTCCAGGTCAAGCTCGGCAATCAGCCCCGCGGTTTCCCCATGGCCCCCACCGGCGGCTAGGTTCTGCCGCAGCCACGGGGGCAGCCGCCGCGACATTGGCGGAGCCGCCACGGCCGCCGCGCTCCCACAGCTTCCCGCTGCGGTTGCCGCAGGGCCGCCCAGAATCGGCAGGAGGTCAGTTGAGTGCAACGAATTGCTCGACATGAGATGCCTCCTCAGGCAGTGAGGTGTTCGCGGATCAACGAGCGCCGGCCGGCCACCGGGGGCAGCGGCAGACCCGACTGGATGACAACGTCACTCAGCCCCAAGGCGTCAGCCAATGAACGGACCAACGCGGTGCGGGCATCCTGCAGCCGCACCCGGCGGCGGAGATCGGCCTCCACTGATCCCATGGTACGCACCGGCACGCCGGCTGCGACCGGCACCGTCCGCACCCCACGAAACAGGCCAAGATCGGGGCAGACGTTGACAAAGCCGCCGTGCCAGACGATGCCGCGGCGAACCGCCAAACTGACTGCCGCCAGCAGGCCCGTGCGGCCGAAAATCCCGGGGTGCCGGGAGTCGCGGGCAGTGGTGCAGCGGAGGCTACGGATGGCCGCCTCCAGCCCCGCCTCAAACCGCTCGACCAGCCCACCGACATCATGCGGCCCCAAGCCAAGTGCAGCCAGCGGCACAAACAGGGCGATTCCCACCTGCCCTGGGCCGTGCGGCACGACCCCGCCACCCCGGCCGACGAATCGGACCGGAACACCGCGGGCGGCCAGCTCCTCCGGCGACCACTCGATGTCGGTCTGGGAACCGAGGCGACCGATCGTGATGCCAACCGCCGGCTCGTAGATGACCAGCGTCGGCGGCCGACCCTGCGGTTCTGAGACGTCCCAGGCCAGCCGTTCGGCCATCATCTGATAACTGTCGTGGTCGAGTCGACCGGCCAGCCAGACGCTCAGCTGGCGATGGCTCTCAGCCGGCTCGCGACTCATTGTCCTCGAAACCGGGGCCATCATGCCTGCCCCTTCTGCCGCGACACCGCGGCGAGCAGTTCGTTCCAGGGCAGACGATTCCAGCTGAGCACATCGGCCAGCGCGGCCGGTAGCAGCGGCCGGCCACCTTCAGGGTCGAGCCCGCCCGCCTCAGCCTCCTCAACTGCCCGGTCGACACCGGCGCTGAGCTGCTCCAGCCAGTCGGGCACCTCGACACCCGACCCGCTCGCCATGCCCAGAAGTCCCTCGGCCCGTTCCTCCAGCCGCTGGCCGGCTCCGGCCGGTTCACCGCTAAGAAGCTCCGCAACGGCTGGCTCAACCAGTGCTTCCAGTTCGTCTAATTCGAGCATCGCTGTAAAGGGACGCTGCACCCGGTCAGCCACGCTCGCCAGCCGCACCCCGGTGGCCTGCTGGACCGCAGCCAGCCGCTCAATGAGATCGTCAGCCGCCTCAGCTGTTTCAGCCTGCATCCGCTGCCGCCAGGCAGTGGCAGCGGCGGTCGCCCCACGGCGGACCAGCACCCGGTGGGCCATGCTCACCGGCCGCAGCGTCCAGGCAATCCGCTCGTACTCAGCCTTGATCCGGAGGAACTCCAGCAATATGTGCAGGCACTCACCCCGGTCGGACTGGGTTGTGGTGGAGTTCCAGTCACGGTACTCGGAATGGTTCTCGGCCACACTCTCAAGCACCAGCCGCAGCCGGCTGGCCGCCTGCTTCAGCGGGAGCCGCCCGCTGGCCAACGCCTCGATCAGCTGGCCCGGGTGGCTGCCCCCAGCCGTAGCCTCGTCCTCGGCTGCTGCCCGCCAGCTCGGTTCGCTGGCTTCTTGTTCCATCAGCTGCTCCAGAAAGGGCCGCACACCGCTCCGCAGGATGCCGCGCAGGGATGGTGGGGTGAGCAGATGCTGGGTGAACAGCCCCGCTCCGTAGCGTTCGATGAACTCCTGCACCGGGGCGAAGGCCTTGTCATCCCGCACCCGCTCGAGCACCGACAGCCGGAGCTGCCGGGCATGAGTGGTCCAGGTTTCCAGCAGCTGGGGAATGAGGATCGCCAGCCCATCGAGGATGCGCTGGGTCACCTCGTCTGCCGTTGGCTCGGCTTCACCCGGACCGGCCACGGGCGCACTGGTGACGATCCGGCCGACCAGGGCCGTGGTGGCAGCTTCAAAGACCCGGTCAAACTCACTAACACTGGCGGCCCCGCGGGGCCGCCGGCTTTCCAGACTCTTCGCCAGCCGCACCAGTCCGATTGTCTCCTCAACCAGGCCACGCCGCGGCAGCAGGCCCACCAGCCGCTCCAGCAGCCGCTCCCGCATCCGAGCCGCCACGATCCGGTCGGGGCGACCGCCCCGGGAGAGCGGCACATAGAGCACCGGCTTGCCCTTGAGCCGCCGCCTGATCCGCTCAAGCTGCTCGTGAATGGTTTGCTGATCTTCAGCAAAGATGGCCGCCAGCAGCCGGCCCACCGCCGGCTTGGGACCGCCCCGATCGCTGCGAGAACCACTCCGCCGGGCCGTCGGCCGCGGGGATGGCCGCACCTCACCGCGGGCCAGTGCCAGCCGGGCCGACAGCATCCAGATCGTTTCCCCGGTCTGCAGTGCCGCCTCGATCAGTCGTTCGGCTGCCGCATCCCGCTGCCACCGCAGCCGGTCAAACTCGGTCGGCGACATGCCGGGCGCCGGCTGCTGATCGCGGGTCACAATGTGGCTGGCAGCCCGCACCATCGCCTTCCGTAGCCGCCGCAGGGTCTGCCGCCAGGCAAGCATTGATTCAATCTCGGCAGGCAGGGGCTCGACCCGGCCAGCAGCAGCGTCGAGGCAGCCGGTGGTCACCACCTGCCGGAGCATGACGATCACACCGGTGAGAAAATCGGCCGCCTCCTCAACCGCGACCACCGGGTGCCCTTCACCACCGGGGAGATCGACGTCCATCATGCCGCCATCGGTCCCATCGTCGGCCGAATCCTGCCAGACCATCGACTCATAGGCCGAGGCAACGCTCTCATCGGCGGCCAGCTGATCCTCGTCGGCATCATCGGGCAGGGAAAAATCAGCCTCATTGCGGACGGCCGGCTCCTGGCCAGTGGCCGCCAGTTCAATCACCTCGGCGACCCCGGCAGTATTGGCTTCGATCAGTTCGAGGAATCGCCGCACCCGGTTACGGCCCGGTTCACTCAGATCGGCCAGCGCCGCCCGCAACCAGCGTTGGGAGGCCAACAGCCAGGAGGGACCTGAATGGTCGATTTCGTCTCCCTCCAGCAGCGAGGCCCAGTGCACGAGCAGCCCCATCGCCGCATCAAGGTCCCGCTCCCGCAGCAAGGCCTCGGCAGCGGCGGCGTGGGTACGGGCTGAGGAGAAATCGGCCACCGCTTCCCGCCAGAAGCCGGGGGCAAGGGGCGCCGGGGCCGTGGCTCGGCGTTCCTCGAGCACAGCAATCACCTCACGGGCCGATTGCAGCAGTTCCTGTCCGGAGAGCTGTGGCACACCAGATACGGTGGTGGTGGCGAACTGATCCCACCAGGTGGCCAGTTCCTCAACAGCCGCGCCGGCCCGGTCGGCAAGCATCTGATCAGCCTCCAGCCGGGCCCGCTGCCAGACGGTGCAGGCCCCCTCAAGCAGGTTGCTGACACTGCCGATCAGATCATCGACCCGCGGATCGGGAAGCGACTCCCCCCCCGGCTCATGCAGGGGGAACTGGCCGGCGAGCCCGAGGATGTTCCAAGGGTCGACCAGCGCGCCGCAGCCGATTCCCCGCAGCAGCAGGTCGCGGGCTTCGTCGAGACTGGCCAACGCCGTGGTCAGCCCGTCGGCCCGCTCGCGGCGAACGGCCCGCTGGGCGGCCACGATCCGGCTGGTGATCCGGGCCAGCGTCCGGGCACTCGCGGCAGGCACCCGCCCCACCAGCCGTTCAGCCGCCTCCGACCGACCCAGCCGGGCAAGCACCGAGGCCAGCGTGACGCTCTCCACCTGCCGGGCCCGGCGGGCGGCCAGCAGCATGTTGATATGCCGGCGGACCCCACCAAACGGCTGCCGCAGGGCCGCCGCCTCCGCCTCCAGACGGTCCCGGTGACCGGCCGGCAGCCGGGTCATCAGCCAGCGATAGAAACTGTCGCGATAGCTGGCGATCCGTGGCAGCAACTCCGCCAGCGGCATCCCCGCCTGCGGTGCCCCCGGCCCACGCCCCGACAGGCCCGATGCCATCAGCATGACACCTGCCAGCACGGCGGCGGACTCTTCCCGAAGTTCGGCCGGGGCAATCTCGGCACCGTGCGTCTCCGGCCACGAGAGGATGCCCTCCAGGGTCGACTGCTGGATCACCAGTCGACGGTAGCAGCCGTCATCGTCGATCAGCGCTGGGTCCCAGAGGCCAAAGAGATAGTTGGGCCGGCTCGCCGCCGGATGCAGAAAATCGAAGGCCCGCGGATCGATCGCCAGTTCACTGAGCAGTGCCGGCTCGAAGTCGGCCTGCCGTAACAGGTCGGCCGGCGCCTCCTGGAGGATACCGATGGCCCGATCGACCAATCGGGCAAACCGTCCCTGGGCCGTCCCTACGCCGGCCACGAACAGCGGCAGCGGCCGCACCCGCTCGTGTGGATAGGGCTCGGAGAGCTGGCCGTTCTCGAGCACCGCCACCGGCCGCCAGCCGAGGTAGTCATTGAGGCGGGCAATGGCCCGGTCGACAAGTTGGGGACCGGCATCGTCCCAGGGGCCGCCAGTGGCGAGCACCGCCTGGGCAGCCGCCATAATGAAGAACGGCCGCTCCAGGGCTCCAGGTGGCTGATGCTCCAGCAGGTCGCGGTGAAACTTCCGGTAGGCCGGCAGCAGCTGTTCAAAGACAAGCTCGATCACGGCGGCGGCCTGCCGGTCATCGTGAAAGGCAGGATCGGTCTGCTTGAGGCGGGCCAGTTCCTCACGGAGGACCGCCCCCACCCGGAGTGCGGTGTCGGCCCGCTCCACCAGCTCGCCGTCTGGCCCCGGCGGCTCGAACCGGGCAAAGAGTTCACTGGCCGCACGCCAGGCGACTGCATCGGCAGCCCCAGCCGAAAAATTGAGGTATCCCAGCAGGGCCGCGAGCGGATCGGCGGGGGAGTCGGTGGATCGAGGAACCTTCGGCATCAAACGGATGGCAGGGTCGGCAGCGGCCGCTGGGGCCGCCGGGAACTGTGACGGCGGAAACCCATATCCTACCAGCCTGGGCCCGCTTCGCAGCCGGGTCGGCTGCCGTCCGCGTTGCATGGGGGATTTGGCGAATTAGCCTCAGAAGACTGCGGTTCTTGGGTGGTGCAAAATGCCCAACCGGACGGCAGTTGACTTCCCCCGCGAGCCCGTGGCCATGATTCGACTCACCAATCGGCAGATCTCTCTCCGGCCGGCCCTGCTGTTGTTGATGCTTGTGGCGGCAGCCCGGCCGCCGCTGGCCCGGGGGGAGTGCCTCTCCGGGACAGCGGCCGATGCCTTTGAGGCTGAGCGGGTCGGCCTGTCCCGTGAATGGATCGTGCAACTGCCCTTCGAGTCGACCGGCTACCGGCTGGGACGCGTCGATGTCGGCCGCTGGACGGTGGTGGCCCAGTCGGGCGACGGCAAGGTGCATGCCGTTCGGGCCGGCGATCCCGCCCTGGCCCGGCCCGGAACACCGCCGCCCGGCACGCTGCTGTGGTCGACCAGCCTCGGAGTACCGCTGGCTCCGCAGCAGGCCGCCGGCATTGACGGCAGGCTGGTCGTGGTCACCCACGACATGCAGGTAGTCGGGCTGCAGGCTCGCACCGGTTCGGTCTTCTGGCGCCGACGGCTGCCGGTGCCGCCATCGGCCGGCGGGCTTCCTGTCGGCAACTGGGTCTATGTGCCGCTGCGAAACGCCACTGTGCTGCGGCTGCCGGCCAACCCCTTCCGCCAGCCGTTTTCGGAACCGCAGGCTGCCGGATCAGACGAGCCCAAGGAAAGCGGTTCGGAAGAGCTGGTCAGCCTCGATCCGATCGAGATCAATTCCCATGGACTGATCGAGCAGCAGCCCGCCAGCTACGCCGGTGGTGTGATCTGGTGCACTCGCAACGGTCACCTGACGGCGATTGAACCGGCGGAGGATGCCTGGGCAAGGCACGAGTTTGAGCTCAGGCAGCAGCCTGGTGGCCCCGTACTCGTCCGCAACCAGACAGTCTTTGCCACCACCGAGACCGGCGAACTGATCCGGTTCGAGGATGCCCCGGGAGGTCTGCGGCTCGGCTGGCGGCGACTGCTCGAGACGTCGCTCCATCCCAACGAACCGCGGCCACAGCTGCTGCTGACCGGCGAAACCCTGATCGTGTCACTGGGTGAAGCTGGGATTGCCGCCCACGCAGCCGACACCGGACGACGGCTCTGGAAGTCACCCCTCGAGGCCGAACTGCTCGCCGTCGTGGGCAGCCGGGTCTGGTGCTTCGACCGGCAGAAGATGCTGACCGGCCTGAGCCTTGCCGATGGTGAGCCCGAGGCCTTCCTCAACCCCGGTCCGTTCACCCTGCCGGTGACCAACCGAGCCTCCGAGCGGCTGATTCTGGCATCACCACGCGGGCTGCTGGCCGCACTGGGACCTCGCACGGTCGCCGGCGAACCACCGGCCGCTGCGGCTGACACTGAACCTCAAGTGACGCCTGACGCGCCAGCCGCTGCCCCACCGGAAAAGCCCGAAAAAGAGGGTGCAGACGAACGGTTCAACTTCTTTTGATCGTGACTGCTGATGCAAGCACCGACGCTGTCACGGCAGCTTACGGTGCCAGCGGCAGTCCATCACGATAGAGCTCGAGCGCGAGGATCAGGCAGCCGATCGAGATCGCCACGAATGACAGAATCAGCATCGCCGTATAGTTGTCCATCGGCGTTGGCCCGCGGCCGCTGCTGTCACTCTTCTCCGCCATGATCTGTTCTTGTCTCCCGGTTTGCGGGCAGCCTCCAGCAGCACGCTGGTTGGCTCAACTATCGAGCTTCAGTCGGGTCGCGACGCGGTCACCCCGCTGGACGATGCCCCGGGCATAGTCCTTCAGGATGCGGACCACCGCCCGGTCGGGCGTGACACTGACAACCTCGAGCCGGCCGAGGTACTGATCGGCCCGGAAGACCTCGAGCTCGTGCCCCTTCTGCAGACCATCGTCGCTGCCGATCGAGACCTCGACCAGATTGTCACTCACCGCCGTGACCACCCCGTCAACCTCGGGGATGATGTTCTTGGGACGTTGCAGCGAGAGGCCGTTCTGCGCGAGCATCTGCCGGGCATCACTCACCTGCCGTTCCAACTGATCCCGGCGCTCGCTGGCCATCGCCAGTTCCGACTCGGACTGGTGCAGCTTTGCCGCCAGTTCGGCTCCCCGGTTGACCATGCCCTTGAGATCTTCCTGCAGATCCTTGATCTCATCACGAAGTGTGATGATCAGCTTTTCGGCCTCGTCCCGCTCCTGCTTGGCCCGACTCAACTCGGCAATGTCGTTATCGAGTTTGACGAGCTGTTCGTTCCGCTTGTTCTGCAGGTCGGCCAGTTCGCTGTTCTTCTCGGCAAGCGCTGTCTGGAGGGCGGCGACTACTCTGTCGCGGGCGGCTTTCGAGGCGGCGAGGTCCTCGTTGAGCCTGGTGATCGCGGCCTCTTTCTGCTGCCGCTCGTCGGTCACCTTGGTCAGTTCGTCCTCCAACCGTTTGGATTCTTTCTGCCAGTTGGTGTGGGAGGAGAAGATGGCGACCGCAAAGCTCATGAACACCACGCTCATGATCAGAACGGCGAAGACGAAGATTTTGCCGATGGTGTTCATGCCGACGCCTGTCGCTGAGTCCCTGAAAATCCTACTGGGAAAGGTCCTGCCCGGGCCAGGCTGCCGTGTCACCGCACCCTGGTGAAGCATCGACTTCCCACGACCTCGACCTTCACGCCGCCCCTTTAAGACTATCCCTTCTCACCCAGCCTTCCAACGTCACTGCCGCCCCAATCGCTACACAAATTCCAGGTAGCAGACTTCCCCAGGCCAGCCAGAGGGTCCCGCGGCCGTCGGGGTGGACGGCGGCCCGCAGGGTTGCCCGCGCCCGCCGGGGCCCCCGGGCCAGGAGCCGACCGGAACTGTCGATTGAGGCCGAAAACCCGGTATTGGCGGCAATCACGATCGGTGTCCGGACCTCGACCGCCCGGAAAATGGCTGCCGTCAGATGCATGTCAAGCTCGCTCGAACCCCAGAACCAGCCGTCGTTGGTGAGATTGGCGATCAGGTCGGGGCCCCCGTCGGCCCGACGGCAGTGCCGCACCAGCGACCGGACCGCCCCGGGCAGGGCGGTTTCGTAACAGATGGTCGCGGTCAGTCGCCGGCCGGCCACGGTTGCCAGCAGTGGCTCGCGACCGGCCGTCAGGCCGGCCGGCAACGGGGTCAGCCGGTAAAGCCAGGGAAACCTGTCAGCCAGCGGCACATACTCACCGAACATGACGGGGTGCATCTTGGCGTACTCCCCAATCAGCCGGCCCTCGGCATCGAGCAGCACCGCCATGTTGAAGTTCTCAGCACCAGCCGCCGCGCGAGGGGTGATCCGCTGCTTGTCGACCCCGACCAGCCAGTGGCTGCCATACGACTTTGCATAGGCGGCCAGCGGCGCCAGCCGCTCTGCCTCCAGCCGGGCCCGGCAGCGGGTCTGCCGCTGGTCTGCCGTCAGGACCACCGGGCCGCCCTCCTCCGCTGGCCCCAGGATGGTCGCGATGAGACTCTCGGGAAGCTGCTCAGCCGGGTCGATTTCCAGCAACCCCACCCGCCACATGGTCTCGGGCCAGACGATCAGGTCGGGCCGTGAACCACCGGCCAATCCCGCCCGGGTGAGTTCGTCGTAGTGCCGGGTGACATCGGTGACGGCAGCGGGATCGTGTTTCAGTTCCGTGTCGATCGAGCCTTGCACCAGCAGCACATCGAGCGGTTTTCCTGCCGGCTCGGGAATGGTCGCCAGCCGCCAGCGACCATAGGCGACCGCCGCCAGCAGCAGGCCGGTGGCGACAAGTGTCTGTTGGATGATGCCCCTGCGACCATTAGGACCACGATCGGCTCCCCGTGGCAGGCCACCAGCGATCAGTCCGTAGCCCGCAGCCGCCCCGAGCATCACCAGCCCGCCGACGCCGACAGCTCCGGCGATGTCGGCCACCTGCAGCAGTTCGACCCACCGCCACTGGGTGTGGCCGAGTCTGCCGAAGGTAAAGCCCCCCAGCAGCCAGCCCCGCAGCTGCTCGCAGGCCATCCAGGCCACTGGGGCAGCGGCGACCAGGGGCCAGCCCCAGCGACCGATCAGCCGCCGGGACAGCCAGATGAACAGCGGCAGGTAGCAGGCCAGGTAGGCCGACAGCAGCAGCCAGCCAATTGCGGTTGCCGGGTGTGGCAGCCGCAGCCAATGAATGGTCGCCAGCCAGTGGAGCCAGCCAGCCAGCCAAAGAAACCGCCAGGAGACCGGGGCAGCGGCCGCCGCTGCCGGTGACCGGGCGACCAGCCAGAGCCAGGGCAGTGGCGCCAGCCAGGCCAGCAGCCACCAGTCAGCCGGAGGCTGAATCAGAAACATGCTCACCGCTCCGGCGAGAGCCGCCCGTTGGCCGGCCGAGCGTTGCCAGGCCGACAGCCGTGAATTCATGGCTCATCGTCCTCCGCCAGAAACTCCGCCAGCACCGTGCCTGGTAGCACAGCCGTGTCTTCATCGACCAGCTGCCGGAGGCAGCGACCGGCGACCGGTGCCGCCAGATCGATCGTGGCAACGCCGGCGGCCAGTTCGGCCACCCGATCGCCCGCAAGCACCCGCTGGCCCTGGGGAACAAGCCAGAGCGAGAGCACGATCGGCTGGCTGCTGAGGCCGAGGTCGGGCACGACGAGTGGGACGGTCGGGGCTGGCTGGTGCTGCATCGGATCGACATCGCCGGGCGGCTGAATTACCGCAGGGATCGGAGCCAGGCCAGCATCACCCGGCCGACCAACTCGAGTGACTCGGCCGAACAATTCTCAGGGGTGTCACGGGTGGTGTGCCAGTGCGGGTAGTCGAAGTCGATGATGTCGCAGGTCGGAATCCCTCCGGTCATCCGCAGCGGCACATGGTCATCGTTGACCACATACTTCGGCCGCGGCACAAATTGCTGCACACCAAGCCGGCGGGCCGTCGCCCAGATCGAGTCGACCACCGGCCGGGTGTCGGGCCAGTCGACGCTCTGGCGTTCCTGCCAGATTTGCAGGTCACGGTCAGCCACCATGTCGAGGATCACCCCGCAGCGATAGCGGTGGTCGGCGGTGCCGGCCCGCTGCCCGGCGGCATACTGCCGGGCAAAGAAGAGCGACCCCAGGCAGTATTGATCGCGGGCATCGTCAAAGACATATTCCTCAGCATCAAAGCAGACGAAGTCGATGCCGACCGAGCCTGCCACCGCCGGCATCAGCCGGGCCAGTTCCATCAGCACCGCCACTCCACTGGCCCCGTCGTTGGCACCGAGAAAGACACCGCGAGGCTGCCGCGGATCTCGGTCCGGGTAAGGCCGGGTGTCGTAGTGAACGCCCAGCAGCACCCGCTCGGTCCGATCGGGATGCCAGTGGACGATCAGGTTTTCCATCCGTACCCAGTCGCCGGTGCGGCCGTCGCGGCTGCGGAAGGCCTGCCGAAAGACCTTTCCACCCGCCTGCTGAAAGTGCCGAATGAGCAGCTCCCGTTGCTGCTGCATGCCGGGGGAGCCGCTCGGCCGCGGCCCGAGGGCGCAGATCGCCTCCAGCTGCCGGAAGGCCCGCGCGCCTGAAAAGCCTTCCGGCTCGGCAGCCGCCAGCGGACCAGCGACGATCAGGCAGGCCGCCAGCCACAGTGGCAGGATCCAGCCGATGACACCGGCGGTCACTGTTTGCTTCAGAGCCATTGCCATCGCTGCATCTTTGGGAATGGAACCACGAAGGCACGAAGGACACGAAGAAAAAGCAACTCCCCCAGAGCCTAGGCCACCTTCGTTTGCGGAGTCAAAAGCACCCCTTCGTGCTCTTCGCGCCGGCGCGGTGCCTTCATTCGTTCACACCGCGATGCTCCACAATCAGAGGTGCCCCGTCTCGTTGAACCGCACCAGTTCCGGGCCTGGCCAGGCCAGTTCCGACACCGAGCAGTTGGCCAGTGCCGGCAGCCGGGTGAAGGGTCGTTCGCCGGCGTCGGCCAGCAGCGGATGGTCGCGGCCGACGAGCAGGCTGAGGGCCGCGGTGAGAATCCCGCCGTGGGCCACGACGATCATCCGCCGCGGGGCACGAGCGGCCAACGCCTCGAGTGCCTGCCGGCCCCGTAGGGCCAGCTGCCGCCGCGACTCACCCTCGGGAATCTGATAGTCCACATCGCCCGATTGCCAGCGGGCGACCTCCACGGGAAACCTGACTGCCAGATCGTCCCAGAGGTGCCCCTGAAAGATTCCGGCGTGGAGTTCCCGCAGGTCGTCGGCAATCTGCACCGGCTTGCCGATCGCTGCCCCGATCGCCGCAGCGGTCCCACGGGCCCGTCGCAGGGGACTCGACCAGAGCTCCTCCGCAGCAGCAATCTCGGGCTGGCTACGGCACCAGGCGGCAACCGCCTCGGCCTGCCGGAGGCCAACCTCCGAGAGATCGACATCCACCTGCCCCTGCACCCGCCCCTCACGGTTCGACAGGCTCTCGCCATGGCGGATCAGGATCTGCTGCATGCCGTCTCCGGAACCGGGGATCACTCAACGCGAGCTGGCCATCGGCTCAGCCTGCTGGTGAGCCTCAGAGAGCCGGTCGATGAAATTGGCTCCGGCCGTCTGCAGCATAAAGACCTCGCTGGCCGACTGCTTCGAGCCGTGCGGCCGGACAATGCAGATCACTTCGGCCTTGCCGCCATGCTGACGCACATGGTCAATCAGCGCCTGCTCTCCGGCGGAAAGCTCCCCCGCTGTCGCCACGGCGGCGGCGGGCAGCATTGCGGCAGGCGACGGGTCAGCGGCAGGTGGCAGATCAACTGCCGGCTCCTCGGCCTGGACGGGTCCTGATGGGCCACTCGAGGCGGTCGGTACGGCATCGTCTCGGTTCCGCCGGTCGAACGAGACCGCTGGCATTTTGGCGGGCATACGAGGCGGTAGTCCCCGACTGTCGGCGTCGGCCAGATCGGTTTCCGTGCCGGGATAGACATGGCGGTAGACGAAGGCCAGTCCCGCCTCATCGAGGTGTTCCTGGATCGACGGCAGGGCGGCGAACAGCCCCTCGTTATCCTCGGGATCGGCGGCGTTGCAGACTCCCAGCAGCGTGCCGTCGAGGGCGAAGAGGCCGCCTCCGCTGCGGCCCTGAACCGGCTGCCCGGCGACCTGCACGTTGGCCGGACCGAGGTACTTATCGACCGAGGTCACCCGGCTGACATGCATGGTCGGATCCCGGCCGCCATCGCAGCCGACAGTGACGACCGGTTCGCCAACCTCGCGGGAACGGCCGACACCACCGATCGGCACCGATTCGATGGTCGCCTCGGTGAAGACGCTGACGAGCGCAAGGTCACGGTCGAGATCATAGGCGACCATCTGCCCGGCAACCCGCCCTGCAGTGGGATCACCAAAGAGATCGACTTCGATCCGGCCGGTACCGGAGGAGTCGCGGAAGATGTGGCCGCAGGTGAGGATCAGCGCCTCACCCTGCCGGCAGTCGATGACGGTTCCGGTACCCCAGGAGGCCCCATCAGGATCGGTGACCCGCAGCCGGGCGGTCGCCCGGATCAGCCGACTACTGAGTTGGGCCTTGGTGTCAGCAGGCAGGGACGGCAGCGGGCCGACCGGCTGCCGGGTCGTTTCAGCCCGTCGCTGCCGGAGCGGCCTGTCGATCGGCTGGGCCGTGGCGGGCTGGCCAACCGGCCCGGTCAGCAGGGCTGGTGGATGATCGGTTTTCGGGCTGCCAGCTTCAGTGGCAAGGGCCGTCTGGGCTTGCTGGGTCGGCAGCGGGATGCCGGGAATCTGACTGGCTGCCGCCGGCTGGACGGCCGCCTGCAATTCGGGAAGCCCCAGCGGCTGGCGGCTCTTGGCCAGCAGTTTCTCAAGCTCGGCCCGGGTGGAGGCTCCGGCAATCCGGCCTACCTCATGTCCCTTCACCAGCAGGATGTAACAGGGGACGCCGGTCACCTCGAAGCGTTTGACCAGATCGTGTTCCTGATCGACGTCGACATGCCGCACCAGCCAGCCGGCGGCACCGATTTCGCCAATGAGTGGGGCCATCTGCCGGCAGGGACCGCACCACTCGGCCGAAAAGTCGAGCAGTACGACCTCGCCGGCAGCAGCGGCGGCTGCCGGAGGCATTGCCCCAACCTGGGCGGCCGCAGGCAATGACCAGCCGAGGCAGAGCAGGCCGGCAAGCAATCCGAAGCGGGGTGTCTGCATCATCCGTGACTCCGTCGGAGGCGAGCCTGTGGCCCGTCTCCGGTCTGCGTGGCTGCGGTGCAAGCCGCGGCGGCTGTGGCTTCCCTGCCAACAAAAGGCCGCCGGGCAGCACCGCCAACCGGACGGCGGGATAGTGCCGCTCGATCGACGGCTGAACAAGAGCATTTTTGGCTTCTGCGGCCTTTCCGCCGCCCCCGTCAGCCACCCTTCCTTCACACCTTTCCCCAACTCCGGCTGCAGTCCTACAATCGCGGCTACTCGCCCCCGCTTCTTCTCGTCTTCGCCCAACGCAGGCACCATGCCCGATACCCGCCGGATCCTGATCACCTCGGCCCTGCCCTACGCCAACGGGCACATTCATCTTGGGCATCTTGTCGAATACATTCAGACCGACATCTTCGCCCGCTTCCAGCGGCTGCGGGGGCACCAGGCAATCTATCTCTGCGCCGACGATACCCACGGCACCGCGATCATGATTCGCGCCCGAGCCGAGGGCCGCTCGGAGCAGGAACTGATCGCCGGTATGCGGGAGGCCCACCTGGCCGACTTTCGTGGCTTCCAGATCGCCTTCGACCACTACGGCTCCACCGACAGCCCGGCCAACCGCGGACTCTGCAACCGCTTCTGGCAGGCGCTCCGGGAGCGGGGCCTCGTGGTCCGCCGCGAGGTGCAGCAACTGTTCGACCCCACCGCCGGTGTTTTTCTGGCCGATCGGTTCGTCCGCGGTGGCTGCCCGCGGTGCGGAGCCGCCGATCAATACGGCGACTCCTGCGAGGCCTGCGGGGCAACCTATTCGCCAGCAGATCTCGTCAACCCGGTGAGCACGCTCTCCGGCACCACGCCGGAGGTCCGGTCGGCTGAGCACCTCTTCGTCACCCTTGAGGCCCTACGGCCGTTTCTTGCGGAGTGGACGCAGCAGTCAGGGGCCCTCGACCCACGCATCGCCAACTATCTCAACGGCCATTTTCTGGCCGACCCGCTGCGCGACTGGGACATCTCCAGGCCAGCCCCCTACTTTGGCTTTGAGATTCCCGATGCCCCCGGCCACTATTGGTACGTCTGGTTCGACGCCCCGATCGGCTATGTGGCGGCGACCGAAGAGTGGGCCGCCGGGCGAGGCGGCTCGTCTGCCGACTGGTGGTCTGCCGGCGGTCACAACGAACCTGCCGCCGAGGTGCATCACTTCATCGGCAAGGACATCACCTACTTCCACACGCTCTTCTGGCCGGCCATGCTCAAGGTGGTCGGCCTGACGCTGCCGACCAAGGTTCGGGTCCACGGCTTCCTCACGGTCAACGGCCAGAAGATGTCGAAGAGCCGGGGCACCTTCCTGCTGGCCCGCGACTATCTCGACCAGCTCGACCCGGCAGCCCTCCGGTACTATTACGCCGCCAAGCTCTCCGGCGGCATCGACGACATCGATCTGAACCTCGAAGAATTCGCCACCAAAGTGAATGCCGACCTCGTCGGCAAGGTGGTCAACCTCGCCAGCCGCACCGCTCGCTGGCTGGCCCCGACGGGCCTGGCCCCGTCTTATCCCGAAGACGGGGGCCTGTTCGCCCGGGCGGCGGCCGACGGCGCGGCAATCGCTGCCGCTTACGAGGACTGCGATTTCGCCCGGGCCATGCGGCTGATCATGCAGGCGGCCGACCGGGCCAATTGCTACGTCGACCAGGAACAGCCCTGGAAGCTGGCCAAGGAGGGGCCGGCGGCAGCAGCCAGGCTGCAACAGGTCGCATCGGTCGCAGTCAACCTGTTCCGGCAGCTGGCTGTCTACCTGACACCGGTGTTGCCGAAACTGGCCGAGGATGTCGGCCAACTGGTGGGCGGCCCGATCGACCACTGGGAACAAGCACAGACACCCCTGACGGGCAGCCCCGTCGCTCACTTCCAGCCGCTTCTGCGGCGGATCGAGCCGAGCCAGATCGATGCGTTGCTGCAGGCCGCAGCCACTCAAGCCACTTCCCCCACCCCAGGAGAGACCATGACTGAAACCACCACGCACCAGGATTCCCCCGAACCGCTCGCCGCCAGCCCGCTGGCCGAAACCTGTACCATCGACGACTTCGCCAAGGTTGACCTGCGGGTGGCTCGGGTCGTTGCGGCTGAAGAGGTGCCGGAAGCCCGCAAGTTGCTCAGGTTGACCGTCTCCCTCGGTGGTGACGAGCGGCGGACGGTCTTTGCCGGCATCAAGAAGTTTCACCGGCCCGAGGATCTCGTCGACCGGCTGGTGGTGGTGGTGGCCAACCTCGCCCCGCGGCAGATGAAGTTCGGCCTCAGCGAAGGCATGGTGGTTGCCGCCAGCGGAGCGGGAGCCGAAGGTGTCTTCCTGCTTTCCCCCGACAGTGGCGGCCTTCCCGGCATGCGGCTCGGCTAGCTGCTAAAATCCATCGGATGCCGGATTACGTTGCCGAAGGGGAGGTTTGGCCATGAGTACGAAGACGATTCTGTTTCCGACCGATTTTTCCACCGCCAGCGATGCCGCCCTGACCCATGCCGAGGCACTCGCGCGGCAGTCCGATGCCAAGTTGCTCATCCTCCACGTCGAGGAGCCGCCGCTGGCCTACGGCGGGGGTGAGCTCTATTACGGCCTCCCCGAGCCGAGTTCCGAACGAATTTTGCAGATGCTCGAGGATGTCCGGCCCTCCGATCCGAAGCTGCCTTTTGAGCACCGGCTGGTGATGGGCGACCCCGCCGCCGAGATCGTGCGGGTAGCTGAAGAAGAACCGACCGAGCTGATCGTGCTGGGCACCCACGGCCGCACTGGGGTCAGCCGGCTGCTGATGGGCAGTGTCGCCGAGGGAGTGGTCAGGCGGGCCCCCTGTCCGGTGCTGGTCTATCGGGAGCGGGAAGAAAAGCTCGCCTCGAAGGAACCGGCCCCGGCCGGTGGCTGACAGCATGTCGGTACGGCCGATGCTTGAGCAGCGGGCCGGCGTTCGCACCGCCCTGCGGGACTGCCTCGATCGTAAGGGGTTCATCGAGGTCGACACCCCGGTGCTTTCCGGTGAGGTGCTCCCCGAGGCCCACATCGAGCCGGTCACGGTCACCACCGGTGCCGGCCCGGCTGAATTCCTCCAGGCCAGCCCTGAGGCCCTGATGAAGCGGCTGCTGGCTGCCGGCGCCGGAGCCATTTACCAATTCGCCCGCTGCTTCCGAGCGGGAGAACGTGGCCCCCATCATGACACCGAGTTCGTGATGCTTGAGTGGTATCAGCCCGGGGCAACCCTTGCCGAAACTGCGACCCTGCTGGAGCAACTGCTCGCCACTTCGCTCGGCACCAGTGGCCTTGAGCAGATCAGTTGCACGACCGCATTCGAGCAGCTTGCCGGTATCGATCCGATCACCGCCGACACCACCAGCCTGGTGACGGCGATCGAGCGACGGGGCCTGCAGCTTCCGGCGGGGCTTACTGAGCTTACCGACCCGGCCCGCTGGAGCCTCTGTTTCAACCTGCTGCTGGGTGAGGTGGTCGCCCCGCAACTCGGGCACGACCAGCCGACGATGCTCGGAAGCTGGCCGGCGGCCGAAGCGGCCTTCGCCCGACTCGATCGGGATGACCCACGGCTGGCCCGCCGCTTCGAGGTCTTTGTGGCCGGAGTCGAACTGATCAACGGCTGGGAGGAGGAACCCGCGCCAGCCATCCTCCGCAGCCGCATCGAGGCCGCCAACACGATTCGCCAAGCCGACGGCCGCCGGGTGCTGCCACTCCCTGACCGACTGCTGGCCGCCCACGGCGAAACCATGCCCGATGGCGTTGGTGCCGCCCTCGGCTTTGACCGGCTTGTGATGCTTGCGGCCGGCAGCGAATCGATCGATCAGATTCGCGGCTTCTCGTCGGCAGACGCCTGAGGGGAGACCGCTATTCGTCTGGATCGAATCGGATGATCCGCCAGCGTTCCACCTGCTGGGTGCCAGTCGCACCAGGCGTCAACAGCGGAACCCGCACGATCTCCGGCAGCAGCACCAGCGTAAGCTGCTGCGGCCGTCCGGTGACCACCGGCCCTTCACAGTCACTCAGTGCCAGCGTCACCCGCCAACCACCCACTGCATAGGCATCGTCGCGGCGGCAGTCTGCCACTGCCACCTGCCCACAGTCCTTCACCAGCGCAACGCTGGGCAGCTGCCGAAAAGCCTCAAGAGCTGGTGAGTCGTCCTCGTTCTCCTCATGGTCATGGGAGTGTTCCCCTGCATGATCGTGCGGCTCCTGCCCAGCCTCAGCAAAAGGGTCGTTGGTGGCCGGCAAGGCAGCCGGCGCACAGAAACCGTGGGCCTCGGCCCAGCGGCCGCCACGAACCGCCTCCCGCCAGCCGATGGCCGTTTCGACCGCACGATTCCTGCCGATCCAGTGGTCAGCCGCTGCGAACCCGATCGCCTGGCAGCCAAACCCGACGGCCAGAGCGAGGCCGATCAGGGCCAGTCCCCGGCCGGCTTTGGGCGGCGTGCCTGTCGCGGTGTCTCGCACCGCCACAATGGCAAGCCCGGCGGCCAACAGTGGAACCACCCAGAGCACCTGGGTGCTCAGCGCCAAGGCCGAGAGGCAGCCTGCGACCAGGGCCAGCACCGCCAGCGTGCTCACGGGTCGGTACGTCACCTGGTCGTCGTGATCCTGATCGAACGCCGTCATTGCCCCATCCCCATGGCGACCTATTTCCACCGCTACTCAGCCGGTTCGTCGCGGCGGTGCAGGTCGGCTTTTCTTTTTCGTGGTGAAGACCCGCTGCATCTCCTCGAGTGAGCTGACACCCGCCAGCACCAGTTCCATGCCGTGCTCCCGCATTCCCCGGAACCGTTCCTCGCTGGCAGCCTTGCGGAGTTCCGCCGCTCCGGCCCGTCGGGCGATCTCCTTCCGCAGCGGTGTTCCAGTCGCCAGTTCAAAGGTGCCGGTCCGGCCCAGAAAACCCCGTCCCGAACAGAAGCGGCAGCCGCCATGTTCGGAGACGCTTCTGATATGCGGCACATCCTCGGCCGTCTTGCCAAACTTTTCCAGCAGCGGCAGCGGGGGCTCCTGCTGTTCGGCACACTTCGGACAGAGCTTCCGCACCAGTCGCTGAGAGACCGACCCCAGAAAACAGCGGGCGAGATCACTCGGCTTGATGCCGAGTTCAAGCAGCTTGCCGATGGCATCGATGCTGTCTTCCGCCGGCAGGCTGATGATCACCAGCTTGTCTTCCAAAGCCCGGGCCACCAGGTCGGCAGCAAAATCGGGATCGGCCAACCGCCTGGTGACGAAGCCACTGGGATACGACAGCGATGCCTTTTCAACCGCCATAACCGGCGTCTCACCCGCCCCGGCATCGTACTTCTGAGCCTTCACGTTCTGGACTTCGGCGACCACCTCCTGGGCCTCTTCAATTGAGACGAAGTCCCGCATCAACCGGTCGGCTGCGGTCACCACCATGTCAAAACAGGTCGAGAGGCCGTGCCCGGGAGCTGCGGAAACGAGCATCAGCCCCCGCTTGAGGTTGACCAGCCGTTGCAGCCGCTCAAGCATCTCGGCTGGCATGCCCAGATCCTCTGCCGACTTGAATTTAGCCGGCGCGGTTTCCAACTCGATGGCAAACTGCTCACCCGCCTTGGTCATTTTTGTCACCAGCCGACAGCTGCGCTGTTTGCCGTCCACCGTGATCGCGAAGGAGCCGGCCTGGGCCCGCCCCCGCTTCTTTGGCGACAGCCCGGCCAGCCGCAGCAGCATTGTCAGCACCTCGGCCCCGGTTTCGACATCGAGCGGCGGGGCATCGACCCAGACTTCTGGTGGCCCCTTTTTTTTTCGCCGTTTCTGCGGGCCGCCTTCACAAATCCGCACCGGCTGCTTCACGCCGTCGGCGTCGTGGCGGACATGCAGCCCGCCCGGCGTGTCATCAAGCAGGATGGTCGGCACCCGGGCGGCCACCCCCTCGGCCAGGATTTTGATGAACTCCCTGCTCAGCGGGTTCTCGCTGATCTTCTCGACCAGCATCGCATTTTCATCAGCGACATCACGGCAGGTGGCAACAAGTTCGACCGTTGGCAGTTCGGCCACCACCTCACCGGTGTCGTTGAGTGCGCGGGACCGCGCAATGAAATAGATCACCAGCGGCACCAGCCAGTCAGCTGCCAACACCCCGAGGCAGAGCCAGAGCCCGCCCGACTCGAGAAAGGCGTACTCGGTCCAGTTGAGACCCACCGCTGCAACCACGACCGCTACCAGCAGGGCAAAGGGAAGGACGAGGATCTTCTGCCATTTTTTCCCGCCTAGACCCTGCCGCCGGGCATCCTTGATCACCCACCAACTCGATCCGGCCCACAGCAGGCTAAGCACACCCAGGATCACACCACCGACGATCACCGTATTCAGATCGAGCTTGAGGGCAGCCTCTTCCTCTCCCTTGTCCTTGGCGTCGTCGCCCTGCTGCTTGGCTGCTGCAGCCTGATTCTGTTTTTGCTGGGCGAGCGCGGTCGCCGGGCCACCCAGTACCGCAGCCCCCCACACGGCCAGCACCAACCACCGAAAGAGTTGCCGCCGCGACATAATTTTTCCACCAACGCTCGTCACATCCTTCTCCCTTCGCCCACCCATGAACCAGCCGCGGTGGCCAGCCAGTCGCTCACACGATCCCCTTCAGGGCCATCTGCAGAGCCTCACGGTTCGGCGCGACCTCAAGGGCTGCCTGACGGTCGATCAACTCCAGGTCAATCAGGCTCTTCAGGCTCATCGTAAAGTCCTGCATCCCATCCTTGGCCGACTTGCGAATGTGGTCGGCAAGCAGGTGCTCCTGCTCTTCCAGCACATATTTCCGGACCAGCACATCGACAAACATCAGTTCGACAACCGGCACCCGGGCCACGCCCTCCCTGATCGACTTGAGCAGCTTCTGGGCAACGATCCCCTTCATGTTGAAGGCGATCGCACTACGGATCGCGGCATGTTCCTCCTGGGGAAACAGGTCGAGGATCCGGGAGATCGTACTCGGGGCGTTCGAGGCATGGATCGTGCCGTACACGAGATGCCCCGTCTCGGCGGCATGGATTGCCGTTTTGAAGGTATCGACGTCACGCAGCTCACCGACCAAAATGATGTCGGGGTCTTCTCGCACGGCGTGCTTCATGCCGATTTCGAAGGTTTTGACGTCGGTGCCAATCTCCCGCTGGTTAATCAGGCACTTGTCCTCGGTAAAGACAAACTCGATCGGGTCCTCAAGCGTGAGGATGTGTTTGCGATAGTTCCGGTTGATGTAGTTAAGCATCGACCCGATCGTCGTGCTCTTGCCCGATCCAGTCACTCCGGCAAGCAGCACCATCCCCTGCTCGAGCGTGCAGAGCCGCTCGAGCGACGGCGGCAGAAAAAGCTTTTCAAAGTCGGGAATGGTGTTGTTGACCTTCCGGGCCACCATGCCGAGGGCACCCTGCTGATAGAGCAGATTCACCCGGAACCGCCATTTGGTCCCATCGACCACGCTGCTGTGGGCGAAGTCGGCACCACCCTCATCAGCGAGAATTTTCCGCTGCCGATCGTCGAGCATCGGGAAGCAGATCTCCTGCATCTTCTCCGCACTGATCGGCGGTGCCTTCAGGGGCTGCAGTGCTCCCTTCACCCGCATGTACGGTGGCTGCCCCGACTTCAGGTGGAGGTCCGAGCCGTTGAGCTTGACCAAAGCCTCGAAATAGCGATCGATTTCAAGCTTGCTCCCCTTCCCGCTAACGGCGGCAACCGGTGCCGGTTCCTCCGCAACAAATGCGGCCTCAGCCGTTTCAGCTTCCTGTTTGGCGTCGAGCATGGTCTTCGTCCCGGTGGCAGGCGGACCGTTTCCTCCCCTGAAAACGGCATCTCTCCAACGCCATCACAATAAACAATGCCAGTCCCACCACCAAGCGGGCAGGTCGTGTGCTGGCTTTTCTGCAGAACCTCACCCCCGGCGGACAGGGATCCCCCGGGCGGCCAGAACCTTTTTCGTTTCGGCGATGGTGCAGACACCAAAATGGAAAATACCGGCAGCCAGCACAGCATCGGCCGCTCCATATTCGATGGCGTCGGCGAGGTGTTCGGGAGTTCCCGCCCCGCCGCTGGCGACCACCGGGATGCCGACCGCCCGGCTGACGGCGGCAGTTATCTCGAGGTCGTAGCCATCCCGCGTGCCATCCCGATCCATGCAGGTCAGCACAATCTCCCCCGCCCCGAGCGACTCAACCCTTCTGGCCCATTCGACCGCCTCCAGGCCGGTCGGCACCCGGCCGCCGTTGACGAACACCTCCCAGACCTCGCGGCCGTCCCGCACCACCCGCTTCGGATCAATATTGACCACGGTGGCACAGCTGCCCAGCCGGTCGGCAACCGCCGTCACCAGTTCGGGGGTCTTCACCGCTGCTGAATTGATGCTCACCTTCTCGGCCCCGGCATGCACCAGTTCGACGGCATCACCAAGGGTGCGGATGCCCCCACCGACGGTGAAGGGCATGAAGATCGTCTCGGCCACCCGGCGGACCATGTCGAGCATGATCGCCCGGCCCTCGTGGCTGGCGGTGATATCAAGAAAGACCAGTTCGTCAGCCCCTTCGGCCTCATACCGCGCCGCAACTGCGACCGGATCACCGGCATCGACCAGTTCCAGGAACTTCGTCCCCTTGACCACCCGGCCCTTCTCCACATCAAGACAGGGGATGATTCGCTTGGCAAGCATCGGCTAGAACCTCAGGCTGTCTTCCCGCCGATCCGGCCGTCCTCGGGGCTTGAGGCGGTGGCGTAGCGTTTACGGGGAATCCGGCCGGCCAGGAAGGCATCCCGGCCGGCTTCACAGGCGGCCCGCATTGCGCGGGCCATCCGCAGCGGATCGGCTGCATGGGCGATGGCGGTGTTGAGCAGCACGCCGTCGACACCCAACTCCATCGCCGCCGCCACGTCGCTGGCAGTGCCCACCCCGGCATCGACGATCACCGGATAGCCGGGGTCATCATCCTTGAGATACTCCAGGCAGATCCGCAGGCTGTTGGCGTTGAGAATGCCCTGCCCCGAGCCGATTGGGCTGCCGGCTGGCATCACACTGGCGGCACCCAGATCCTTCAGCCGCCGGGCCACCACTGGGTCATCGCTGGTGTAGACCAGCACCGTAAAGCCATCGGCCACCAGCCGCTCGGTCGCTGCCAGCGTGCCAACCGGATCGGGCAGCAGTGTTTTTTGGTCGCCGAGTACCTCGAGCTTGACCCACTCACTGCCGGGGTTACCCAGGTCACGGAGCAATTCCCGGCCCAGCCGGGCAACCCGTACGGCATCGTCGGCGGTAAAGCAGCCGGCAGTGTTGGGCAGCAGCGTGTACCGCTTGGCATCGAGATGATCGAGGATATTTTCACCCGCCGCATTGAGCAGCCGTTCCCGCCGCACGGCCACCGTCACACAGTCGGTGCCGCTGGCTTCCAGGCAGCGGGCCATCTCGGCATAGCTGGCATATTTGCCCGTACCAACGACGAGCCGGCTGGCGAGCGTGAACCCTCCAACCTGCAGGGCTGATTCCGCACTCT
>CBFIHA010000035.1:23804-34487 GCA_965662195.1 uncultured Pirellulales bacterium
CCTGGTCTGCCATGCGTCGTAATCGTCTCCCGTCTTCCTGAGCCTGCCGGCCCATCACCCGCCGCCAACCAGCGTGACGATTTCCAGCCGATCGTCATGCTGCAACACCCGACCAGCCAATTCCGCCCGGGGTATCACCTGTTCATTGAGTTCGACGGCAACCGGCCGCCCATCCAGGCCCAACGCAACCACAAGGTCCTGGGCAGAACTCCCCCCCGGCAGCGGCTGCTCGACACCGTTGACCATGACGACAATCTCGTTGATCTGCGGCTCGCTGGTCATGGCTGGGTCCCACCCCCCCGGGGCCGGGCAACGTCGAGTGGCACCAGGGGCATCGGGCCGACCGGCACGCCTGACTTCTGAGCACTGAAGGGAATGCCGTAAGCCACCGTCGTACCGGAGGAGCAGTCGGTCACATACAGGACCGTCGGGGCCAGCGGAGCCCTGCCGCGGCGCAGCTCAGCCTGGCCCGCGATCAACAGAAACCGGGGGTCTTTCGCCTGCCCGGGCTGAAAGCCGAGATCGGCCAGCACGTTGTGCCGATAGGAGACACCAAAGGTCGACGTGGCCGGGTTGAGGACCCCACCGGAGAGGTCACCGGTGAGGAAATCGAGCAGAAAAAATCCTTCCGTCCCGCCGCCCAGCCCACCGGAGAGGGTGGCCGTGCAGACCGCGAAGTTCTCATCGGTCATGGCGGTCATCGCCTGCACGACCGGGACGACTGGGCGGCTGGTGTGCCGTTGGCCGCTGATGCGCCCGACCAATCCACCGAGGCCGAGCCCGACCGTCAGCCCAGCGGCCAACCAAGTCCAGCCGGTGATTCGCCGGAAAAACCCCTTGCGTGATGTCATTGCTTCTCCGCTGCTGCTGGGGCCTTGTCGGCCGGTTTCGCGGCTGCAGCCGGCTCTGGCTGCTTCTCCGCGGCAGGCTTATCGGCAGGCTTATCGGCAGGCTTATCGGCTGGCTTATCGGCTGGCTTATCGGCTGGCTTATCGGCTGGCTTATCGGCTGGCTTATCGGCTGGCTTATCGGCCGGCTTGTCGGCCGGCTTGTCGGCCGGCTTGTCGGCAGGCTTGTCGGCAGGCTTGTCGGCAGGCTTGTCGGCTGCGGGCTCGGGTTTCGGCTTGGGCGGTTCCGGCAGCAGCTTCGGAGCCGGGGTTGTCACCAGTTGGCCACCGGCGTGTGTGCCGACAAACATCGTCTTGCCGTCGGGGGCAAAGGCAACGCACCAGACACTCGACGAAGCCGCCGGGGGAGACTCCTGCTCCCGGCTGGCATTCACATCCCAGAGCTTGACCCCACCATCGAGGCTGCCACTCACCAGCCGACTGCCGTCGGCGTTGAAAGCAACACTGGTCACCCAGTCCCTGTGCCCGGCCAGCGTGCCCGCGGCCTTGGCATCAGAGGCACTCCAGAGCCGCACCGTACGATCCGCCCCCCCGGAGGCCAGCCGTGAGCCATCGGGTGAATAGGCGACGGACCAGATGGTGTCCTCATGGCCGGCCAGCTTGCCCTTTTCCTTCCCGTCGGCGGGGTTCCAGAGTTTGATCAGCTTGTCACCGCCGCCGGTGGCCAGCGTCTTGCCGTCGGGGGCGAAGGCGACGGCGGTCACCGGTCCCTCGTGGGCCGTCACCGTGGCGACGTCCTTGCCGTCGGCCGTGTTCCAGAGTACCACGGTGCCGTCCTCGCCGGCCGTCGCCAACCGCGAGCCATCCGGTGAGAAGGCCAGCGACCGGACCCAGCCCTTGTGCTTCTGCAGATCGGCCTTGAGTTTCCGTCCGGGCAGATCCCAGAGTTTGACCAGCCCGTCATAGCCGGCGGTCGCGGCCAGTTTGCCATCGGCCGAAACCCGTACGGCCCAGACCGCGGTCGGATGCCCCGCCAGGTCAGCCACCCGACTCCCATCGGCCCTCCAGACAACAACATCACCCGGCCGGTAGAGCAGGCTTTCACCCCCCGCCGTCACCAGGGTGCCACCGTCGCTGCTGTAGTCAGCGGCAATAATCCAGCGGCCAAACTTGGCAAGGTTCTGGGGAGCTGCAGGCTCTTTTTTCTCAGCGGGCTTTTCTTCAGCGGGCTTTTTCTCAGTTGGCTTTTCCTCAGCAACGCTGGGCTGCACCACGCCCCCGCCAAGGAAGACGGCAGCGAGCAGCAACCGTGGGAAGAACTCGGTCGTTATTCGGAACCGCATGGAAACCTCCTCGATGTGAGACGGGTGTTCGTGACTGCCAGCACAGACAATCCAAACCGGTAATTCCGGCAATCGTGGCAGCCACACTCGAATTGACCCTGAGTATAGTTGGCCTGAACGCCGGGTTTCCAATCGGCCTGATTTCGCTGCCGTTCGTGAAAGCCTTGGCCCCTTCCATTTCCCCCCGGGAAGATTGTCCGTATGAATGCCACACCAGCCCTGCGTTCCCGACAGCGGTCCGCAAACAGCCAACCAGAAGGAATCCTCGTCGCCAGCGGTGACCTCCGAGAAGCGGCCAATCGGGCCTGTTGGCCGGCTCAGGCTGCGATGGAAAAGGAACTCACCCAGGCCTTTGCCGAAGCGGGCTGGACACTGCGGCGGGGCCACGCCGTCTCCAGAAAACGCGGCCACGGCTTTCTGGCCAGTGCCCGCGAGGGGCTCGACGCGTTCGCGGCGATCAATCCGGCTGCGCCACTTGTGGTCGCCGAGGCCGTCTGGCAGTACTCCAACCATGTGCTGCCAGGGCTCTCCACGCATACCGGGCCGATTCTCACCGTCGCCAACTGGTCGGGCCAGTGGCCGGGCCTCGTCGGCATGCTCAATCTCAACGGCTCACTCACCAAGGCGGGGGTTCCTTACAGCACGCTCTGGGCCGACGACTTCGCTGCCCCCTCATTTCGCCGCCACCTCGACGGCTGGCTCACCCGGCAGCAGGTCCACCACGACACCAGCCATGTCACCCCGCTCGATGCCGTCGGCATTCCCAAAAAACTCCAACTGGAGGCCGACCGGCTGGCGGCTGAGCTCCGAACAAAAAAGGCGTTGATGGGGGTCTTCGACGAAGGCTGCATGGGAATGTTCAATGCCATCATCCCCGACCGGCTGCTGCACCCGACCGGGGTCTTCAAGGAGCGGCTCAGCCAGAGTGCCCTCTACTACGAGACCCAGCAGGTGCCCGATCGTGACGCCCGGGAGGTGCTGGCCTGGCTCACCAAGGCGGGCATGACCTTTCACTTCGGCCGGGATGAGGCGACCACGCTGACCCGGGCCCAGGTGCTGACCCAGTGCAAGATGTATATCGCGGCGGTGCGGCTGGCCGACCGCTTCGGCTGTGACCTGATCGGTATCCAATACCAGCAGGGGCTCAAGGATCTACTGCCGGCCAGTGACCTGGTCGAGGGGATGCTCAACGACTCAAAGCGGCCCCCGGTCACGGCGGCCGGCAGTTCGCGGGTGCTCTACAAGGGCCGGCCGCTGACACACTTCAACGAGGTCGACGAGTGTGCCGGCCTTGACGGCCTGCTGACCCAGCGGGTGCATGAGGCGCTGGGGGAGCCGGTTGAAAACACCCTGCATGACATCCGTTGGGGCGACTGGGATCAGTCGGGCACCACCAGCGACTGGGTCTGGGTCTTCGAGATCTCAGGGGCCGCCCCGCCCAGCCATTTCGTCGGCGGCTGGAAAGGCGCCCACGGCTACCGGCAGCCAGCAATGTATTTCCGGCTCGGCGGCAGCACGCTGGCCGGGGTGAGCAAGCCGGGCGAGATCGTCTGGAGCCGGATCTGGATCGACGGCTCGGGCCCGGCGGAAAAACTCTGCATGGATATCGGCCGGGCTGCCGCCATCGCCCTGCCCGAGGAGGAGACCCGGCGGCGGCTGGAATCGACGACCAGGCAATGGCCGATCATGCACGCGGTCACCTACGGCATCGACCGCGACCAGATGATGGCTCGCCACCAGGCCAACCACATTCAGGTCGCCTACTGCCGCGACGCGGCGGCCGCCGACCGGGCGGCGCTGACCAAGGCCGCTCTGGCCCGGGCCCTCGGCCTGGAGGTTTCCTTCTGCGGCACCCGCGGCCCGGGGGACGCGCCGCGGGTGCGGTGGGCGTAACCACTGGTCGGCTTCGGCACCTGCTGCGGGTGTGCGGCGGCCACGGCCGTCGGCGCTGACAAACCGCCCTTGTTGAATCGCCGCGGCAGCCAACACAATTCAGTGTTCGTTCGCAGGAGCGGCCTGTTCGTGGCCTGCTGCCCTGCCACCCACTCTGCCGCAGGATGCCCGGCTGCCGATGAAGATCCTGGTTTTTGGTGCCTCCGGCATGCTCGGCAATGCCATGTTCCGCCTGCTGAGCGA
Organism: uncultured Pirellulales bacterium; assembly: GCA_965662195.1. GTDB lineage: Bacteria > Planctomycetota > Planctomycetia > Pirellulales > UBA1268 > UBA1268. Next base: position 28,132 of record CBFIHA010000035.1, read on the forward strand.
CTGTCGCGAGCACACGGTCAGCGGCACCGCCCGCAGTGAATCGGCCAGACGGTTTTTTGCTGATCATCTCCAGCCATCACTCCTGACCGGCATCGATGTCGAACACCCCGATTCGATCGTCCGGGTTTTCGCCCGCACCCAACCCGATGTCGTCGTCAACTGCATCGGCCTGGTCAAACAGGTGGCCGATGCCGACGACCCGCTGCAGGCGATCCCCCTGAACACGATGCTGCCGCACCGGCTGGCCCAGCTCTGCGCCGTCGGCGGCAGCCGGTTGATCCATATCAGCACCGACTGCGTCTTCTCCGGGGCCAAGGGGATGTACACCGAAGCCGACGTCCCCGACGCCACGCACCTCTACGGCCGCTCGAAACTGCTCGGCGAGGTGACCGCCCCACACACCATCACCCTGCGGACCTCGATCATCGGCACCGAACAGGCCAGCTGCCGCAGCCTGGTCGGCTGGTTTCTGGCCCAGACCGGCCGGGTGACGGGCTATCGCCGAGCGATCTTCTCCGGCCTCCCGACCGTCGAACTGGCAACGGTGATTCGCGATCTGGTGCTGCCCAGCCCCAAACTGCACGGGCTCTACCATCTGGCAGCCGCGCCGATCGACAAGGACGCCCTGCTGCGGCTGGTCGCAGCCGAGTATGGCAAAGCCATCGAGATTGAGCCCAGCGACGAAGTCGTGATCGACCGGTCCCTCGATGCCAGTCGGTTTCAGGCAGCGACCGGCTATCTTCCCCCACCCTGGCCTGAACTCATCCGGCAGATGCACGCCTTCGGCTGACAAAGGGCACCTGCCAGATTTTCCTTCCGGAAAACACTCAGACGATGTTCGACGACAAGGTTCTTTTGATCACCGGTGGTACCGGCTCGTTCGGCAACGCTGTCCTGCGGCGGTTTCTCGACACCGGCGTCCGGGAAATCCGCGTCTTCAGCCGGGATGAGAAAAAGCAGGAAGACATGCGGATCGCGCTGAACCATCCCAAACTGCGGTTCTGTATCGGTGACGTCCGCAACGAGGACAGCCTGCGGGATGCCCTCAGTGGCGTTGACTATGTCTTTCATGCTGCGGCGCTGAAGCAGGTGCCCTCCTGCGAGTTCTATCCCCTCGAGGCGGTCCGCACGAACGTGCTCGGGGCCGAGAACGTCCTCAACGCCGCAATTGCCCGCGGGGTCAAACGGGTGATCGTGCTCAGCACCGACAAGGCGGTCTATCCGATCAATGCGATGGGGCTGTCGAAGGCGATGATGGAAAAACTGATGGTGGCCAAGTCACGGCTCCAAACTTCAGATGACACGGTCTTCTCAGCCACCCGCTACGGCAACGTGATGGCCTCCCGTGGATCGGTCATTCCCCTGTTCATCCAACAGATCAAATCGGGGGAGCCACTGACCGTGACCGACCCGGAGATGACCCGCTTCCTGATGTCCCTGCCCGACTCAGTTGACCTCGTCCTGCACGCCTTCGAGCAGGGCCGGCAGGGGGATATCTTCATTCAGAAGGCTCCCGCCTGCACGATCCAGGTGCTGGCCGAGGCACTGATCAAAATCTTTGCGAGCTCAAGTTCGGTCCGGGTGATCGGCACCCGTCACGGTGAGAAGCTGTTTGAGTCACTCGTCTCCCGCGAGGAGATGGCCAAGGCAGTCGATGAGGGCCGGTACTTCCGCATTCCCGCGGACAACCGCGACCTCAACTACGCCAAGTATTTTGTCGAAGGTGAGCCGAGCGTGTCGGCCAGCGAGGACTACACCTCCCACACCACCGAGCGACTCGACCGGCAGCAGGTGATCGACCTGCTGCTTTCCCTCGACTACGTCCAGGAGCAGCTTCGTGCGTAAGGTGATGACTGTGGTCGGAACCCGACCCGAACTGATCAAGATGTGCCGGGTGATCGACCTGTTCGACCAGCAGACCCGGCATGTGCTGGTCCATACCGGCCAGAACTACGACTACGAACTCAACCAGGTCTTCTTTGATGATCTGCGAATTCGCAGGCCTGACCATTTCCTGGAGGCGGCGGGAACAACGCCAGCGGCCACCATCGCCCGGGTGATCGAGCGGGTGGACGAGGTGCTGGCAGCCGAAACGCCCGAGGCGGTCCTGATCTATGGCGACACCAACTCTTGCCTGGCGGTCATCGCGGCGAAACGCCGGAAGATCCCGATCTTCCATATGGAGGCGGGTAACCGCTGCTTCGACGCCCGGGTGCCGGAGGAGATCAACCGGAAGATCGTCGACCATCTCAGTGACGTGAACATCACGATCACCGAGCACGCCCGCCGGTACCTGCTGGCTGAGAATCTACCGGCCGACCGGGTCTTTGCCCTCGGCTCCCACCTCCCCGAAGTCTTCGAGGCCTTTCAGGCTGAGATTGCCGGCTCAGACGTGCTGGTGCGGCTTGGCCTCGAGGCTGGCGGCTATTTTCTGGTCAGTGCCCACCGGGAGGAGAATGTCGATGCCCCGGAGCGGCTGCACCAGCTGCTCGACGCCCTCAACGGTCTGACCGAAGCCTACGACCTGCCGGTCCTGGTCTCGACCCATCCCCGCACGCGGGCCCGGCTGGAGGCACTCAGTGGCACGTCGCTCGACCCCCGGCTGCGGTTTGAAAAGCCGTTTGGCTTCTTCGACTATGTGCACCTGCAGCAGCAGGCCCGCTGTGTCGTTTCAGACAGCGGCACGATCACGGAGGAGTCGGCGATTCTTGGCTTTCCCGCCATTACCATCCGCGACACCCACGAACGGCCCGAGGGCATGGACGAGGGCGTCGTCATCATGTGTGGACTGGGCCGCGAGACGGTGCTCGATGCGGTTCGGCTGGCCGTGGCCGAGGCAGCAGCGGGCCGGCAGGCAGCACGAGTCGATGCCTATGACCGAGGCGGTGTCTCCTGGAAACTGCTCAAACTCGTCCACAGCTACATTCCCTACGTGCAGGAGAACGTCTGGCGGCAGCCGCCGACGCCGACGCATGGATACCATCATCCTCTTCAGCCGTGACCGGCCGCTGCAGCTGCACTGCACGCTGCGGACGCTGCTCGAACAGGGGCAGGGCTTGGGAGGCATGCCGATCCAGGTGCTGCTGCGGGCAACTGACGACGTCTATCTGCGGCAATACCGAGAGGTCTGCTCTGAACTGAGTCAGCTGCACCCGGACTGCCAGCTGCTCTTTCTTGAAGAACAGGCATTCGCTGATGACCTGGCCGCCTGCCTGTTTCAGCCGACGGTGCGGGCGGGCTTCTTCAGCAGTTGGCAGTGGCCCGGCAGTGCGGAAGCCCAGCCGCTCGAGCGGACGGCCGAGCGGTTTTCCCATGTCCTGCTGGGTGTCGATGACTGCATTGTTGTCGCCCCGTTTGAGTTCCCTGCTGTCAGCCGTCTGCTTGCCAAGCGGCCAGAGCTACTTGGCTTCTCGCTCCGGCTGGGCCGGAACGCGACGGCCAACTATATGGCCCAGACCACGCAGGCGGTGCCGCCACTCACCCCCATCGGTGATGGCATGGTGAGCTTCGACTGGACTGTTGCCGAAGGTGATTTTGGCTATCCCCTGGAGGTCTCGAGTTCGGTCTATCGGGTGGCCGACCTCTGGCCCGTTCTGGCCAAAGGCCGCCCCGGCAATCCCAATCTGCTGGAATATCAGCTGACCAAGCTCCGTGACCGGTTCGCCGAACAGAAACCGTTGCTCGCTTCCTTTGAAACCGCGGTCGCCTTCTGCAACCCGATCAATCTGGTACAGACCGTCTCGGACAATCGGGCCGGCGGTGATCTCGCGCATGACGCCCGCGTGCTCTCCCGGCGGTTTGCCCGGGGCGAGCGGGTGCGACGGGATCAGTTCCGGGGCTTTGTCCCCACCGGCTGCCATCAGGAGGTGCCGCTGGAATTGGAGCCGCGACCAGCGGCGGGAGAAGCACCGGCAAGTGGTGAGCCCGGCTTGGTTTCGGTAGTCATCCCGACCTTCAACCGCCGTGAACTGGTGCTCGGGGCAATTGACAGCGTGCTGACGCAGACCTACGCAAACCTCGAAGTGTTGGTGATTGACGATGGCTCAACCGACGGAACGGGCAAGGCGATTGCCGCCCGCTACGCCAGTGAGCCGCGGGTCCGCTCCACCTGGCAGGCAAATGCGGAGCGGTCCGCCGCCCGGAACGCCGGCATCGGGCAGGCGCGGGGTGAATTCGTCGCATTCCTCGACTCCGATGACTGGTGGCTTCCCGAAAAGCTGGAAAAGCAGCTGGCCGTGTTTGCCGCCGACCCGAGCCTTGACCTGGTCCACACCGACTTTGCCATCAGCAGCGGTCTCGAACCCACCCCCATGGCTGCGGCCCGGCCGGCCAGCGAAGGCGTGATGCAGGGGCATCTCTTCCCCTCCCTGCTGCAGTCTGATCCCATCGGCACGCTCACGGTCGTGGTCCGACGGTCGGCCCTCGCGGAGCGGGGGGCGTTCAGCACCGACCGCCGGATTATTCCTTTTGAAGACTGGGAACTCTGGACCCGCATCGCCTACCGATCGCGGGTTGGCTATGTCCCGGAACGGCTCGCGGTCTATCGCAGCCACGACGGCAACACGGGGGTTCCGATCGAGCCGGAGAATTACCTCGTCTTTCAGGAGCACGTCGCGGCGTACATTCGCCCCGAGGACCGAGAAACTGCGGCGAGTGGGTTTGTCGAAGGCTACTGGCGGGCCCTGCTGCATGGCCGGCAGACCGGCTGGCGGCTGCTGGCAGCCCTGCCGGCAGCCAAGCGTCTGGCAGGCTGGCAAAGCTTCGCCGGGCAGCTCTGGAAACACCGCCGTCGGTTTTGCTGCCGGCTGCTGAAGCCGTAGACCGCAATCAGCCTGCGTGGATGACCGCTCGGGGGCGGTGAAATTCTCGTCGCCGGGCGGGGATACGACCAACGCTCATTCAAGCTGCCCTCCAGCGAGCCTCAACCCGCCTCCCTTTTCTCGCGGAGTACGCTCTGAACGAATTCGACAAACCGCTGGCTGTTTCGCTGCTGACAGAAATCGGCCGCCGCAGTGATCGCTGCGCTGCTGACGCGGTCACGGATCGCTGCATCACCAGCGAGGGTACAGATCGTTTCAGTCAGGCTTTCGACCTCAGGAGTCGAGCAGATTGCGGCACAGCCGTACCGGCTGGCGAAGCGCACGGGAAAGGAGTCGGCCGGGGCATGAATGAGCACCGGGGTGCCAGAAGCGAGATATTCTCCGAACTTGCCCGGCGCCGAACTGCGGATCAGTTTTGGGTAGGCACAGGAGACGCTCAGCGGCAGGAATAGAATGTCAGCCTGCACCTGGATTGCGGCCGACTCCTGCTGACTTGTTGGCGGGTGCCAGGCAATCGGTGCATGTTCGAGGCTCCCCCGAATCTCCCGATCGGGTGGCGGGCCATAGACATGCAGCGCTGCCTGCACCCCGCGGACTGCAGCGGCGGTGATGGCCTGACAGCACCGCTGAATCGAATCGGCCTGGGCGGCGTAGACCGACCCGGTGTAGACGATCCGCAGCGGCCGGGATCGGCGAGCCTGCGGGCGTGGAAACTGGTGCCGCAGGCGGGCATACAACTCTGTATCGACCGGATTCCGCACCACGATGGTCGGCGTGCCGGTCCGCAGACAAACGTCCTCAGCGAGGGTTTCGTTGGGGACGATGACACCGGCGGCCTGCCGTAATACCTGGGGTTCTATCACTTCACCCAAATGCGTCACGATGCTGGGCGACCAGAGCCTTCCCAGAATCTTCCGCTGAATCGCGTAGTCGTCGAAGTAGTAGAGCAAGACAGGAACGCCGACCAGCCGCCCCGCCTCGATAGCAGCGGGCAGATCGAGCAAATCACCGCCGGTACAGCCAACAATGGCCGCTGACTGCTGCCGGCGGACAATTGCCGCAATGCGGCGGGCTCGGTACCGCACCAGCCGTGGAAAAAGCCAGCGATGGGTGCCGTGACACCGGCTCAGTTTCCGCAAAGCCCAGGGGGTTCTGACCGCTTGCACCGGGAGCCCCTCCGGCAGCTCAGTCCGACGCCGGGCCTTGCGATCAGTATCGATAAACAGCAGGCCGGGTGGATGACCTGCAGCCGCCACCGTTTCACCAAGCCGCTGAAGCATGACGGCCTGCCCGTTACAGCCTCCCGGCATCGTGTGGCTGACCACTGCGATTGAGCCGGGCTGCACCCGAGGCACGTTGCTCACGCCTTCTCCGTCTGCTCGGCCCGCCACCAGTCAATGGTTCGACGCAGCCCTTCTTCGAATGGTACCGCTGCTTTCCAGCCAAGCAGGTCCTGGACCCGGGTCACGTCGAGGCACCGGCGGGGCTGGCCATCCGGCTTTGTCGAGTCCCAGCGAATCTTCCCCTCAAATCCGA
>CBFIHA010000036.1:0-34402 GCA_965662195.1 uncultured Pirellulales bacterium
TGGTGTTCACGTCGCGGCGGCACTTCCGGCACTGATTGCACGGAAAGCTCGGGCATCCTGCCCGACTTTCCTTGGGGCAGAAAGATGAAAAGCCAAGGTTTTCATCTTTCCGCTGGTGCTCATTTGCGACATCCTGTCGCCGGCTGGCACGGGGTTCATGCACACCTTTAGCTTCACGGAAAAGCCACGGTTGGCACCCATTCGCTGGTGTTCATTGGCGGCAGCTGCCTTTCGGAAAGTACCGACATCCGGTCAATGGTGTTCGGCACGGATTCTGTGTTGTTTTTGAGCTACTTGAGAAGGGTAAAACCTCCGGCCGCTAGCCCGGGGCTAGCGTTGCGTCTTCCCCGGCCTGCGGCTTTTGATAACTCACTGAGCCGAACGGAATTCCGGGAAGCCCGAGGCGCGAGCCGAGGGAATGCGTGTCTGGATTCAAAAAACCCGGTCTCCCTCAGCTTGCGCTTCGGGCTTCAAAGCACGGGCTTTTTCTCTCTGGTACGGGTGACGCCTCGCCATCAAAACGTGCAGCAAGACGGAGCGCCGTCTGGTGCTCATTGGCGGCATCTGGCCGCCGGCTGGCAGTCGGGTTGGGCGAGAAGGGGGCGACGTGGAACACACCCCTCGTTCGGTCGCTCCTGCCTCTCGGATTCCAAGACGCATCACCGTTGACCAGCGAGGGGGTGTCCATGCCCACGAGCGAGCTACGGAAGCGAGCGAAGCCAGGATGGCGAAGCGAAGCGGACGTGCAGTGAACGAAGGCCCGGATGGCCTGAGTGAACGTCAAGCGAGTGGGCGTGGGCACCTCCGAGCGGCCGCCGCCGACTTTACCGATTGCTCCCGGTCATTCTCTGTCTGCCGGTGATAAACTCGCGAAGCTCTCCTCACTTTGTGCAAGGTGTTCAATGGCGTCTGTGCTCGACAGGATCGTGGAACGGAAACGGCAGGAGGTAGCGGCGGCGCGGGTAGCGCGGCCACTTGCCGAGCTTGAGTCACTACTCGCCACTGCCCCGCCGCCGCGGGACTTTTTTGCTGCGGTCGCCGCACCGGGTGGCATTCGCCTGATCGCTGAATTCAAACGTCGCAGTCCTTCCGCCGGTGAAATCCGGCCCGGCGCTGAACCGGCCGAAATTGCTCGGGGCTATGCCGAGGCTGGCGCTGCAGCCCTTTCGGTGCTCACCGATGGCCCGGGGTTTGGCGGCTGTCTGGCCGATCTCGTCGCTGCCCGGGCGGCAGTGACTCTGCCGGTACTGCGAAAGGAGTTCATCATCGACACCTATCAGGTCGTCGAGGCCCGGGCCCATGCCGCCGATGCCGTCCTGCTGATTGCCGAGTGCCTCGACGACTGCCACTTGCGAAGTCTCTACCGGCAGATTCTTGATGTCGGGATGACACCACTGGTTGAGCTGCACAGTGAAGAACACCTGCAGCGGGTCCTTGACCTTGGGGCGATGCTGATCGGCATCAATAACCGCGACTTGCGGAGCATGACCACCGACATCGGCCATGTGCTGCGGCTGCGGGATCGGGTGCCCGCTGAGTGTGTGCTGGTCGCTGAGAGTGGCATCCGTAGTCGGGCCGATGTCGAACGGCTCGAGGCGGCGGGTATCGGGGCGATGCTGGTCGGGGAATCGTTGCTTGCCAGTGACGATCCAGCCCAAGCGGCAGCCACGTTACTTGGCTGACGCAGGTGGTGGCTCCGCTTCTGGCTCACTGACAAACCGGTAGCCTGCTCCCCGGACCGAAAGGAAGTGCCGCGGCTTCGATGGATTCTCTTCAAAGGCACGGCGGAGATTCAGCATGAAGGTGTCGACCGTCCGGGTGGCCGGAGCCCGCTCCATGCCCCAGACGTTCTTGAGCAGTTCGGCCCGCGACACCACCACCCCTTCATGTTCGATCAGGTAACGCAGGAGCTTCATCTCGAGGGCAGTCAGCCGCACCGGCTGGTCATCACAGCGGATCTCCCAGGTATCAAAGTTCACCTTGACCCGGCCAAAGCTGAAGCTGTTGTCGGCCCGCGGTAACGCGTCGGCCCCACTACTCCCCCGGCGGCTGAGCAGGCTGCGGATCACGGAGAGCAGTTCGTCGAGGTCGAATGGCTTTTGCAGGTAGACGTCGGCGCCAGCGTCAAAGCCACGAATACGATCTTCGACCAGGGTTCGGGCGGTCAGCATTACCACCGGCACCAGGCTGCCGCGGGCACGGAGCGTTTCGCAGACCGTGTAGCCGCTCATGCCGGGCAGCATCAGATCGAGGACGACCAGATCGACCTCGGGGTCGCCCTGCTCGAACACGGCGAGGGCCTCGTGACCGTCGGCAACGGCCGTGACGGTGAAGCCTTCGGACGTCAGGTTGTACCGGATGCCGATGGCGAGATGGTTCTCGTCTTCGACGAGCAGGATGTGGGGCATGATTCCGGCAGAGTGTACCGCTCTGGCCGGCTGCCGGCGTAGCCGTGCTCGCAGAACCAGACCCAGGCATCTGCCACCGTCTCGGGGAACGGCCGGAATCGGTAGCCCAGTTCCGTGACCGCCCGTTGGCAGGAGAAGTTGTGCCGCAGCATCGACATGCCAGCGGCCGCGGAGTTGACCGGCGGTTCGCGGCGGAGCACGGCAGCGGCCAGATCACCGAACCAGCCCGCGGTGCGGACGGCCAGCGGCGGGGCGTTGCCCAGTGGCGGGCGGCGGCCGGTCACCTCGGCGAAGATCCGCCAGGCCTCAAGGTAGGTCAGCGAATGTCCGCCGAGGATGTAGCGGCGACCGGTCTGGCCCCGCGCCGCCGCCGACTCGATGCCGGCGACCACGTCCCGCACATCGACAAAGTCGTTCGCCCCGGGAGGGGCCAGCAGCCCCTTGCCGCTGCCGACTTCCAGGAGCATCCGGCCGCTTGATGGTTTCCAGTCCCAGGGGCCGATCATATAGACCGGGTTGACGATGACCGCATCGAGGCCGCGGGCCACCTCTGCCAGCACGGCCGCCTCAGCCGCCCGCTTGGTGACGACGTAGGGGCACTCCACCATGCCACCCGGCGGTGTCTCTTCATCACCAGGCACGCCGTCGGCACGCAGGCCGAGGGCATCGACGCTGGAGACATGGACAAAGCGGGCGCCGGCCCGCCGAGCCGCCCGGGCCAAGCGGGCGGTGCCCTCGACATTGACGTGGTGCATCTCGTCACGGTGACGCCAGCCGCAGTGCACGACCGCCGCTGAGTGAATCACCAGGCTGGTACCATCAACCGCCTGCTGGAGGCTGGCTTCGTCCTCCAGCCTGCCGAACACCTGGTCGACCGCCAGGCCTTCAAGAGAACGATCGGTGCCGCCCCGACGGGGCCGGACCAACACCCTGACCCGGCGGCCCTGTTCGAGGAACCGGCGGACTACATTGTTGCCGACAAGGCCGGTGCCGCCGGTCACCAGGCAGTCGCCTGGGCCAACTGCAGGCGGGGCGGATGCGGTAGTATTCATAGCGATCAAACGAGAACCCTTTGCGTCGAACAAGCCGAAACAACAATCGTCGGCCGCCCCCGGACGATCGCGAGGCGACCGACAAAAGGCCACCATCTCTCACTCAAACAACAATTAATCGGAAAATCGGCCCGTGCAACTTTTGCCAGAAACAGCCTAAACGGGGGGTTCGGGCGTTGACGGTTTTTCCGGCCACGAAGCAGAATCGGTTGCGTTGGTGAGATGCGCGATCACTGGTCGCCGGCAGCCGACGAATAACGAAGTCTTTTTTGCCCGCCCGCCCGGAGGAGTCACCGCGTGCCGTCCGTCACCATCGAACCCGTTGACAGCCGCGGTCAGCAGCGACGCTTCATCGACCTTGCCTGGCGCATCTATGCCGATGACCCCTGCTGGGTGCCGCCGCTGCGGCTCTCGCAAGAGGAGCTGCTGGGCTTCAGGCCGCATCCGTTTTATGAGCGGAATCGCAGCCAATCGTTCCTGGCGGTCCGCGACGGTCGGGACGTCGGCCGGATCACTGCGATCGTCAATCGAGGGCATGTCGAGCGGTATCAGGAAAACCGCGGGTTCTTCGGATTTTTCGAATGTGACGAAGATCCGGAGGCTGCCGCCGCCCTGTTTGCTGCTACCCGCCAGTGGCTGGCCGACCGGGGAATGACCGCCATCCGCGGGCCAGTCAACCCGTCACTCAATTATGAGTGCGGCCTCCTGATTGAAGGTTTCGATACGGCTCCGTTCTTCATGATGACTCACAACCAGCCCTTCTATGGCCGGCTGGTCGAAGACTGCGGCTTCGGGAAGGTCGAAGATCTCTACGCCTTCTGGGGTGAGATGTCGATGCTCGAGGGACTCGACTCGAAACTGGGGATCATGGTCGAAGGCGTGAAGGAACGGTTTGGCGTGTCGGTTCGCTCGCTCGACCGGTCCCGGTTCAGCGACGAAGTGAAAATGTTTCTCGAGATCTACAACACCAGCCTTGCCGGTACCTGGGGGTTCGTGCCCCTCTCAGCCGGTGAGGTCGAACATCTGGCCACCAGCCTCAAGCACCTGATCGTGCCGGAGCTTTCGCTGGTCGCCGAGGTCGAAGGCAAGCCGATCGGAACGGTCTTCTGCCTGCTCGACTACAACCCCCGCATCAAGGCGATCAACGGCCGGCTGTTCCCCTTCGGCTTTCTCAAGCTGCTCTGGAACAGGAGGGAGATCAAGCGGATGCGGGCGATCAGCACGAATGTTGTGCCCGAGTACCAGGCCTGGGGCGTCGGCCTGGTGCTACACGCCGCGCTGGTGCCCCGGCTCTATAACTGGGGCATGCAGGAAGTTGAGTTTTCCTGGGTGCTTGAAAGCAACCATCTTTCCAAGCGGACGCTGGAACGTGGCGGGGCGCTGGTGACCAAAAAATACCGAATCTATCAGGATGACCCGCCGCCGGCTCCCAGCGGCTCAGCGTGAGGTCTGCCGGCTGCGGGTCACGGTACCCGTGGTCGTGCTGCTGGTGGTGCGGCCCCCCTGGCGGACGATCACGCCACCACCTGCGCCGCTGATGCCGCCGAGAGTCATCGTTGGGTTTGAACGCCGCGATGACCGCGAATAGCGGCCGTTGTAGGGCCAGACCCGGCGGCCCTGCCGCTGGGCCTGCTCCCACCGCATCGAGCCGTAGTTGACGCCACCGAGGTTGAAGGTGCGGTAGGGATTTCGCGGGCTGACTGCTTCGGCAGTTGTCGGCACCGCCAGTAGCAAACCGGTGGCCAGCGTCAGGAAAAGCATGGTTCGGGTCATCGGTCATCCCCCGTCAGTCGAGTCGTCTCGGTCCGAGCGGCCCACCGCCGCTCACTGGAGCCTCTCTCAGTTGTTACGCAGAATCAACCCGCTCGTTCATTTTTTGCCCCCCGAAGGCACGAAGGACACGAAGATATGGCGTCACAGGCCCAACTCCCTGCGTGCTCTTCGTGCCTTCGTGGTGAATTCTTCTTCGGGGATTTTCGGGGGATGTTTCTGAGCGCGTCGGGGCGTTGCCCATGCCATCTCGCCGGACGTTCGCTCCGGACATCCTGTCCTGCAATCGCTCGACGGAAACCGCGCTTCGCCATCCGGATTCCGCTGAGTTTCCGGCGCCGCTCGATTGGCATGGGCAACACCCCTTCCCCGCTCAATTCCGCGAGAAGCCGGTGAGTCCTTGTTTGCCTCCGAGATGAGCATGATCCGCGACGCTCACTCACGGCCGGCCCGTTTGGGGCGATAGCCGACCGTCTTCCGGCCACGGGACACTTTGGCCCGCCGGTTCCCGCGGCCGGCCCGCCCGCCGCGGATGTGGTCGCCCGAGGTCTGTTCGGTGAGGGCCCGGGTGGCCTCCTGACGTTTGCGGTCGAGGGCCTCGCGAGGCGGCCGCTCCGGAATCAGGCAGTCACAGCCCGAGCCGATCAGGTCCTGCCGACCGGCCTGTTCGAGGGCCCGGCGAACCTCGAAATAGTTCTCCGGCTTGAAGAATTGCAGAAGGGCTCGCTGCATGCGGCGGTCGCGAAGCCCCTTGGTGATTGTCACCGGCTTGCCAGTCATTGGGTCGAGTCCGGTGTGGTACATGCAGGCGGCGATGTCGAAGGGGCTGGGGATGAAGTCCTGTACCTGGTCGGGCCGGTAGCCGTTTCGCTTGAGGAACACGGCCAGGTCGATCATCTCGGTGACGCCGCTGCCGGGATGGCTGGCAATGAAATAGGGCACCGTGTACTGCCGTTTGCCAACCTGGCGGCTGGCCGCCTTGAAGGCCTGGTCAAACTCCAGGTAGTCGTTGGCCGACGGCTTTTTCATCAGGTCGAGCACGCCGGGGTCGGTGTGCTCCGGGGCCACCTTGAGGTGGCCACCGACGTGATGCTCGGCCAGCTCTTGCAGATATTCAGGGTCGCGGCGAGCCAGATCCATCCGCACGCCACTGGCCACCAGCACGCGTTTCACGCCCGGGATTTCTCGGGTTTCCCGCATCACCTGCTTCAATGGCCCGTGGTCGGTCCCCAGCAGCTTGCAGATCGTAGGGTGCACACAGGAGAGCCGGCGGCACTTCGCCTCGACCTCCGGCCGGCTGCACCGCATCTGGTACATGTTGGCCGTCGGCCCGCCGATGTCCGAAACGGTGCCCTTGAAGTCGGGCTGGGCGGCCAGCTGTCGGACCTCGGCGACGATCGACTCGCGGGACCGGCTCTGGATGATTCGGCCCTCATGCGCGGTGATCGAGCAGAAGGTGCAGCCACCGAAACAGCCCCGCATGATCTGGACGCTGTCGCGAACCACCTCGAAGGCTGGGATGCGGGCCGTGCCGTACCGCGGATGCGGCCGGCGGGTGAAGGGCAGGGCATAGACCCGGTCCATTTCGGATTCGTCCAGCGGCAGGGCCGGCGGATTGACCACCACCGCCTCGCGGCCGTGCCGCTGCACCAGCCGCTTGGCGTTGTGCGGATTGGTCTCGAGGTGGGAAATGCGGGTCATCTCGCAGAAGGCGAGTGGGTCGCTCTTTACCGCCTCGAAGTCGGGCAGCTCGCGGGTCTGGGCATCGGCTGGCACCGGCGCGCTTGCTCCCAGCCGGTAGGCAACGCCGCGGAGGTCACGGAGATCGCCCACCGTCTTGCCGGCGGCCAGCCCCCGGGCAATGTCCAGAATCGTCCGCTCGCCCATGCCGAAGGCGACCAGGTCGGCCTTGGCATCGAGCAGAATCGACCGCCGCACCGTATCGCTCCAGTAGTCATAGTGGGCGATTCGTCGCAGGCTCGCCTCCACACCGCCAGCCACGACGGGAGTGCCGGGAAAGGCCTCCCGCGCCCGCTGGCAGTACGCCAGTGTGGCCCGGTCCGGCCGCCGCCCCATCTGGCCGTCGGGGGAGTAGGCGTCGTCGTTGCGGACCTTCCGATTGGCCGTGTAGTGGTTGATCATCGAGTCCATGTTGCCCGCCGAAACGGCAAAGAAGAGCCGTGGGCGGCCGAACTGCCTCCAGGCGTCGCAGTTCCGCCAGTCGGGCTGGGCCACCACTGCCACCCGGAATCCAGCCGATTCCAGCAGCCGGGCCAGCAGGCCGTTGGCGAAGCTCGGGTGATCGACATAGGCGTCACCCGTCACGAAGACGACGTCGACCGAGTCCCAGCCGCGGGCGGCGAGGTCGTCGGGGTGCATTGGCAGCGGGGGAGCGGCCGGGGCGGGAGCGTTGAGGATGGGCAGTTGCATGGGCACGCTTGCGGGCAAAGAACGATAAAATGAAGTGTAGCCCGCCCAAACTGGTCGCGAGTGAACCGGAAGGGGGTGATATAGTTGAAGGAGCCGGGGAGCCCTCCGGCCGGTTCTTTTTCAGCCTCGGGTCTCCCTTCAACGCCATGCTCGAGTGTCGGTATCAGCCTGGACGGTGGAGGTGGCTTGATGCCTCCCGGTCAATTGTGGCGGCTGTGTCGTTTGCGGCGATGCTGCCGGCCGCCGGGGCAGCGTCTGAAACGGGCATTGCCACCGCCATCGAGCAGCTGGGAGCAGAACAGTTTGCTGCCCGCGAGGCGGCCTCCCAGCGGTTGGCGGCAGCGGGAGCCGCGGCGGTCGAGCCGCTGGTTGCGGCGGCGGCGGGAGCCGACCCTGAACGGGCCCTGCGGGCGGTCGATATTCTGCGGCAACTACTTGCCCGCGACGATGCCGAGTTGGCGGCTGCTGCCGAGGCCGGCCTCGAGACCCTTGCCGGCCGGCATGATCTGGCCATCGCCCAGCGGGCTGAAGTGGCGCTCGACTTCCACGATGCCGCGCAGGCGGTCTCCGCCCGGGAGATGCTTGAGCAACTGGGGGCGGTCTTTGACGAGGCCGGCCCCTTCGGTCTGCGGGTCGAAATCGATGAGAACTGGCGGGGAGACAGCCGAGCCCTCCGGCTGCTGACCCGGCTGCGTCAGCTCACCTACGTGAGTTTTCATGGGGTGCGGCTCGAGGAGAAGGATGCCCTAACCCTCAGCCGGCTGCGGCGGCTTGAACGAATCGACCTGTTCGGTGCCGGCTTTTCGGACGAGGTTGTCACCGACCTGCAGCAGCGGTTGCCCGGAGCCGAAATCGATGTTCGCAAGGGGGGCAAGCTGGGCATCGCCGGAGCGCCGCTGATCGGCCAGTGCCTGGTCAGCGGTGTGCAGGCCGGCTCAGCTGCGGACAAGGCGGGCCTGCGGCCACAGGACATCATCGTTGAAATTGACGGTCAGCCGGTCCCCGACTTCAACGTCTGCACCCAGCTGATTGGCCGGCACGGGCCCGGCGACAAGGTCGAGCTGCTGGTCGAGCGGCGGCAGCCCAATGGTGCCGCCAATCGTTTCCGCCAAACGGTGGAACTGGGCGGCTGGTAGACCACAGGCTCAGGACACCGGCAGGCGAACCGCAGCCGTTTGTGGGCCGATTGGCAGAAAGGATTCGCAATGGCATCTGATTCCCCGGCCCCTCGGGATGACTCATCCGCAGCAGACCACGAACTGGTTGACGTCCGCTGGCACACCGCCTCGGTCAGCCGTTCCGATCGGGAGGCGAGTGCTGGTCACCGGGGCTGCGTGGTCTGGTTCACAGGGCTGTCAGGCTGCGGCAAAAGCACCCTGGCCAACGCGGTGGACAGCCTGTTGCATGCCCGGGGGCAGCGGAGTTTCGTGCTCGATGGTGACAACGTCCGGCATGGCCTGACTGCCTCTCCGGTCCTGCTCGAACCGTGCCACGGGGCGGCCTTTGCCAAACGGTTCGGCCTTGGGTTCGGCCCTGAGGACCGGACTGAAAACATCCGCCGCATCGGAGCAGTGGCCGAGCTTTTCGTGCAGGCCGGCATCATTACCCTGACTGCGTTCATCAGTCCGTATCGCCGCGACCGTGAAGCCGTACGGGCAATGCTGCCGCAGGGCGACTTTGTTGAGGTTTTCGTCAAGGCGCCGCTGGCTGTTTGCGAAGAGCGGGATCCCAAGGGCCTTTATAAGAAGGCCCGGGCCGGTGAGATCAAGGGCTTCACTGGCATCGACGATCCCTACGAAGAGCCGACGGCAGCCGAGCTGGTGGTTGACTCGACTGCCGGAACACCGCCGGAGCTTGCCGATCGAGTAATTGATTGGCTTGAGCGGGCAGGCATCATCCCGTCAGCAGCCGGCTGAAGCCGGTGGCACATTCAGCGGTTACGGCGTTGGCCCGATCAGCTCCACCAGATTGCCGTCGGGATCCTTGACGCAGGTCAGCGACATTCCGGGGGCCAGGTTCTGCGGTAGTGTGACCGGAGACTTCGCCAGTGGCTTCACGCCGATTTTTTCCAGGCGGGCCAGGGCTGCCGCGGTGTCGGCCACCATGATCGTCAGATAGCGGAATCCGGTGTGGGAGTGGATGAAGGTGTTGTCACCGGTCCGGGGTTTGGTGCCGGCCACCTGCATCAGTTTGAGCTTCGTGGCGGTGGGCCCGTCACCAAGCACGAGGACGCGGACACTCAGCGGCTTGTTGTCGGTTAGGCCGGCTGCCCCGGCAAGTTCGGCTGACACGTCGAACCCTTTGAGTTCTTGAAAACCGACCCCTGCAGTGTAGAAACGGACTGAGGCATCCAGGTCACTAACGACGGTACCGAGGTCGATCGTGGTGCGGGGAAAGTTGGCCGGCTCAGCAGCGGTGGTGAGGCTGGTAGCCGTGGCGATGAAGAGGATGGCGAGGGGGCGAAACATCAGTGGGCTCCTGTGGGGTTGCTGGGCGAGTTGGCCAGTGTAAATCAGAGGCCAGTTCGCGTCTTGCTGCGGTGGGAGGTCTTTCCGTGAAGCCAGCCGCCGCCAATGAGCACCAGCGGAACGCCACAAACCTTGGCTTTGTGGCATTCCGCCCAAGGAAAGCCGGGCAGGAAGCCCGGTCTTTCCGTGAAACCAGCCGCCGCCAATGAGCACCAGCGGAAGGATGAAAACCTTGGCTTTTCATCCTTCCGCCCAAGGAAAGTCGGGCAGGATGCCCGAGCTTTCCGTGAAGTCAGTCCAGGAAGCCAGAAAGCTCTTCGCTGCGGGCTGGGGCCTGCAGTTTGCGGACTGCCTTGGCTTCGATCTGCCGGATCCGTTCTCGGGTCACCTTGAAGATGTGGCCCACTTCTTCCAGCGTGTAGCTGTAGCCGTCGCCCAGTCCGTAGCGAAGCTTGATGATTTCCCGTTCGCGATACGACAGGCTTTTGAGCACCTTGCTGATCCGGTTGCGGAGCATCTCCTGAGCAGCACCAACTGCCGGGTTCTCCGCGCCGGTGTCGGGCAGCAGATCGCCGAAGTGGCTGTCTTCGCTGTTGCCAACCGGACGGTCGAGGCTGATCGGATAGCGGCTCATTGCCGTCACCCGCCTGGTCTCGTCGACCGGTGTACCGGCCCGGGCGGCGATCTCTTCGATCGTCGGCTCGCGACCGTATTCTTGCAGCAGTTGGCGGGCGACGTTCCGCACCCGGCTCATGGTCTCGACCATGTGCACCGGAATCCGGATCGTCCGGCTCTGATCGGCCACTGCCCGGGTGATCGCCTGCCGAATCCACCAGGTGGCGTAGGTGCAGAACTTGAAGCCGCGGCGGTACTCAAACTTGTCGACCGCCCGCATCAGCCCGGCGTTGCCTTCCTGGATCAGGTCGAGGAACGACAGGCCCCGGTTGCGGTACTTTTTGGCGATCGACACCACGAGCCGCAGGTTGCCCTCTGAAAGGCCGCGTTTGGCCTTCTGGTAGCGGGCAAAGATCTCGTTGATCTCGTCCATCCGCCGCTTCAGGCTTCGCGGTGTCTCCTGGCAGGCCTTGAGGATCGCCCGGTACTCGTCCACCAAATGGTGCCGAGCCGAGGGCGGCTGCTTGGTTCGTTTGTGGGCATCGATTTTGGTCTTCAGTTCCTTGAGGCGGCTGACAAACCCGTTGAGCGTCGGGATCATCGTCTCGATCCGCTGGGTGCGCAGGCCGAGTTCCTCGATCAGGCGGACGCACCGCTTGCGGCGGCGACCCAGCCGACCCCAGGCCCGGCGACGGTCACCCATCTTGGCCCGCTTCGACAGGGCGGTGCGGTAGTCGGCCTTGTTCTGCCGGATCAGTACTTCGAGTGTCCGCAGGTTGTGCGGCAGCCGACCGAGAATCTGCTCCTTCTCAAGCCGATCCGTCACCGAGACCTGTACCGTTCGGTCGAAGGGGAGTTCACCGCGATGAACCCGAGCCAACACCTTGAAGGCGTTCAGGCAGACGTACTCACACTCCAGCAGTTTGGCACGGAACTGGGCCCGCGTGGTTTCAATCTGCCGGGCCAGGTAAATTTCCTGTGCGCGGGTGAGCAGGGGAATTTCACCCATTTGCGTCAGATACATCCGCACCGGATCGTCCGACCAATTTTCGACCTGCTCGGCCAGCATGTCGTCGTTGTCGTTGTCGGCAGTGTCAAGCTGGGCCGAGGCGTTGGCTTTGGTGCCACTCCCTCCGGCATTCAGCCGACGGTCGTTGTCGGAGTCTTCCAGATTCGCCCCATCGACATCATGTTCGAGGATCGCGTCGGCCTCTTCGTCATCGGCGACCTTGTCACCAAGTTCCTCCACCTCCTGGGGGCGGCTGACCACGTCATCTTCAAGTTCGTCCAAGAGCGAGTCGTACAAGGCAGAACTCCTTCGGTTTCCTGCGGCCTACAAAACAAAATTGGGATCGCTGCGTGGGCGGTGCCGTGAGCCGCGACCGCCGGCAGCATTTCAATGGTGGTGTATCAAGGGGAGGGGCGGGTGGCCGGGGGGCGTGGGCCGTCGGCCAGACGGCGGCAGTGGTCGCCCGGGATCACTGCCAATGCAATCATCATTCGCGTGGACGTCAGTGTGATTCAAGTCGCGGACAAGTCCAGTGGGGGAAAAAAGCAGCGATTTTTGCGGGCCGGGGAGACCTGGGAGGATCGGGCAATCGGTCCGCTGGGGTTGTGGGGTCGGATGATCCGCCGGCCGGCCACCGCAGGCAGCCGAATCGGGACGGGGAGGAGGAGTTGGGGGACGAGTTTCTCGCGCGGATCGCCGCGGACCGCTGGGCCGCTGACAGAGTATGCCGCCGGCAATGGCGAAAGGCCAACTTTTCCCGTGTCAAACGGCGCGCAAAATAGTGGTCGTGCCACCGGCGGTGGTAAAACAGTACGGCGGGAGCGGCTTTAGCAGGCTGCTGAAGGAGCCTGCCGTGGATGGATCCGCCGACCGGCGTCCTGGAAGGCGTCGGTGTTTACGGGGACCGCCCACGTGGCAAATGATCAGGGCCGGCTTTTTCCGCGGACCGCGGGGTGGCCGAGGGAGGTAAAGGACTCGTGAAAAAATATCTTCTGAAATGTTCGTGCGGAGCGACGGTCCCCGTCGGTGTCGGGCAGGCCGGCGGTCAGGCTGCCTGCAGCAGTTGCCAGGCAACGCTGCCCGTCCCCAAATTACGGGAACTCACCCGCTTGCCGCTGGCTCCAGCGGCTGCTGCCGATGCCCGGCGGGGCTGGGGGCTGTTCCAGGGCATGCTGCTGGCCGGCGGACTGGTCGCCCTCTTATCGTGGGGGGCGGCAGGCTGGCTGGGCCGAACGGTCGCGTCGCCGGTCGATCCCGAGGCGATCCGGCAGAATGTTGCCCAGCAGACCGACGCCCAGATCTACGAGGCCTGGAAGAAGCATTTCTCAGTCACCACCGTTTCCCGTCCCCAGATGGTGATCGAGAAGCGATTCGAGCAGCAGACTTTTCTGCGCCGAGGCATGGCCCTGGCCTTGGCCGGCCTGGGTGCGGCTGGGGCTGCAGTCGGTCTCGCTGGCGGGATCGGGCTCATCCGGCGGCGGCAGACTCCTGCCACAGTCGGCTAGAGACTGTCTGAACAGGCTGCCGTTGGCCCGAGAGCGAACTGCTTTGGCCTCCGGCAAGGACGACGAAGCAGACCGATTTGCAGATTGGGCGATCGAGCCGGACGTAGCCCGGGGGGCGAATGAGCCGCTCGAAGCCAGGTACTGAGTTTTCAGACAGAGCCTGGGCGGCTGCTGGCCGTAGCCCGCGAACCGCCGGGCGTTTGCGGGGTCGCCCATCCCGAAAAAGCACCTGCCCCGTCAGAAAGTTCCGCCGGAAGATCCCTCTATCGCGATTGCCGAGGGCGGGCGGCCGACCGCTGCTGGCTGCTTGCGTTGTCGGCACCACCGGGTTCGTTCTCGTTCGGGGTGGGCTCGCGGGTGCCGTCCCGGAATTGCCGCCACTCCTGCCCCATGGCGGTCAGGCCGGCTGACAGCTTGGGAAACAGTGACCGGAGCATTGGCTGATCGGCGTCATCCTGGCTGGCTACCGCCTGTTGCTGGGGGGCGGCCGGTGTCCGTTGCTGCGTTCGCTGCTGCGGCTGCCGGGCGGTTTTCCGCGGAATGCTGCCAGCTGCGGCCTGAAGCTGTTGGGCCGGCTGCTGGCTGCGGTCCAGATCGCGGCGCGGGGTCGCAGACGACGGACTCCCTTGGGACCGGCCGGCTGCGGCCGACGCTTCTGGCAGTGGCTGAACCCCTTGGCTGCGGGCGGCCTGCTTAGCGGTGGCGGGCGGCTGCGGGCGGGTGAAGGCGTGGTCGACCTGCAGGGCAATCCGCTCGGGTACCACGAGGTATCGCATCACCTCCGGGCCGGCAGGCGTCGCGACGCCGCTGGCGGCAGCCGGTTGGGCGGCCGGACTGGCGGCCGGCATCGTGTCGGCAACCGTCTCGGGCTCGGGGGAGACGGCCGCTTCCGCCGGCTGCTGCGGGCTGCCGGCGTCGTCCTGACTAGCCGCGGCCTTTGCGAGAACGGCGGCGGTCACATCGACCGGTTCGACCGCTGGGGCCACTGGAGCCGCTGGGGTCGGCTCGGTGACGGTCTCCGCCAGCACAGGCTCAGCGTCCGGCTCGGCGGCCAGCTCAACAGCCGCAGGCTCGGCGGTCGCAGATTCGGTCGCGGTAGGCTCAGGCGTGGGAACCTCCGCGGCAACAACGTCTGTGGCGGCAGGCTCAGTCGTGGCCATGGACTCCGGCTGGGGCGTCTTGGCCGCGGCGACCGGCTCGGGTGTCGGCGTTACCGACGGTGCCGCTGGCTCGGGATCAGTCGCTGCCAGTTCAGCCGCGGGAGCCGGCTGGGCCGCCGCCTGTGGCTGCTCAACCGCAGCTGGCACCGGAATCGGTTCCGCCGCCTCGTAGGGAACGAATGCTGGCGCCGGCCGCGATGGACCCGACTGGACGACCCGCTCGCGCTCGACCTGGGCAGCCGCCGCAATCTGCGGTGCCGGCTCCGGGTTGGCTTGGGCCAGCTGCAATGACAGGATCGGCTGACCTTCCTGCAGCGGGTGCCGCAGCACCACGTCGTCGAAGGCGGCATCGGACCGCAACGCGGTCGCCGGGAGCATCGCCTTGGGCCAGTCTTTCAAGGCCACGTCATAGATCGTGACGGGCGATCCCTTCGGTAGCGAGCGGAGGGCGACGAAAATCGGCTCGCTCTCCACCTGGGGAACCGATTGGGCCAGATGGACATCAAAGGCCCGATTCACCCCGACGGCCGCCGCAGCACCGGCCAGGAAGGCGGCTGCGAAAACGGTTGTCGCCTTGGGCCGGTGCTTGTTCGAACCAGTTTTTTGGGTCGCTGTGGTACTCATTGGTCGTGCCCGCAGAAACGGCGGCAGCACTGCTCAGCATTCCTGGGAAAACGTTCCCGCTGCAGGCTGTCAAAATTGCGTGGTGAGGCGATCCGCCGTGATTGAAAATGCGCATCGCCACGCCTATCAGTCTGAATCGGCACAACAGGCATGTTGCAACCAAGCTGGAGGACAGACAGCCGGTCGAACTACCACGCTTGCCCAGGTTCTCAGCCGCCGTCGACCGGGGCGGTGAACATCGGGTCGGTCGTCCGGGCCAGCAGGCGGATCGCCAGCAGCCGGCGGCCAGCGTGCCGGCCCCGGGGGTCGCGGAAGAAGGCATCGCCAACGGTCGATGAGGGCTGCCCGGCCGAGGCGATGATCAGCGTCCCGTCGGCCGGCAGCCGCAGGCTGAGCTCTAGCCGGTCCAACTCGGTCCGCTGCTGCCCGGCCTCGAGTCGGAAGGCACCGTCATCACCGATCCAGGTCCGTTCCACCGCCCCATGCCGGATGAGCGGCAGCAACTCGATGTCGGCTCCGCCGTCGGCGGCGGAGCTGACCCGCACGTCGAAAATCGCACTGGCGGCCCGATAGGTCTGTCCCGACAGCGACTCGGCATCAGCGCGGCTATCGCGTTCCAGCAGCACCAGTTCAGCGACCCGTGGAGTCGCCACGATTTCATTCGCCTGGCCTGTCAGGGTCTGCACGACCCGCCGGACCACCGCCCGATCGGTCGCGAGCGGACTGTCGGCCCGGTCTGCACCGCTGGCATCGGCCGCGGGGGCCAGCCGCTCGGCCAGCGCGGGGGGGAGCAGGCCGCGAATCAGTCCGACCCGCAGGCCGTTGCCGGCCAGCCGATGCCGCAGGTCGTCGGGCAGGCACTGTTCATCAATGAGGTTCCAGAGGTCGGTGCCGAGTTCCGTGTCGTCCTCTTCGTACCGCACGAAGGTCAGTTCCAGGGGGAAGGTCTTCAGCCGGCCATCAAGCTCGGTCCGGCCGTTGTTGGCGTCGGCCAGCGACGCAGCCGGTAGCGCGGACGAAACATCCAACCAGCCGGCCGCAAACGGCAGCTGGCAGCCACTGGCCAGGCAGACCATGGTCAGGGAAACCACCACGCGGAGTGGCCAGGTCGGGCCAGGGAAACGGCAGCAGTGGTGACGCAGCGGCATGGGCGTCCGTTGGCCTGAGTGCGAGGCAGCGGCAGAAGCGGGTGGGGAAAATAGGATGACCAGCAGCCCGGGGTCAACCTGCATCTCCACCGGCGGTCCGGATTGCGTTTCGAAAGACCGCCAGGCCGGCCGCCTCGGCGGTGGGGTCGAGCCGGCCCATCCAGGCGGGGTGCTGGGTCGCCTCGATAAACCGTTCGGGATGGGGCATCAGGCCCAAAATCCGGCCACTCTGGTCGCATACGCCGGCAACCTCGCCCGCCGAGCCGTTGGGGTTGGTCGGGTGCCCGGCTTCGTTGTTGCTGTATCGCAGCACCAGCTGGCCGGCCCGGTCAAAGGCCTCGAGGGCTGATGCAGTGGTGGTCACGAACCGGCCCTCGGCGTGGGCCACCGGCAGTTCAAACCGGCTCAGGCCCTGCAGGAAAACACAGTGGCCCGGCACGGCCTGCAGCTGGACCCAGCAGTCGACAAACCGGCCCGACGTGTTGTGGGCCAGGGTTGCCTGCCGCCGGCCTTCAGCGTCGGCTGCCGGCAGCAGCAGCCCGGTCTGCAGCAGCACCTGAAAGCCATTGCAGATGCCGAGGATCAGCCCGCCGCGTTCGTGAAACCGGCGCAGGGCATCACCGAGCCGTTGGCTCAGTTCGAGGGCCAGGATGCGGCCGCTGGCAATGTCGTCACCGTAAGAGAAGCCGCCAGGGATGCAGAAAATCTGAAAGTCGTCGAGCAGCGCCGGCTTGTCAGCGAGAGCCTGCACATGGACCCGGCGGCTGATGCCACCGGCCCGTTCAAAGGCATGGGCGGTTTCGTGGTCACAGTTGGTGCCGGGACCACGGAGGACAAGGGCGCGGGGAGCAAGCATGCGAGGGACCCGAGGGGCGAACGGAACGGGAATGAAACAGCAGCGACCGGCTTAGCGGCTGTCGTGGGTGTGGGCCCGGCTGGGGGCCCGCCAGGCGGCGTCGAGGGCGGCGATCGGAATCTCAGCAACCGTGACGTCGGCGACCCGCAGGGTGAACTGGCCGTCGTCGGTCACCCGACCGAGCCAGGCCCAGGGCAGGTCACCGCAGGCGGCGGCAAAGGCTTCGGTGTCGGCCGCGGCGACCTCACAGAGAAACCGGCCGGGGGACTCGGTGGCAGCTGCCGTCAGCAGGCTGGCGAGGTCGCTGGCCGTTGCCGGACTGCCAGGGGCGGCAAACGGCACGGCGGCCAGATCAAGATCGGCCCCCAGCCCGCTGCCGATGGCCATTTCGGCCGCGGCGACGGCCAGGCCACCATCGGAGAGGTCATGGCAGGCCAGCAGCAGCCGCTGGGTTGCCAGCCGATGGATCAGCTCAAAGACCCGTCGGCAACCGGTGAGGTCGACCTGCGGCACGCGGCCGCCGCTGACCAGGCCGAGTACCGCCAGCTGGCTGCCGGCCAGGTCGCCGCCGGAGTGACCGATGACCGCCAGCCGGTTGCCGGGTCGCTTCAGATCGGGTGAGAGACAGTTGCCAACATCAGCGATCTGGCCCAGCGCCGTCGCCAGCAGCGTTGGCGGAATCGACCGCTCCTGCTGCCGGCCGTTGGCATCGGTCCAGGTGAAGACGTTGTTGAGGCTGTCCTTCCCGCTGACGAACGGCGCAGCCAGCGCGATGGCCGCGTCCTGGCAGCCCTGGCAGGCCTCAACCAGGGTGCCAAGCGACTCCGGTCGGCGGCAGTCGCCCCAGCAGAAGTTGTCGAGCAGCGCGATGCGGGCCGGGTCGGCACCGGCGGCGATGCAGTTGGCGACTGCCTCTATGATCCCACCGACGGCCATCTGGTAGGGATCGAGCGGGCCGAGATGATGCCGCAGGCCGACGCCCAGCACGATGCCCCGCGGCCGGCCGAGGACCCCGCGAATAACCGTGGCGTCAGCCGGGCCGGCGGCCGGCCCGAGGAGCGGCTTGAGCACGCTTTGGCCCTGCACCTCGTGGTCGTACTGCCGGATGATCCACTCCTTGCTGGCGACGTCGGCTGCCCCGAGCAGATTGAGCAGCACGCCGGCCAGATCGAACCCGTCGAGTGACCAGGCAAGCGGCGTCTCAGCCGGGGGGGTGGAGCGAGCGGTGAGCCGACGCCGGGGGCGGCCCTCGTGCAGGAAGTGACAGTCGAGGTCGCCGACTGTCTCGCCCTCCCAGCGGAGCACCAGCCGGCCGTCACCGGTGAACCGGCCGATCGCGGTCGCCTCCGTGCCCTCCTGACGAGCAATCTCAGCCAGCCGGGGCCAGTCGCCCGGCGCGACGGCCAGCACCATGCGTTCTTGGGCTTCAGAGATCCAGGCCTCGGTGGCCGACAGGCCGGCGTACTTCAGTGGCACGGTGTCGAGATCGACCTCGGCCCCCAGTTCGGCCCCCATCTCGCCGACAGCGCTGGAGAGCCCGCCGGCGCCGCAGTCGGTGATGGCATGGAACAGCCGTTCCTCAGCGGCGGCCAGCACGAAGTCAGTGACGGTTTTTTCGTGGATCGCATGGCCGATCTGGACCGATCCCCCCGACTCGGTCTCGCTGTCGCTGGAGAGTTCGATGCTGGAGAAGGTGGCCCCATGAATACCGTCCCGGCCGGTCCGGCCGCCGGCGACCACCACCAGATCGCCCGGCTCGACGCGGCCGTCGGCGGAGTCCCGCGGCATGATGCCAACAGTGCCGCAGAAGACCAGCGGATTGCCGAGGTAGCCGGGGTGGAAGGCGACCGCGCCGGCGATCGTCGGAATGCCCATCCGGTTGCCGTAGTCGCGGACACCGGCCACCACCCCGTCGAGCAGCCGCGGAGGCGGAATGACCCCAGGGGGAATCTGATCGGCCGGGGTGTCGAGCGGCGCCACACAAAAGACATCCAGATTAGCCAGAGGCTTCGCGCCGTGGCCGGTGCCGAGGACGTCACGGATGACGCCGCCGAGGCCGGTTGCCGCACCACCGTAGGGCTCAATCGCCGAGGGATGGTTGTGGGTCTCGACCTTCACGCAGATGTCGTGGTCGCCGTCGAACCGGACCACCCCGGAGTTGTCGCGGAACACGCTCACGCACCAGTCGTCGGGGCCAAGCCGCTCGCGGACCGTCTGCGTGGCGGCAAAGACGGTCTCCTTCAGCAGGTTGTCGTAGCGGACATGGCCGTCGGGGCCCTGATGGTCGATCGGACTGCCGAGGGTCTTGTGGCAGCAGTGCTCGCTCCAGGTCTGGGCGATCGTCTCCAACTCGATCTCAAAGGGGGGCCGGCCGACCGTCGCAAAGTGGTCCCGTACTGCCCGTAGTTCGTCTGCCGTCAAGGCCAGGCACCGCTGCCGGCTGACCGCCTCAAGGGCGGCATCGTCGAGGCCGTCGAGCGGCACCGGCTCGCGGACGAGATGCCAGCGGCCACCGCCGGTGAGGCTCCGCAGCGTCAGGCCGCCCCTGGCGACCTCGTGAATGGCTTCACTGGCCAGCCGCTTCCAGGCCAGCTGCTCAGCCTGCTCGTCGGTGACGCTCGCTGGCAGCCAATATTTTCGCAGGCTGCGGACCGCCGTGGCCTCAATCCCCAGCAGGGCCATCGCCTCCCGGGCACTCTCGGCGGCGGGGTCGGTAACGCCCGGCTTGGGCAGAACGTGGAGCACGAGGCCACCCGTCAGGCTTCCGTTTGCACAGTTCTCCGGTGGGGCCAGCAGCGTTGGATCGTCAACCGCGGCGACCCGGCAGGCTTCGGTGACCGGATCGGTGAGGAGCTGCTCGGCCAGCCGTTGGACCGTGGTGTGGTCGAGTTCACCCTCGATCAGCCAGCCGCTGGCAGTCCGGGCCGCACCGAGATCGAGGCCGAGGTCACGACCGGCGGCAGCGAGGTCGCTGGCGGCAGGCTCGCGCAGATGAACATCAACTTCCCAGAGCATCGCGGCTTTCCTTGGCAAGAGTCAGCAGATCGGTGAGGGCCTGGCGGTTGCCGGCAGCGATGGCCTGCCGCAGCTGATCAATGCCGGTGGCGACCGCATCGAGCTGGCTGGCCACGGCGGCCGCATTATCGAGCAGAATATCGGTCCAGAGTTCCGGATCGCCGGCGGCCACCCGGGTTGTGTCCCGCCAGCCACCGGCCGTCAGTGGTCGGGCGGCGGCAGGAGTGGCCGCGGCCAGGGCAGCGGCCACCAGGTGGGGCGCATGGCTGGCGGCGGCCAGCAGCCGGTCGTGGTCAGCCGGGGCGAGTTCCTCGGTCTTGGCACCGAGTGCCGTCCAGAACGCCCGCACCGCCGCGATGTCGTCCGATGGGGTTTCGGCCACCGGGGTGAGGACGGCCAGCCGGCCGGTGAACAGCTCGGCGTCGGCTGCCTGCGGCCCCCGCTCGTGGCTGCCGGCGAGCGGGTGGCTGCCGACAAACCGGCCCCGGCGGCTTGGCCGTGACCGTTCCCAGGCGGCCACGATCGACTGCTTGGTGCTGCCGGCATCGGTGATCAGCGTGTCGGGCCGGACGGCGGCATCGATCTGCTCCAGCTGGGTGCCGATCAGGCCGACCCGGGTGGCCACCAGCACGAGGTCGGCGGCGGCCACAGCGGCGGCTAAATCGGTGGTCGCTGCCGTGATGGCCCCGCGGTCCTGGGCGACGGCGAGGCTGGCCTCGGATCGGCCGACCCCGATGATCTGCTCGGCCAGGCCGCGGCGGCCCAGGGCCAGGCCGGCCGAGCCGCCGATCAGGCCGACTCCGACGATCGTGACTGTCGGCCAGAGAACGGGCATGGCGATCGTGACGTCGTGTGCGAGAATGCCGTCGGGGCAGGTGTCCCCGTCGTGGGTGATGGAACAATCGGGTTGTACCAGATGCATCCGCCGGTGCGGAGCCGGCAGCGTCACGCGGAGGGTTCAGCAAGCAATGGAGCAGGAACCGAGTCCAGGCTGGAGGGGTATGTTCAGCCCGCGGCTGCCGCCGCGGCTGCAGGCCGACCTGCTCAGCCGGCTGGCGATCACGCTCAACGCCGGGCTTGATCTCCGCAAGGCCTGGGCGGCCGAGGTGCGGCGGATGCCGGCTCGCTGGCGGCCGCGGCTGGACCGGGGGTCGCTGGCGCTTGAGTCGGGGGAGATGTTCTCTGAGGCACTTGCCGCCACCGGTCTGTTTCCGCCGCTGGTGATCGGCATGGTGGCCGTCGGTGACCGCACCGGCCGCGATGTCGACACCCTGCGGGAGCTGGCCCGGGTGATTGAGCATGGCGTCCGGACAACGCGGCAGCTGCGGTCGAGCTTGGCCTGGCCCGCCTTTCAACTGGTGCTGGCCCTGGCGGTGATGGGGCTGCTGATCGTGATCGCCGGCATGATCACCCTTGAGGGTGGCAAACCGTTTGATCTGCTCGGGCTGGGCCTCGTCGGCATTCCGGGGCTGATTCGGTTCGCGCTGATCCTGGCCGGGCTGGCCGTGGCGGGTGTGTTTGGCTTTCGGCTGCTGCTGGCCAGCTGGCGGACCCATGGTCTGGTTCGGCGAGTTCTCGACTGGCTGCCCATCGTCGGCCCGGCGGCCCGGGCGGGTGAGGCAGCAGCCTGGAGTCGGGCAGCTGGGCTGGCGGCAGGGGCCGGCCTCGATGCCGGCCGGCTGATGGAACTGGCCGGATCGGTCGCCCCTGGCCTGGCGGTCGATCCCCGCTGGATCGAGGGGCGTTTACTTGCCGGCGACACGCTGTCCGAGGCCCTGCGGGCCAGTGGGCGGTTTCCGATGACGCTGGTGGAGGGCGTTAACGTTGGGGAGACCTCGGGGACCACAGCCGAGGTTCTCGCCAGACTCAGCGACCAGTTCGCCGATGATGCACGCAGGGGCTTCGAGGCGGCCGCCAAGGCGGCTGGGGGGGGCGTCTGGCTGGCGGTGGCTGGGCTGATTGTCCTGGTGGTTTTCCGGGTGTTTTCGTTCTATGTCGGGATGATCCAGGATGCCGCCCGAGGCTTTTAATGGGTGCGGATAATGTGTGGGAACCAAGCGAGGGCTGGGGATGAACACCCAAACCATCATTCGATCACTGCTGCTGGCTGCCGTGTGCATCGCAGCCGACGGTCGTGCCGCCGCTGACTCGCCCGGCTCGACCTCAGCGCATGCCCAGCGGATGGCAACACTCGGCTACAAGCGGTATCGCGGCAGCTGGCGCACGTTGCAGGAGATTGGCCTGATTGAGCGGGCCGAGGCCGCGAAGCAGGGGCGGGTCGCTGCCCGTCAGCGGCTTGAACGGCTGCGGCGGGATCTCGACCGCGCCGCCGATCCCGTCGGGGTGGCCGAACAGATTCGGCAGACCGACGATCCGCTGGCCGCCCCGGCGCTTGCCACTGCTGTGACCAGCGAGCCGGTGCCCCGTGTCCGGCTGCTCTATGTCGAGGCCCTGGGCACCATCGGCACACCCGATGCGATTGGCACGCTCGTGTTGCTGACGCTCGATCATCCCGATGGTGAGGTACGGCATGCCGCCACCGCGCAGCTGGTCGAGCATCACGCCACTTGGGCGGTGCCCCCGCTGATTGCCGCCTTGGCCAGCGCCGAAAACGGCCGGATCAACCGGGCGGCGGCAGCTTTGGGGCGGCTGGGGGATCGGCGGGCGATCGAACCACTGATCGCGGTGATTGTCACCAGCCACACCTCGGTGAGTGGCGGCAGTGGCGGCAAGACGTCGGTCACCTTCACGCCGGGTGGCGGCGGGCTGGCCCTGGGCGGCGGGCCGCAGGCAGCGACAACGACCCTCCAGAACCGTAGCGTGCTGGAGGCGCTGACGATGCTCACCGAGGTGAACTTCAGCTGGAACGTTGCCGCCTGGCGGCACTGGCTGGCCGAGCAGGGGCTGCCCCCCGACACCGATCTCAGACGCGACCAGTAGCCGACTCAGGCTGCGCCGCGGAGGCCCTGCTGGCGGCGGCGACGGCTGGGGAACCAGTCGGCATCGAGCACCCGGAGGGCAACCCGGTTTTCGAGATTCGGCCTGAACACCACCAGCAGCAGCACCGGCAGGAACCAGGCCAGGAACAGGCCGCCGTTGTGGGCCTTCCAGAACTGGCTGCCGAGCAGGACGGCGGCAGTGCAGCTCATCAGGGTGCCAAGGTGTTTGGGGGAGGGCCAGATCGCCAGCGTCGCCATCATGACGAGGAATCCGGCCAACACCGGCAGCCGGAAGACCGGGTCGTAGGCCGGGAACGCCCAAAACCCTTCAAGCGTAACGGCGCTGGGAAAGATCCAGCCGAACATCTGCCGCAGCTGGCCGGCGAAGATGGCGAGCGTGGGTGAGGTGAACCAGAGGCCAACCACCAGAGCGGCCAGGGCGGCTGAGATTCCCAGAGCGAACCGGCGGACGCCCCGTTCCCAGTAAAAACTGCACCACAGTGGCAGTAGGAAAACAGGGTAGTAGATGGTGCCGATTGCCAGGCCGATCAGGCTGCCGGCGATGATCGGCCGGCGGTAGGCGGCAATTGCCCAGACGATGAGGGCCCCCGGCAGGGCATGATCGACTCGGCCGGTCATGATGGCGGTGTAGGGCAGCAGCAGATAGAGCACCGCCGCGGCGATGCCAAGCCTGGTGCTTTCGAAGTGCCGCCAGCCGATGAAGACCATGCCACCGACAATCGAGAGCTGGGCGATGATTGCCATGATCCGGGCGGTGGTCTCGTGGACGACCCGGGCGGGTGGTTCGGCGGCGTCACTGCCCGGGGCGGCATTGCTGTCGCCGGCGAAGATTCGCTGGGTGGAAATGTGTGGCAGCAGGAAGAGCAGGGGATAGCCGGGCCCGAGCCGGGCCAGCTGGTCGGCATCGACCTCGGCGTCACCCTCTTCAAGCCGGGCGGCGGTGGTCGCTGCTGCGAGGTCGTCCCGCTCGGGCCGGGTGGTCAGCACATTGGCCAGCAGAAAGACCAGCAGCGAGAGGCCGAGAAAGACCAGGCCGCCACTGGAGAGATTCGATTCCAGCAGCGGCCGTCGCACCATCAGTGAGTCGCAGAGCATGCGAATGGTGAACAGGCCGGTGACGGCGAACAGCCAGACAAAGCCGAGCTGCTGGGCGTCGAGGCTGGCCTTGAAGCCGCCGTACTCGACAGCCAGCAGGCCCGGAGCGAACAGAATCAGCCCGGCGAGGTCGAAGTTGCGGACGCTCCAGACCCGGTTGAACTTAAAGAAGACGGCGATCGACAGCAGCGACGCCAGATAGAACCAGGTCGTCGGATTGACGCGATAGTAATGAAAAAGTATTTCGCTCATTCCACCCGTGTCGGGCCGGTGCCATCGGGCATTGCAAAAGGTTTTGCTACGAGCAAGGGTACGTTGGTGGGGGGCTGTTTGAAAGCTGCCGGCGGGCGGAATTACCGGGGCGGCTCGGGTGGGCCTGGCCGCCGGTCCGGCTGTTCCGGTCGTGACGGTTGAGCGCGGACTAAAACGGCCAGATCAGCGGCGCAAGCGCGATGGTGACCACCATCACGATCAGGTTCAGCGGGCCACCGAAGCGGAGGTAGTCGCTGAACTTGTAGCCGCCGGGGCCGTACACCATCAGGTTGGTCTGGTAGCCCAGCGGACTGGCGAAGCCGCAGCTGGCCGCCACCGTGATCGCCATGATGAAGGGCATGGGGTTGAGCCCCAGATCGGTCGCCGTCTGCCAGGCGATCGGGAAGATCAGCACCGCGGCGGCGTTGTTGCTCATCGTCTCGGTGAAGAGCATGGTTACCAGATAGATTGCCGCCAGCACGAGGTGCGGCCGGTCGCCGGCAGCCCCGATCGTGCTCTGCGCGATCAGCTCATCAAGCCCGGTCTTTTCAATGGCCCGGGCCAGACCAAAGCTGGCGGCGATCAGCAGCAGGGTTTCCCATTCGATCGACCGGCGGGCTTCGTTGGGGCCGATGCAGCCGGTGGCCACCATGGCCGTTGCCGCCACCAGGGCCGCCGCCACCATCGGCACCAGTTCGAGCGTGGCCGCCAGCACCATTGCCGCCAGGATCGTGCAGGCAATCCAGGCCAGGTTGTGCCGCGGTGGTTTGGCGCCGGTGACCTCACTGACCAGATAGAAGTCGCGGCTGGTCCGCTGCCGGTTCAGAAACCGGGGGCTCGCCTCGAGCAGCAGCGTGTCCCCTGGCTGCAGCACGATGTCACCGATCTTCTTTCGCAGCCGCTCGCCGTTGCGGGCGACGGCAATGATCACCGCCTCGTAGTTTGAGCGGAACTGCCCGGCTCGGATGGTTCGGCCGACCAACGGGCAGCTGTTCGAGACGACCGCCTCAACAAGCGTCCGCTCCGATCGTGGCCCGTCGAGCTGAAAGACCTGGTCGGTGGCCGGCCGCAGGCCACGGATTTTCTGCAGCTCAACCACCGAGTCGACCACACCGACGAAGACCAGCCGGTCGCCCGGCTCGAGCCGTTCGGTTGGCTCAACCGCCGCCCGCACATGGCCGCTGCGGTCGATCTCCATCAGGAACAGCCCGTGCAGGCCACGCAAACCCGCCTGTTCGATGGTTCGGCCCACCAGTGGGCTGCCCTGCTCAACGAGCATTTCCAGCGAGTACTCTCGCGGGTCATCGCCGGCGCTCATCGCCGGCCGCCGATCCTTCAGCAGCCAGCTGCTCCTGCTGGCGGTTATCAGGTAGACGAAGCCGACGGCCAGCAGGGGCACTCCCAGCCAGGTGATGTCGAACATGCCGAGCGACTGGCCGGTCTTGGCGTTGAGCAGACCGCTGACGACGACGTTGGTGCTGGTGCCGATCAGGGTGCAGAGGCCGCCGAGCACGACGGCGTCGTTCATCGGCATCAGGAGCTTGGAGACGCTCAGCTGGTGCTTCCGGGCCCAGCTCCGCACCGCCGGCACCATCAGGGCGACAACGGGGGTGTTGTTCATGAAGCCGGAGAGCACCGCCGGAATGGTCATCGTCCGCAGCTGGGCTTCGGAGAGTGACCGGGGCCGGCCCAGCCCCCGGTCGATCAGGGCACCAAGTGCCCCGGTGCGGTCGACGGCGGCCGCCACCACGAACAGGGCGGCCACGGTCAGCATGCCCTCGTTGCTCATGCCGGCCAGGGCCTCGGCTGGGGTGAGCACGCCGAATGCCAACAGCACGACCACGGCGCCGAGCATGGCCATGTCGGGGGCCCGGCGGCCCAGCAGCAAGGCCAACAGGGTGGCGGCCACCACGCCCGCCGTGAGAATTGCCTGCCAATGTTCGATCCAGTCGGCAGGGTTCATGCGGTGTCAGCGTTGTGGGAAATGGGGCGAAGCTGTTTGCAACCGCCCCCCCACAGGGCCGCGGGTACGGGGCGGGACGGGCAGGGGCCGCCAACCTTTCAGAATTGTAATGTCCCGGGCCGGTTCGGGGCATGGAGTAGGAGCCACGTCAGACGGTAGAGTTTGCCGGCAGAGCCGAAGTGCTTGGAGGCCGGGCAGGATGCCGCCGGTCTTTTCCACCGAGCCCTCCGGCCGAAATGCCAATGGCTGCAGGAGAAAACATGGTCAGAAGGCTTCTCGAGCAGAATGCTGGATTTGTCGCCGGTGAGTTTCAGACCCATGCCGACTACTACGAGCACATTGCAGCGGAGCAGACGCCTCGGGTGATCTGGATCGGCTGTGCCGACTCGCGGGTGAGCGAGGACATCATCACAGGGTCGCGGCCGGGCACGATGTTCGTCCATCGCAACATTGCCAATATCGTCTCCTACAACGACCCCGGCCTGATGGCCGTGCTGGAATATGGCCTGCTGCATCTGAAGATCAAGGATGTGATCGTCTGTGGGCACACCCGCTGTGGCGGCATCGAGGCGGTTGAGAACGGCGTGGATGAATACTGCATCTCCGACTGGCTGTGCATGGCCGCCGGTGCGAAGGATCGGGCCGACCGGATTGCCGCCGATCGTGGGCTCAACCAGCTGGAGAAGCTCGACCTGCTGGCGATGGAGAACGTCCGGTCGCAGATCGGCCATCTCAATCGGCTGGGATTGATTCGGGAGCTGCGGCGGAAGGGGGCGGAGTTGCGGATTCACGGCTGGCTCTACCGCATCGAGACCGGCAAGATCGACGTGCTGATCGAAGGCGAGACGGGTGAGCCGACCGAACTGCTGCAGCAGAACGAATGAGCCGCTGCCACGGGGCATGAAAAAAGGGTTCCCACCGGTGGTGCCGGTGGGAACCCTCATCTCGGTTGCGTTTCCCAACGCAATTCCCCTCAGCGGGGAATTCAATTCAACGTTTCCGGTCAGCAGTATTGGAAGTGTTTGTGACTGCCACCTCCTTTCGTTCGAATCCATCCCTGTCTTCGGAGGACTCAGCAGTTGCAGGCGACAGCTGCTGGGCCATCCTCGAACAAAAAAGAAGAGTTGCACATGCCGTGCCAGAGCGGTGCTTTTCTGGCAGCACAACCGTGACAGCCCGATTCAGCGGAAAAAACCGACGCTCACCGCCGGCTGCTGGGGCCTCGCGTCGCTGACGGTGCATCCTCTGCGGGCAGCGGCTGTTCATTGTGCAGTCACCGCCTTGCCGATTGGCGGGCTTTTCGTTTTGTGCCGGTGGGAGCATGCTTGTCGCTGTGATGCGACTCTATCCCTGCGACCGCTACCCGCTTCCGCTGCCAGCCGGGCACCGATTTCCGCTGGAAAAATACCGCCTGCTCCGTCGCCGGCTGGAGGACGCGGCGGCCGACGGGGCGGGGCTGCGTTTCATCGAGCCGCATGCGGCAACGCCCGATGAACTGTTGCGGGTTCATTGCCGCGACTATGTGGGCCGCGTGATGGCTGGCCGGCTGTCGGCGGCGGAGGTTCGGCGGATCGGCTTTCCCTGGAGTCAGGAGCTGGTTGAACGGTCACTTCGCAGCACCGGGGCGGCGGTCGATGCGGCGGCCGCGGCGGTGACTGACGGGGTGGCGGCGAGTCTGGCCGGTGGCACCCACCATGCCGGTAGCAACTGGGGTGAGGGCTTCTGCCTGTTCAACGACACCGCCGTGGCCGCCCGTGAACTGCAGGACCGCGGTCTGGCTGAACGGGTGCTGATCCTCGACTGCGACGTTCACCAGGGCAATGGGACGGCCGAGATCTTTGCCGCCGATCGGACCGTCTTCACGATGTCGATTCATGGTGGCCGGAACTTTCCGCTGCGAAAATTCCCCAGCAGCCTCGATGTGCCGTTGGAGGATGGCACAGAGGACCACGAGTATCTGCGTCGGCTGGCTCCGGCGGTGGCCGAGTCGTTCGACCGTGGCCGGCCTGACCTGGTGTTTTACATTGCCGGGGCTGACCCATATGCCGGTGACCGTCTGGGCCGGCTGCGGCTGAGCCGGGCCGGGCTGCTTGAACGAGACCGGTTGGTCTTCCGAGCGGTGGCTGATGCCCGGGTGCCACTGGCGATTGTCTGTGGCGGTGGCTATTGCGAGGAGCTCAACACCGTGGCCGCCATACACGCCGCGACCATGCTTGAGGCCGGCCGGCTGCTGCGGGCTGTGGAGGGTGCCGGCTGATGCCGCCGGCCCGCTGGTCGGTTGCTCGTCTACCAGCCCCCGTGGACGAAGGTGGAAGCTGGTCTGAAGCTGCCGGCGGAATAGTCCCAGCTGTGGCCACCACTGTGGACGACCGGGACCTGTCTGTCACCGTGCCACTCCCAGCGATGGCCGCTTTCAAAGTCGAACACCCGGCCCTCATTGGAGGCCAGATCGATCTGCCACCGGCCCTGCGCGTCGAGCCGGAGCATCGGTCGGGATCCCTGGGTGATCAGCCGGCGGTAGAGTTCGGGGGCCCGCTGTTCGAGTTCCCGCAGCTGCTCTTCCCGGCCTTCGGGGACGTCGAACCGCCAGGCCGGCTGAACCGAGCCGGGGCCCATGGCAAATTCAAAGCGGCCGTCGGGTCTCACCCGGCTCCAGACGTGGCGGCCTGAACTGGCCGAGTAGCGAAAGTAGACGGCTCCCGGTTTGATCTCACTGGCATCAAGCGGACGGAGCACCTCGGTGAACAGGTCGAGCCGATAGACGGTGTCGGGTTTGAGGTTGGGAACCGCTGCGGTCGCGGCGGGCGAGCCGCCCTGCGGTTCGGCGGCAGCCAGCCCGGCAGCCAGCAGCCCGATTGCCAGCCCGCAGAACGTCACGACTGGGCGGGCACCGAGTGGGGGTAAAATCGACATGGCGGTCGCTCCTGATGGCGTGGGCGGCGGAAAACCGTTGGCGTTTCCAACTGTACGCCGGATTCAGGGCCACGCAACGCGGCCGGCAGCTGGGGGACGATTCGCGTCCACCGTTCACCTGCTCACTGGCCGTTGACCAGGGCGTCCCAGAACGCCTGGCTGTCAGACAGTGAGTTGTGGTCGGCCCCGTCGATGACCCGCAGCCGGGCGATACCGGGACCAAAGCCGTCCAGCAGCCGCTTGGTGTCGGCCATCGGCACCAGTTCGTCATGGGCGGCGGCCAGGACGAGCGTCGGGCAGTGGACGCGGTGGGCGAATCGCCACGACTCATAGTGGTCCTGTAGCAGCAGCCGCATCGGCAGGAACGGTGCCACCCGGTGGGCGATCCTCAGAATGCTCTCAAACGGTGCGATCAGCACCAGCCGTGACACCGGCCTTTCGGCGGCGAGCTGGATGGCCAGACTGCTGCCGAGGCTGCGGCCGACAACCATGATGTCGTCGTGCTGGGTGTACACCATGTCGAATACGGCCTGGGCATCCCGCCGGAGTGCCACCTCGGTTGGCCGGCCCGAGCTGCCGCAGTAGCCGCGGTAGTGCGGGGCATAGATGGCCCGATCGGGAAAAGTCGCTGCCAGTTCAGACACGGTAAAGGAGACGTCCTCGGCGTTGCCGCCGAAGTAGATGAGTGCCCGGGGGCCGTTGTGTTGGTGGTGGGAGATGCGGAGCTTGGCATCGGGCTGCTGCAGGCTGATGGCTGCGGCATGGTCCGGCGTCTCGGGCCGCGGCAGATAGATGAATGACCGCTGCGCGATCCAGAAGAACAGGCAGATGCCCAGGTAGGCGACAGCGGTGATGGCCAGAACAATCCAGAGCATGCGGCGGTGGCCTACTGATGACATGTGTGAACGATTGCCCCGGCGGCGACACCAACTGCCATGGCGAAGAGCAGCCGGCTGCGGCCACGGCCAAACCCACCCCAACGCCAGGCAGCCAGGCCGGCAGTTACGCCGGTGCCGAGGCTGGTGATGGAAACGGTCTGGGCGGCCCGGCCCGGCGGCGGGCTACCCGCCAGAGCCAGCAGTCCGCTGGCAACTGCGACGGTGGCCGGAATAGCGAGCAGGGCCACGACCGCTGCCTGTCTTCGCTGATCGGTGCTGAGTGGCCCGGCTGTGAACCGGATGACAGCGGCGATGCCGGCACCAGCGGCGAAGCCGATCAGTACGGCCGGCAGCCGCCGGGCCAGCAGCTGTTCTGGTGGTTCCCCGGCGAGCTGCCAGCTGAGCAGGCTCAGGGCAGCCGTGGCCGGCATGATGCCGGCGGTTGCCACTCGGGACCTGCGGGGAATGTCGAAGGCCGAGGCCAGCCAGACCAGACCGAGGGCCACGGTCGCATCGAGGAACACCTGGTAGGACACGCCGCCTGCCTGCCCGTCGACCCACGCCAGCAGCGGCCGGGCGGCGGCCTTGACCGGATCGGTGTCGGGAACGTCGCTGAAGAAGCCGGCAAAGACCCGGAGGCCGAAGCTGGCGAAGGGAATCAGGCCAGCAACCAGTTCCATCCGCCGTGAGAGCTTCGGCAGCGGCGCGACCCAGATTGCCGTCCAGAGGGTGGTGAAGACAACAAGGTGCAGCGGGTCCATCGCGGCAGTCTAGCGTTCTCCGGAAAACGGCCATGGGTGGCTTCTTCCGGGGACGGCGAAAGTGATTTTGCCGCTCAATGCATGCATCAACGCTGCGGCGTCGCGGCGGGGTGGCTGCTGAGGATCGTCCCCTTTTGGGAGGCTTGGGGATTGGTACGATGGGGGTGGAAAGTGCGATTTGTTTGTCGGATCGGAGGAGAGAACGATGCCTCTTTACGAATATTCCTGCGAGCAGTGTGGCGAGCAGATTGAGTTGCTGGTGCGTGGTGGAGAGCAGCCGGAGTGTCCGCACTGCCGGAGCACCAGGCTCACGAAGCTGTTGAGCGTGGTGGCCGGGCACGTTGCCGGCGGCAGTGACGCTGGGCCTCTGGATGGTGGCTGTGGCCGCCCGCAGTGTGGCATGGGCGGGTGCGCGGGCCTTGGCTGATCGAGACTGCTCTCGCTGAGAAACAGATTTCTGTTCCCCTTTTCACGAGAGCGTTGGTATGCCCGAAATTTGCCCTGGTCGCTATCGGCACTACAAGGGAAATGAGTACACGGTGCTTGGCGTCGCCCGGCACAGTGAGACGCAGGAAGAATTCGTTGTCTACCGGCAGGAGTACGGTGATCGTGCCCTTTGGATCCGGCCGGCGGCAATGTTCGCGGAAACCGTAATCGTGGACGGCGTGTCCGTCGCCCGATTCAGCCACCAAGGCTGAAAAGGTGCCAGCCACCAAAAATCGGTACGGTAAGCATCAAGCCCTGTGGAGCGGCGTTCCGTAGCCGCTGGTTTTCTGCCAACAGCCGTGCGGTGGGTATGGGCCGGGTGCGGCCGATTTTCAGCCCCGTAGAGCTCCTGCATGCCGAGGATAGCGGCACAATATTCGTTTTCGTGTGGATCCATGGGGAACCTCCTGTTCCTGGAAAAACTGCTGAAAATGCCTTGAAGTAACCACGAGTGCTAGCAGTCGGTTGATGTCATCACGGCCGCCAGCAGCCAGACCGAATCGGCACTGCTCGGAATCGGCTTCGGTGATCGTCAGCATCAACGATCATCGGAGCGTCGAGCAGCGGCTCTGGCTGAATTACGTGAGACAAGCGGAGCGGGTTCGTGAAAAAGGTGTCAGGACTCTTTTCTGCCAAGCATCCGGGCTGCATCGCTTCGGGCGACAGAGAAAAGAGTCCTGACACCTTTTTCACGACCTAGGAGTGCCGCTTCGGCTTCAGCTCGCAGCGCCAGACAGTGCGGGCAGAACCACGGGGCTGGCTGTAGAACCGGCCTGGGGCTTCGTTTCCGGCAGATGGCGCAGCGGTAGCGTTTGCCCTTCACCGCTGTCTTGGGCCGCGGCTGTTTGCCGGTACGAGGAAAGCCTCTTGTCATAGAAATTCTCTACCAGTAAGCAGCAGCGGTCAGGCAGCTACCGATGAGAGCAAGCGAGCAAAGGCCACCCATCAGCAGCACCACCAGGCACCCGCGTGTCGTCCGCTGGTAGACCCGGTTGTAGGCCGCCTTCTTTGGATTCGTCACCCAGCCCCAGCCACGGGGAGCTTTGAGGCCAGCCCGGTGCCGCAGAGCCCGCTTCCAGCTGGTACGGGCCCGGATTCGCTTCTTCAGGCTCGGGACGCGGAAGCCGATTTTGACCACGGCAAAGCTCCACCAGCGGGCGAGTCCTTCACAGCAATCCTAGCGGTTGCAGAAATCGCTCACAGACCGATCGCTGGCCCGTGGGACCAACGTTGTCCAACCACCATCAAAATTCATCAATCCAGTCGGGTGGCGGCAGCAATAAGCTCACGGATCCGATTGAGCACAAGCGGGAGCCGCTCCTGGCTCTTGGTGTCGGGGAGAAGCTGGGCCGCGATCAGATCTTCAGCGTCGGGACGCGCGATGATGGCTTCAAGTTAATTGGCGATCGCACTGCGCAGTTCGGCGGGCGTCGCAGTGACGTCGCCCACAATCTCCTGCCGGCCGTCGATGACTGCAATAACGTCCTCAAGATCATGGCTGGCGATCGGGTTGGTTCGGCCCCGATCGCTGAAAGCCGCAAGCTTCGTGGCGAGGAAGCAGGCAGGGGTCACAAGGCGAATAACAGAATTATTGGGCAGCTTGATCGGTGTGGCCGTCTCGTACGCAAGCGGATACCACTCAGATGAAAACCCGAGAATCTCCCCCCGCGTCGGCATGATGTCGACGACAATGTCCTCGAAGAGCCAACGGCAGATGGGAGCCCCCTCGCGTGTATCTTCCCGGAGCCCCAAGGCTGCGAGTCGCCCGCGAAGGATCTCGGAGTATTCACCAAGGTTCACGACATCCACGACCAGGTCGACGTCTTTGGTCTGCCGCGGCCGCTGACCACCGGGCAGGGTGATGAACAACTCGGTGACGGCGCCGCCGAGAAACACAAGCCGTTCCTATAGCGGGGCGAGGCGATCAACGACCCGCATCAGCATGGCGAGGTTGTCGGAGATGCGATCAGCCATCAAGCAGCCTCGTCAGGTGTTCCTCGGCGAGCTTTCGCTCGCGGGCCCGGCCGCTGCGGACTGCGTCAATCAACGCCAGCAATTGATAGAGTTCTGCGTCGGCCCGGGCAGCCGCCGGCACCGACGGATACAGCGGCTCCAATGACTCGCCGCGGGCCTCGCCACTGGAATCAGGCCAGACGGGAATTGGATCGACACCGGCGTGAATCTGCTCGGATAACGGCAATGTGGCGTAGGCCGTTGGCATACCCGGCGTCATGCCGCCACGAACAGCGGGAAAGGCATACCGCAGACCGTGGAGTACGAACTCCCGAATCGCGTGGCGGACAGGCCGGCGGTCAGCACGGAGCAGACCAGCAGTTTTGGCTCGGCCCACCGAGCGGTGAACGGCGGAAAGGCTCAGACCGAGCGAGTCGGCGAGTTTCTGAATCGTGAGGCCTGGATGAAGGGTGAGCTTCAAGGCCACAACAACGTCTTGGGGGTGGAGGTGCGGCTGCATGGGGACAGTATATTTCCGATTTCCAGAAAATGGAAACTTCTTTTTTTAAGGCTTTTCTGGCCAAGACAAAAAGTGGTCCCGCATCCAGCAGCGCGTGGGGGGGACCAACCTTGTCCCTTTGGCCGGTTTTAATTCGGCTACCTTGCTGCCCGGTCAGTGCCACCCCAGGAACGCACCCCATGCCCCCAATCGGCCCCTCCCGCCACCGACTGCACGACTATGAGGCCGGCTGGCTCATGCTGCTGGTCAAGATGGGCATAGCCACTCGCGCTGAGGCCACCGAGGCCCAGAACCGGGTTGCCCGCCAGACGCTTGAAGACCTCGATCGGTTTCAGCGGCGGCAGCGGGCCAAGAAGCGGCGCCGCAAGCGGGGTGAGGAGCAGGATGATGGGTGATGGGAATTGCAGATTATGGCCTCCACTTCCTGCTAGCGAATGTGATTCCGGGCCGGCCGGATTTCTTTGATTGGATCGTCGCCACTGGTCGGGTTCGGCTCCTGGTACTTTGCTGAAATATCGTCCCAGGCGTACGCCGGCGACCGTTGGCCGGTGGCGTAGTAGT
>CBFIHA010000037.1:0-33622 GCA_965662195.1 uncultured Pirellulales bacterium
GCGCAAGCTGAGGGAAATCACGTTATTTGATCCACGAACCGCATTCCCTCGGCTCGCGCCTCGGGCTTCCTGGAGGTCACTCCCGTTCAGCCCACCGGCAAAAAAACCCCTGCCTCGAAGCCCGAAGCGCAAGCTGAGGGAAATCACGTTATTTGATCCACGAACCGCATTCCCTCGGCTCGCGCCTCGGGCTTCCTGGAGTTCACTCTCGTTCAGCCCACCGGCAAAAACACCCCTGCCTCGAAGCCCGAAGCGCAAGCTGAGGGAAATCACGTTATTTGATCCACGAACCGCATTCCCTCGGCTCGCGCCTCGGGCTTCCTGGAGTTAGGTTCCGCATGTCGAACCATCAAAACATCCGCCCCCGAGCCGGCGCTCGTTTTGCAAAACGGCCGCCGTCCCGTATCCTGTGCCGCGGACCAAGGCGGTTGATCGTCCGTTGCTCGCTCCCCCCACTCCCCGCCAGGCCCCGATGGTCAACGACGACCCGCTCCGCCGCGACATCCGCCTGCTTGAGGGCGTGCTTGAAGGCGTGATCGTCGAGCTTGCCGGCCAGGAAACCTTCGATCGGCTCGCCGTGATCCGGCGGCTAGCCCGGGAACGCCGCGGCGGCGAGCATGCCGCCGAACAGCCCCTGGCTGAGCGGATCGAATCACTCGACCCGGCCACCGCCCGGGATGTCGTCCAGGCGATGACGATCTACTTTGATCTTGTCAACATCGCCGAGGATCGCCAGCGGGTACGGGTGCTCCGCGACCGCGAGCGGACCAGTTTTCCTGAGCCACTGGGCGAATCGCTCGCCGCCGGCCTGGCTGAACTCAAGCAGCTGGGTTTGGGCACAGCCGAAGTCCAGCAGGCCCTTGACCGGCTGGTGATCGAGCTGGTGTTCACCGCCCACCCCAGCGAGGCCAAACGCCGCAGCATCCGGGCCCGGCTGCGGCGGATGCGGGCCTGCCTGAAGCGGCTCGACACCGTCGACATCCTGCCGCGGGAAAAAGCGACGCTTGAGAGCGAACTCCGCAGCGAACTGGCCATTCTCTGGCAGTCCGACTTCCTCCGGCCCAGCCGCCCCAGCGTCCTCGATGAGGTCGAACGGGGACTTTCGATCATGCCTCGACTCTGGACGGCGGTTACCGACGTCTATGCCGCGTTGCGGCGAGGCCTGGAACAGACATTTCCTGACGCGCACTTCACGATCCCCCGGTTTCTCTCCTTCGGGTCCTGGATGGGCGGTGACCGCGACGGCAACCCCTATGTCACGGCTGACATCACCGAGCAGACCCTCGTCCGGCTGCGGCAGGCAGCGATTGACACCCATCTGCAATGGTGCCGCCGACTCCACGACCTGCTGACGATTTCGCTCAAGTCGGCTCCGGGGGCCCACGACCTGCTTGCCCGATTGGCTGAACTGCGGCAGCGATGGCCCGACCTAGAGCAGACCGAGTCGGCCATCCCCCCGAACGAGGCCTATCGTCAGTGGCTGCGGATGATCAGGCTGCGGCTGGAAGCCTCGCGTGCCGCTTCACTCAACGCCCCCTCCGCCCCCCTCGCCTACAGCGACCCGGCAGACTTCGAGGCCGATGTCGCCC
This sequence comes from uncultured Pirellulales bacterium, assembly GCA_965662195.1. Taxonomy (GTDB): domain Bacteria; phylum Planctomycetota; class Planctomycetia; order Pirellulales; family UBA1268; genus UBA1268. The sequence continues at coordinate 1,590 of CBFIHA010000037.1, forward strand.
GCATTGTCGACTGCCTTGAACGTGACCATGGCCTGTCGCTCGATGCCCCGGTGCGGCAGTGGCTCGATCTGGTCCGCACCTTCGGCCTCCACATGACCCGGCTCGACATCCGCCAGGATGCCCGCCGCTATGAGGAGATCCTCGGTGACGTCTTCGCCGCCCTCGGCCGGCTGCCGGAGAAGACCGCCTACGCGGCCCTGCCCGATGCCGAACGCCGACAGCTGTTGATTGAGACGATGGGCTCGGCCACCGAGATTCCCGAGGCTGGTCTCGATTCGCTCACGATCGACACCCTGCAGCTGTTTGCCACACTCCAGCGGGCATCGGTCTGCTTCGGTGCCGCCTGCCTGGGCGGCTCGATCATCAGTCTGACCAGAACCCCGGCCGACGTGCTGGCGGTGCTCTGGCTCTGGCGATGGGCCGTCGGCCGGGCCGAGGCCCGCGGTGAACCGATCAGTGACCACGACATTGCCATCGTGCCGCTGTTTGAAAAAATCGCCGATCTGGCCAATGCCGAAGAGACCCTGGGGGCGATCCTCGACGAGCCGGCCTATGCCGAGCATCTGGCCCGCAGTGGCAACCGGCAGATCGTGATGGTCGGCTATTCCGACAGCACCAAGGACGGTGGCTACCTGGCTGCCTGCTGGGGGCTGCAGGACGCCCAACGGAAACTGCACGATGCCGCCGAGGCCCGAGGTGTCGGTCTCACCTTTTTCCACGGCCGCGGCGGTTCGCTCGGCCGTGGCGGTGGCCCGGCAGCCCGGGGAATTCTGTCCCTGCCGGCCAAAAGCCTCGACGGCTCGCTCCGGCTGACTGAACAGGGCGAGGTACTGGCCGAACGATACGACGACGCCGAGATCGCCAGCCGCCATCTCGAGCAGGTCTCGTGGGCGACGCTGGTCGCCTCGAGCGTCCGCCGGGTTGATCCGGAACCGGCTTGGACCGAACTGGCCGAGTGGATGTCGTGCCGCAGCCGCGAGGTTTACCGAGACCTCGTCGACCAGCCCGGCTTCATCAGCTACTTCTCGCAGACTACGCCGATCGAGGACATCGAGAATCTGCCGATCGCCTCGCGGCCCTCCCGCCGCCGCGGAGAACGCAGCCTTGATGACCTGCGGGCGATTCCCTGGGTGTTCGCCTGGACCCAGAGCCGCTGCATGATTCCCGCCTGGTACGGTCTGGGCACGGCACTGATCGAAATCAAGTACGACGACCGGCAGCGGTGGCGGACCGTCTGCGACATGTACCGGGCCTGGCCCTTCTTCCAGGCGACGATCGACAACGCCACGCTGGCCTTGGCCAAGGCCGACATGGTGATCGCCCAGCGGTATGCCGAACTCTGCACCGACGACGCCATCCGCCGACCGATCTGGCAGCGGATTGCCGCTGAACGGGACAAAGCCCGGCAGGCGATTCTCGACATTGTTGGCGGCGGCGAACTGCTGGCCAACACCCCCTGGTTCCAGCGATCGATCGAAGCCCGCAACCCATCGATCGATCCGCTCAACCTGATCCAGATCGAATTCATGCGGCGTCGGGCCGCGGCACCGCAGGCGGATGGTGCCCAGTCCGAGCCGGCAGCGGCCGACCTGCTGCGGCTCTGTGTCCAGGGCATCGCCGCCGGCATGCGGACCACCGGCTGAGATCCAGTTTCCCACCCTTTCCTTGTCGAGGAGCCACCGCCATGGCCACAGCCGACGAACTGACCGTCAAGAGCCTCGGCTCCTGCCGGATCGACTCACCGATCCGCAGCATGATTGAGTCGCGCCGCACCTCCGCCCACTATGTCGACGTGGACGACCGGGTCTACTTCTACGACACCAAACAGTTAGCCGAGGGGAGCGGCCTGGCACTCGACGCCCTGCCCGGCTTCGAGCCGGCCGGCCCCCGCAAGCAGATCTTTTTCGATGGGGCCAAGATGCGGGTTGGCATCGTCACCTGCGGTGGGCTCTGCCCGGGCATCAACGATGTCATCCGCGGCATCGTGATGGAACTGACCTTCCATTACGGCGTGAAGCGAATCTACGGCTTCCGCAACGGTTATCAGGGATTTATTCCCCGCTACGGCCATGACGTGGTTGACCTCAGCCCCACGATGGTCAGTGACATCAACGAAGAGGGGGGGACCATCCTCGGCACCTCGCGGGGCGGTCAGGATTCAGAAGAAATCGTTGACTGTCTCGAGCGAATGAACATCAACGCCCTGTTTGTCATCGGGGGCGACGGCACCCTGCGGGGAGCGATGCAGATTGCCGAGGTGATCTCCGCCCGCAACCAGAAGATTGCGGTGGTCGGCATTCCCAAAACGATCGACAACGACATTCCCTACATCGACCAGAGCTTCGGCTTCCAGACTGCCTTCGCCGAAGCCACCAAGTCGATCCGCTCGGCCCACGTCGAGGCCAAGGCCTCCCCCAACGGGGTCGGCCTGGTGCGGCTGATGGGCCGGCACTCGGGCTTCATCGCCTGCTACGCCTCGCTGGCCGAACCCGACGCCAACTATGTGCTGATTCCCGAGGTGCCCTTTGCCTTGGAGGGGCCGGGCAACTTCCTCAATCATCTGCTCGCCCGGGTGCAGCAATCGGGCCACGCCGTGGTGGTGGCGGCCGAGGGGGCCGGCCAGGATCTGCTGGCAGCCGATGAGGGGGCGGTCGACGCCTCGGGGAACCGGCGGCTCAGTGACATCGGCCTGTTCCTGAAGGACCGGATCGGCCAGCACTTCGACGCCGCCGGCGTTGAAATTAACCTGAAGTACATTGACCCCAGCTATCAGATCCGCAGCGTTGAGGCGAACCCGTACGACAGCGTCTATTGTTTGCGGTTGGCCCAGCATGCGGTCCATGCGGCGATGGCCGGGCGAACGGAGATGGTGGTCGGCCGCTGGCACGGCCGTTACGTCCACATTCCGATGGCCCTGGCGGTGAGCCACCGCAACCGAGTCAGCCCCGACGGGGACCTCTGGCTGTCGGTGCTCGAGGCGACCGGCCAGCCACCGGCATTTTGTTGACCGGCTGGTCGCCACCACCAGCAGGGCTGGCGCGATGGTTACCGAGCCCCAGCGAGGCCAGAAACATCCGCTGCGCCATGGCCAAGCCCTCCGCCTGCACCTGGGGCCGATCGAGATCGAGACCGATTGCCTGGTGAAGGGTGTGACGGTTGGCGAAATAAATGAAACACATACCCATCATCAAAATCAGCAGGTGCCGGACATCGCCGACGTCACCAATTTCACCACGACGTTTTGCCGCGTCCAAAACCTCCCGCAGACGATCAATCACCGGCGTTTTGGTAAGCAGGTCGGGGTGCCGGGCGAGAATCCGCCCCTCGTTGAGGTTCTCCCACATCAGCAGGTTCACAAACTCGGGATCTCGGGCGAGGAAGTTAAAGTGCCGGGCCATCATCTCGCGGACGACATCGGCCGTGGTCGCCTCGGCCGGCAGCGGCTCCATCTCGACCTGCTCCATCCGGACGTAGACGGCCTGGAGCACGGCGGCGTAGAGCCCCTCCTTATCCCCGAAATAGTGGTACAGCATCCGCTTGTTGCAGCCGGCCGTTGCCACGATCTCATCGACGCTGACACCGTGGTAGCCATGCCGGGCGAAGTGCGTGATGCCGGCAGCCAACAGGCTGGCCTTGGTACGGACCGGATCGCGAACACGACGTTTGCTGAGGCGAACTGGTGAGGGCATTGCATGGTTCCGCATTCGTCGACGGTGGGGGCACCCCCACCCAACATATCGTCGCGTGTTGAGAATAGCCGCTGCGTTGCTTTCGGCACCAGTCATTCCCGCCGTTCAAGCTGCTGCTCGAACGGTCGGTCATTCCGGAAGCCACGCACATCACATTTTGTGTGATGCTGGTGAGCGATGCTCATGCCTCGAAACCGTGTCGGCGAATCCACGTTCTCAGATGAAAACCATCCGCCGAGGCTGCCACGGTGTTGGCCGCACAATAACTTGCGGAAAGTCTGATCGCACGCAGTTGGTGCATTGAGCAACGTGGGCTCCGGGCCAATCAGGTCGCGACCCGGTCCATTCCCTGCTCGGCCAGCACCACCCCGCCAATCGCAGCCTGGGGAGTTTGCCCATCCGGTTGTAGCGGTCGCTCACACCCTGCGGCCTGAGCAAGCGGTAAGACAGCAATCCGACTTCCCCTGCGAACACGCGGCTGTTCGTTCATATGCCATGCTTCCAGTGTGCCGGCCCTTCCTCGCCCGAGACTGTTGCCATGCGTACCCTCGCCCTGCTGACCGTCCTTTCCGTTTCACTCAGCGTAATCCCCGCGGCTGCCGCCACCCAAGGCTTTGATTCCCGGATCATTGTCTTCGGGGAAGAGCGGGAACGGATCCAGAACACGCCGATCGAACAGCGGCCCAACCGCCCCCTGCACTTCTACGGCAACAGCGTCCGGCGACGGGGCACCCGGACAGTCTCCCAGCCGAGCCAGCCCCGCTCCCGTTCGGTCCGTTCGGTGGGCCAGTCAGGTGGATCCCAAGCCACTCGGCCACGGCAGTGACAAGCAGCGCCGGCACGACCACGAGCTTTCTGGCCGCCAGGGAATGTTCTTTGACCGCCTGCCATGATCGTTTTGGACCGTCCCGCAGGAAGGAACGGTAGGCGGATTGGCACAAGTGCCATGCTGGGACCGCCGGTTCGTTTCTATAATGGCAAAGGGTAGTGAAATAGCCCATTGTTCGTGGCAATCAATTTGTAGTCACCGGAAGGGGGCGGCAGGAGTCGGTGAGCCGGCCTGACGTCATTGGGGTGACGGGTTAAAGGTCGTAGCTCTGGGAGGCCGTAATGCGCGGACTCGTGGCCGGTATGTTGATGGTGGCAGTGGGGTGGTTGGCCTTGAGGGCGATCGCTGCCGAACAGCCGGCGGCCCCCTATGAGCCGGTGGTAGTTCTCGAAAATCTGCTGCAAGACGACAGCCCGGCCCGGCGTCAAGCTGATCTGGTCCGGGGGCCGGCCCGGATTCCTGGAGGGCCGACTTCCCTGCTGCCGCGACCAAAAACCTTTCCCAAGGTTATCGACCCAGGCGACCACAGCCCGCTCGACTTCGGCAGTGGCGACACCCTCAGCGTGGAGGCCTGGATCCGGCTTGATGACGCCCCTGCCGGCATCTTTCCCTCCATCGTGGGAAAGGGCCGCACGCACACAATCGAGGGGAAAACTGACGCCAATCAAAACTATGCGCTCCGGCTCACCGGCGGGGGCAGCACAAAGCTCTCCTTCCTCTGGATGGACGCCTGTGATCCCGAGGGAGCCCAGCGGGCCCATCGCTGGACGAGCAAGGCGGCCGTGCCCGTCGACGGACGCTGGCACCATGTTGCGTTGATCTATACGTTCGGCAGCGGGGATGATGCTGTCGGCTTCATCGATGGCAAACAGACCAACGGCGTCTGGGACATGCTGGGCAACTCGGCCGCCGCCCCGGTCACTGATAACGACGACCTCTGGATTGGTGGCGCACACAGCCGGGGCCATCTCTTCCCCGGCCTCATCGATGGACTGGTGATCTACCGCGGCAGGCTTCCCGTAGAGGTCATTGCCGACCGCAGCACCTGGGTAGATACCCAGCGGCCTGAGCTGCCCTGGGCGGCCGACACCCCGCCGGTTGAGACTGGTCTCGTACGGGTGGAAATTTCCGATCTGCCTCTCCGCAGCTGGTTCAGTGCACCGACCCACCGCGAACCAACTTTCATAAGCGAGGGATTCGCACTCACGCGGCTACCGCACCGCTACAACGACCGTGGCCTCATCTGCGACCGACCAGGAGCGACAATGCTCCGGCTGGTGACCGATGCACGGTTTCCACCGGGCACCTGCCGGCTGCTGCTACGCAGCCTCGATGCCGCCCGGGTCTACCTCGATCACTCGTTGTTGGTGCGACAGAAAACCCGCCCCCAGCCCAGTGGCTCTGCTCATGGACGGCTTGAGGATTTGGCCCAGCCGCCGGCAGGTGTCGTTCAGCAGACCGCAGCCCATCTCGACACATTGGTCGAGTTTGAGTCGGATGGCCAGCTCCATCGCTTCGAGGCCTACCGCCTGCTCGGGGGAGACGGCCGGGTACCACAGCTCGGTGAGTTTTTGGTGGCGGTAGCCGCCCCCGGCGAACCATTCAAGGTCTTGGGCGGCGACTGGCGGCCCGATGATGCTGGCTGGCAGTCCCTCCTCGATCGAGAACACGCGCTGGTGACCACCTGGAACCAGCAGGCCCGCAATGCCCTGGATGGGGCAGAGGACGCCCGCTGGGCCGCCCGGCATGCCGAGGCCGCCAGCATCGCCGCCCCAGGCGTTACACCGCCCGCCGTTGCGAATGAGGCCGAAGTGGCGAACACCATCGACCGGTTTATCCAGGCACGGCTCGAACAGCAAGAACTTGCCCCTCAGCCACTACTTGCCGACGACGCCTTTCTGCGGCGAGCCACACTCGACCTCACTGGCCGAATTCCGACGCCAGCCGAACTCCACCGACTCGGCCGCCACCTCCCCGAGCCACCCCCGCTGGACCGTGCGGCTGTCATTGATGCCCTGCTGGCGTCACCGGATTGGGCCGACCACTGGACGGCCTACTGGCTGGATGTGCTGGCTGAGAATCCGGCCCTCACCAAGCCGACCCTCAACAACACCGGCCCGTTCCGCTGGTACATCCACGATGCCCTCGTCGACAACTGGGGGATGGACCGATTTGTGACCAATCTCATCCTGATGGAGGGCAGTCCCTATCTCGGAGGCCCGGCTGGCTTTGGCCTGGCCTCACAGAACGATGTGCCGATGGCAGCCAAGGCCCATGTTCTGGGCACTGCCTTTCTCGGGGTTGAAATGAAGTGTGCCCGCTGCCATGACGCGCCCAATCATCCCTTTGAGCAGGCGGATCTGTTCGGACTGGCCGCGATGCTCGACCGCAAGCCCCTCAAGCTGCCCGCCTCTAGCAGTATCCCGGCAAGCCCGGCGGAACTGGCAGAGATGGTTGTCACTGTCTCAATCAAGCCGGGGGAACAGATTCAGCCCGCTTGGCCCTTCAGCCAGTTCGCCCCTAGCAGTGAAACCATCACTGACCCCCGCGGGCAGCTGGCCGCAGCGATCACGTCCCCGATGAACTGGCGGTTCCGAGAAGTGCTGGCCAACCGACTCTGGACCCGACTGACCGGTGTCGGCCTGGTTTCGGATACCAGCGACTGGACTGATCGCGAGGCGTCACACCCGCAACTGCTGAGGTTTCTCGCCGAGGAATTGCTGCATGGCGGTGACGACATGAAGCGGCTCGCCCGGCTCATTATGACCTCACGGTTCTACCAGCGTCAGGTGGTTCCCGGGCTGACTCCCTTTTCAGAGGAGGCGAGTCTGCTGCGGGGCCCCATTCGTCGGCGCCTGACCGCCGAGCAGCTCGTCGACTCGCTGCACACTGCAACGGGGAAACCGATGCGAGGCGAGGTTCAGGGCTTTGGCCAGGACGGTTCCCAGCCCCGCAAAACCTTTCTGGAATTGGGCCGACCCGCCCGAGCCTGGCAACTGGTCTGCACAGCCAGCGAGCGGGACCGGAACTCTTTGAGGCTGCCGGAGGTCGACATGCTTAATGAGCTGCTTGAAGCCTACGGCTGGCGACCGCAGCGGCAGGACCCGCAGAATCGGCCCGACACAGCCCCCACGCCGCTCGTGCCATTGATGCTAGCCAATGGACCGGCTGCCGCCCGGCTGCTCGACGCCACACCCGAAGCGGCCATCACCCAGGCCGCTCAGAAGGCTGCTTCGCCGGAGGAATTCGTCAACGCCCTCAGCCTCGCTGTCCTCAGCCGGCAGGCAACGCCGGCTGAACTGAGGCGATTCACGCCGCTGGTCGCCAAGGGCTTTGACCAGCGGCTCACCGGCAGGCAAGACAGCCACCCAACGGTCTACCGCCGCCGGATCTCCTGGCGAAATCATTTTGACCCCCGGGCAGACACGATCGTCCTCGACCGGATTGACGATCTGGAGAGAGGCGACGAGCCGACAGTGACACTCACGCCATCCTGGCGGAGTCGGGCAGAGGATCTCCAGTGGGCGCTGGTGAACAGCCCCGAGTTTGCCTGGGTACCCTGAACCTGAACGGGCTCAAACCGCGGGGGCCTGCTACCCGTTCCGGCTGCCATCGCCGGCAAAAGAAACCCACTACCAGCACATCAGAAACCCCCCGGATATCATCAGTCCTGTTACGAAAGGCGACCATGAATCTGAACCGCCGTGACGTTCTTGCCCGAGCGGCTGCCTCTGTAGCCGGCCTGTCGGCCCTGCCGGCCCTCGGCACCCCCACCACGTCCAGCCTACCGCTCGGTAAGGCTGAGCATGTCATCCTGCTGTGGATGGGGGGTGGCCAGTCGCAGGTCGACACCTGGGATCAGAAGCGAGTCACCAAGGATGGCCGCAAGGATCCCGGTTCCGCCTATGCCGGAATCGACACGGCCATCCCCGGAGTGCAGATCTGTGAGCATCTCGCTGCGATGGCTACCCGGCTGGATCGCTGTGTGCCAGTCCGGTCGGTCCACCATGACGTGATCGACGAGCATGGTGCCGCTGCGTATCAAATGCACATTGGCCGGCCAGTCAGTGGTACGGTCGTCTATCCGTCGCTGGGTTCAATTGTCTCGGCGATAAAGGGCCCGGGGAGCGACCTGATGCCGACCTATGTGCTGATGGGCCAGCGGTCAGCCGGCCGAAACCCGGGGTTTCTTGGGGCGGAACATGGTCCGCTGGTTGTCACCTCGACCAAACAGGGGCCTCGAGGCCTCACCCGGCCCGCGCGAATTGGTGAGTCACGCGCGGCCCGCCGCTCCGCCCTGCTCCGCGGCCTGCAGAACGATTTCCTGGAACAGTCCGGAAACGATCCCCGCGTTGCCGGTGATATCGCGGTGACCAAGACCGGCTTTCAGCTGGCCGGGCCGGAGTTCATGAGCAGTTTTGATCTCGAGAATGAACCGGCCGAACTGCGAAATCGCTACGGCGACGAGTTCGGCCAACGGTGTCTGCTGGCCCGCCGACTCATTGAGCGAGGCTGCCGCTTTGTCGAGGTCTCTTACGATCTCAACTTCAAAAACGGTACCGGTTGGGACACCCACAACGAGGGCCAGCAATCACAGCACCTGCTCATCCAGAGCATCGATACGGCAACCGCCGCCTTGATCGACGATTTGGAGCGGCGAAACCTACTCGACAAAACCCTGATCGTAATGACTGGTGAGTTCGGCCGCCCATCGAGTTTTGATAGTGGTGGTGGTCGCGGCCATCAGGGGAAGGCCTTCAGCGTGCTGCTGGCCGGCGGAGGGCTGCGGACTGGCCAAGCGGTTGGGGCCACCGACGACCTCTGCAAGACGATCGTAGAGCAGCCGGTCTCGGTACCCGATCTGTTTGCGACGATCCTGGCTACCGTCGGCTGTGATCCGCACGAGACGCTCTATGCCGGCAACCGGCCGGTGCCGGTAACCGATGGCGGCCGGCCGATCCACCAGCTGTTCGGCTGATCTGTTGGAGCAAGCGGGAGCCCTCCACGCAGCCACAAGCCAGCGGATCGTCGCCTCAGGGCTGTGGGGGTACCGGTTGGCCCAAGGAAAAAGCCGATCTTGGCCCCTGCCCGCGAATGCGGGGGACGAACAGACTGCCCAGACGAATGCAACCAGCAGCTGTTTTTCAGGGTTCGCCACCGCCGCAACCAGCGGCGATTCACTTGCTCGACAGGCTGCGAGTCAGCGGCCGACGGGATCGAGTTGAAGGGCCCGGAGCCGACTGACCGACCGGACCACCAGCCAGCCCGCGGCGACGGCCGGCGTGGCCCGCGTCTCTTCCTCAAGGGGCACCCGCAAGCGGATCTCGAAACGATCGGCATCGTCGAGCACAACAATTTCTCCGGCGCTGGAGATATTGAGAATCTGATTCCCCACCACGATCGGCGACGCTGAATAGCCGCCACCCGCTCGACCCTTCCAGCGTTCAGTTCCGTCCGTGGCTGCCAGGCAGGTAACCACACCCTTGTCTCCCCAGAGATAAAGCCGGCCCTGGGACACCAGCGGAGTCGGCACGTAGGGGGCGACGCTGCGGCTGACCTGGTAGACCACTTCGGGATCATCCTCGGAGGCTACCGGTGGCCTGACCGCGACCAGCAGATTGTTTCCCCCACCGTCCCCACAGGTTCCAATCAGGAGCGGGCCCGCTTTGATGGGCGAGGCGACCGTTCGTCGGGGGAAACACTGCTGCTCCCACAGCACCCGGCCGGTGGCGGGATCGACGGCATAGATGCCGTGTGCGTTGCTTGTGCAGATCAGCTGGTCTTTTCCTCCAGCATCCGGCAACACCAACGGTGTGGCATAAGCAGCCTTCCCGACGCCTTCTCGGGGCAGTCGCCACCGCTGCTTGCCGGTGTCGGCAGCGACTGCCACGATCGCCCCGGCCTCGTCCTGCTCGAGCGGGACGACGACCAGGTCGCCCCAGACAATCGGTGACCCGCCAAAGCCGTGCGGGCCGACAAAGGGCCCGAGGTCGGCGGACCACCGTGGCTCACCGGCGTGCGTCACCGCCACCAGCTGTACATTCTGGCTGATTCCCCAAAGCCAGTAGACGCCGCGGGTGTCAACGGTAACGCTTCCCGACGCGGAACTATTCTGCTGGTGATGCCGCTCGATCGGCCCGGGAAAGGTCCGCTGCCAGAGCAGCCGGCCACCGGACAGGTCGTGGCAGAGGAGGAAGCGAAGCCCAGCCTCCTCGTCGGCCGCAGCTGAGTAGATGCGGCCCTGGTGAATGATGGGTGAACTATGTCCTTTCCCCGGAAGATCGACCTGCCAACTCCAGTCAGCAGCGGACCAGGCAGCCGGCAGGGCGAAGCTGCCTCCCTGTCCCGCGGCATTGTGACCGCGAAAGCGGGGCCAGCCGCCAGCGATCGTGGCGTGTTCCGCCGCGACCGCGGCCGCACCACCGACCAGGCTGAGAAGAATCAGAGCTACGTGTGCGACCTGCTGCATGTCGTCGCCCTCGGCTGGCTGTGTGGATGGGGCCGAAAATCCTCCCGGTCGATCCAGCATACCCTGTCGATCCGCCCCGGCCATTCACCTGGTGGTGTGCTCAGTCTGCAGTAGAAATGGCGTGCACCAGGGCCAAGCCGTGCACCCGATATTCGAATCCTGAGTCGACTTCGACGCAGCGATACCGGCTCCGCAGTCGGGTTCCCCGGATGAATCTCCGGCCGGTCTCGGTCTCAAACACCACACCGACCTGGAGTTCCTCAACCCGCTGCCGACCGTCACGGACCTGCTCATATCGCGTTAAGGCCAGCAGCAGATTCCGGTCGCTGCAGGTTGCCGCCCGTGGCCGCAGCAGCGAGGCCCGCAATGCCCTGCAGATATCATCCGGCACCAAGCCTTCGGTGACGACCGGCCCAATGATCCTGGTAAATTGGTGCTGCCACTCGCGGCCATGGGGCTGCAGCCGCCGCCGGCGACCGGCGTGTTCAGCATGGGTGGCCAGGTGGGCTAACTCATGCAGCAATGTGACCAGAAAGGCGTACGGGTTGAGGTCGTCATTGATGGTGATCCGATGCCAAGGCACAACGGCATTCGGCGGCCGATGGTCCCCCAGTTTCGTCACCCGGCGGGGCACCACCCACAGGTCAACCGGATACTGGGTCAGCAATTCAGCCACGTAGCCCGCAGCATCCTCGGGCAGCCGTGCCGCCACCGCCTGGGGCATGGTGGTCGTAAACCGTGGCTGCGACCGATTGTTCCGGCTGATCTTGTTCCGGCTGATCATTGAGTGCCCCTCGCCGACCGGCCACTCCGTTGCCAGCGACGCCGGGCCCGCCACCGGCGGGGCGGTCGCTGTCGGAACATCTCTTCGGCATCAGCCGCCTCAGGCTCATCCGGCGGCAGTTGTCGATCGGTGGCTGGCTGGGGCAATCCCCACGACCAGTCGCTCCGCTGGCCTGCCTGACGCTCAAATTGGAGGCCACCAAAAAAAGGATCGGGGTACTGCCAGTCATTCTGGGCAAACAGCGGCGACTGCGCTACTGCGAGGCCCCCAATGACGATCCCGGCTTTCCACAGCATCTTGAGCCATCGGCGATGTCGAGGGGGTGGCCGCATTACGGATTCCGTTCATGGCTGCAGATCAGCATCAAAATGTATTCCATTAAGAGACTCGATCGGCAGTCATTCCGACAAGCCCAATAGCCACCAGCCCGCAGGCCGCGGCGTCGGCCCAGCTACCCCGCCCTCACCTGCCAGCCGGGCCATGCCACCCCGCCAAGTCGGCCAGAGCTTGAGCATCTCTGCGGATTGTGCCGAAAAGAAGAGAGGCCGATTCTCTCGCACAATTTGGCTCCCGGTATGCCCCCCCACCCACCCGATGACCAGCCCTGGCAGATACGCTGGTTTGTGCCGGTGGTGGTGCTGCTTGCTGCTGGGGTGCTTCCCACGGCAACGGGCTGCGCGGGCGATCGGTTCCGGGCGGCAGTCGGCAGCACGGCCGAGGCGGTGCTACCCGAGGCGAAGTCGCCCGCCCGACCACTGACACCGGCTCCGGTGGCGGAGGCTGCGGCATCTGCCGGCGAGGTCGTACTCGCGACGCACGAAGCCGAAATCCTGCACGACGCCACCGCTGTCGATACGACACTGCCACACGATTCCGCCGGTGGCCTCTCGCTCAATGCCTGCATCCAGACTGCCATGCGGCGTCAGCCACGGTTGCGGGCCGAACTGGAAAACATTGCCCGAGCCGGTCTGGCTGGCGACGTTGCCTCAGCCGCCTTCCTCCCGCTGGTCAGTGCCGGCTACAGCGTGGGTGAGTTCGGCGTCAACGTCGGCGGCATCGGCATTCCGATTCCCGGCGCCCCCGCCGCCCAGGGCACCTACGTGCCGCAGCAGGGCTTCCTGCCGATCGGCTTCGACTACAACACCACCTACGTCCTCACCGAGGCCCGGATCCAGTGGCTGATCACTGACTTCGGCCGCCGGCTCGGCCTGCACCGGCAGGCCGGTCTGGCCGAGGAGATCAGTCGACTGAAGTCAGTCCGGGCCCGGCAAACCATCGCCCACGAGGTGACCCTCGCTTACTACGAACTGCTGCGAGCCCAGTCGCTGTCCCGGATCGCTGAAGAGTCGGCGGCCCGGCTGGAGAGTGAACGACGGACCATTGCCAAGCTGCAGCAGGGCGGGCTGCTTGAAAAGGAAAAGGTACTGCGGGCCGAGGTGGCACTGGCCGGTGCGCTGAAGCTGCGTGACTCGGCCGAGGCAGCCGAACGGATCGCCGCCGGTGGACTCAATCTGGCGATGGGGGTGCCCCAGCATCAGCCGACTCCGGTGGCCGGCTTCAGTGATGTGCCCGGCTTCGAGATGACAGTGACCGACTGCCTCGAAGAGGCCGTCCGCAGCCGCCGCGAGTTCGCCGTCGCCCGTCGAACGGTGGCTATCGCCGACTCCGGCCGCAGGGTCGCCAAGCTTGGCTTCGCCCCCAAGGTGTTTGCCAACGGCTTCTACTTCAACTTCCGGGCCGACGAGCCGGGCGGCTACGTCGATGTTCCCCTCGGCTTCATCAACCTCGAGTGGGGTGTCTACGAGGGGGGCAAGCGGGTGGCCGACATCCGCAAGGCTGACTCCCAGGTGCGGTCGGCGATGATCCAGGCTGAGATCCTCTCCGACACGATCGCCTTCCAGGTCAACGAGTGCTACCAGCAGTTCGTGGCCGCCGCCCGAGCAATCGACCGTTCGGAGAAACCGGTCGAGCAGACCCGGGAGACCTACCGAATTGTTCAGGCGAGGGCCCGCGAGGGTGACGCCACCGCCGCCGAGGTCTTTGAGGCCGAGACGGCGGTCACCCAGGCCGGGCAGGAATACCAAAATGCCATTTACGACTATCTGCTGGCCCTGGCCCGGCTGGAGTACGCCATGGGGGCCGAGGTCGGCTGCCACTATTTCACGCCGCACCGGCCGACGTTCTTGGATGCCGGAGCAACCGCTGACGAGGCCGCAACCGGTCTGGTGCCAATCGCCGAGCGGCCCGCCCTGCTGCCATCGCCCGAAGGATCAGAACCCGCCACCCCCATCCAGCCAGAGCTCCGTCATGACTGAGACCACATCTGTTCCTCCCCCGGCAACCGCCACCCCAAGCCCGCGACGCAGCCGCCAGCCGCTGGTCATCGGATTGGCCGTTGTTGTGCTGGTGAGCCTGCTTGTGGGCGTTGCCGCTCCGGAGGTCTACCGCTATGCCACCTTCCGCGCAACGCACTCAATCACCGAGGATGCCTTCATCGAAGCCCCGCTGATTCATGTCGCCCCGCAGCTGGTCACCGGCCGACTGATCAGCTTCCCGGTTGAGGAAAATGACCGGGTGGTGGTGGGCGAGGTGATTGCCCGGATCGACCCGACGCCATTTCAGGATCAGCTTGCCATGGCCGAGGCCAAGCTCGGTATCGCCCGGGCGGAACTGAAGCGGCAGCAGATCGGCCTCGCCAAGGTCCGCAAGGAGGTGCCGTTGTCGATCGCCCTCGCCGAACAGACCTACCGAATGTCGTTGGTCGAGCAGGAAAAAGCCGAGCAGGGCCTGGCCTTCACCCAGGCAGAGGTGGCTGGCAACATCGAGGCCTCGGTCGCGATTGTTGCCGTCGCCCGTAGTAATCACGCGCTGGCCGCCACCGACAGCCGCCGGTTCACCAGCCTGGCCGAACAGGAGGCGGTGCCAGCCCGGCGGATGGAGGAGGCGACCCGGGCTGAGGAGGCGACGAAGTCAGAGCTGGACGCAGCCCTGGCCAAACAGCGGATGGCCAAGGCGGGCACCAAGCAGATCGCCGTCACCGAGAAGAATTTGGCCCTCGCTCAGGCGGCCGTGAAGAAAGCCGCCCTCGACGTGGCCATTGCCGAGACCGGCTGGGAGACGGTGGCCGAACTTGAGCAGATGGTCACGTTGCGAGAAGAGGCGGTCCGCGACGCCGCAGCCGCGGTCACCGCCGCCCGCCACACCCTGGCCCATACGGAGGTGACAGCGCCCAGCGAAGGCATCATCGTTCACAAGGCGAAGCATGCCGGTGATGAGGCTCCACCGGGTCTGCCGATCGCGACGCTGCTCGACCCCGAAGCGCTGCATGTGATCGCCAATCTCGAGGAGACACGGCTGGCCGGGGTCAATCCGGGCAATCGCTGCTCCCTTGAACTCGACGCCCTCGACACCGTCCTGCGCGGCCGGGTGCTCTGGATCAACCGGGCGACCGGCGCCGAGTTCTCCCTGCTGCCCCGCGATGTTGTCGCCGGTGAGTTCACCAAAGTGGTCCAGCGGGTGCCGGTCCGGATTGAGATCGAGCGGGACGAGCACTGGCAGCACTTGCGGGCCGGCATGTCGGTCCGGGTCACGATCGCCCACGGCCCCGGCGACCCCGCGTGGGTCAAACAGGCCGAAGCCGCGCGGGTCTCCGGTCGCGGTGAACCGGAGACCATCGCCAGTCACCACGAAGGCACGAAGGACACGAAGAAGACAGTGGTTCGATAAAGGACCTGCAGCATCCTCTCCTGCGGCCTGCTGCGGTCCTGCCTTCGTGAGAAAGGCGATCGAAAACGTTTCGCGGCGAGATACTGGCAGAACTCAAACGCTTCCCTCCGTGCCTCTGTGTCTCTGTGTGATCTTCTGGAAAAGAACGAAGCGCCATGACCACACGCCCCCCAACAAGCAGCCGGCTCCAGCTGGCGGTGATGATGGTGGCAGCGTTGGCGGTGCTGGCGACGGTTTACCAGACGCTGGTACTCACCGGACTGGTCAACGACACGATTCGCCGGGCGCTTGAGTACGACAAGGCCGACCAGCTCTGGGCTGAGGTCGCCTGGGGGGTGCCGATGCTCTACGGCCTCTTCGGCAGCCTCGCCCTGGCCGGCAAGATCGGCGCACGCGACACGCTCGTCATTGGCCTGGCCTTCTTCGCGGCGGGCAACCTGCTCTGCGGCTGCGCCACCGACTTCTCCAGCTTCTGCTGTGGCCGAATCGTGGAAGGGATCGGTAAGGGCATGACAATCGGACTGTTCCGCAACTATCTCTACGGGCGGTTCGATCGGATGTTTCTCGGTGCCGTGCTCTTCTACGGCATTTTCGCCTATGCCAGCCGCCCCCTCTCGCCCTGGCTGGCCGTCTGGATGACCGACGCCTTCTCCTGGCGGTGGGTCTGGTGGATGAACGTGCCGGTCTGCCTGATCGGGATCGGCCTGCTTCTGACCTGGCTGCCGGCTGACCGCCCATCAACGCAGGATGCCAGCCATGAGCGACCAAGGGTCGATACCCTGCTGATCCACCTGCTGGTGCTCTGGGTGGTGAGCCTGATGGTGGTCACCGACAAGGGCCGGGAACTGGGCGGCTTCACGAGCAATACCTATGTGGTGATGGTCGTAGCCTGTGGCCTGCTTGGGGCCCTGCTCGTCCTGCGGTTTGCCTTTGGCATGTCACCTGCCGATCACCTCCGCCAGATCCTCAGTTCACGGGTCTATGTGCTGGCCATCACGACTCGCATGCTGCTGATTCTGCAATTGGCAGCGGTGCTCGGCGTGGTTGGCCAATACCTGACTGAGCTGCGGCACTATCCGCGGGAGTTGGCCGGCATGATCTTTTTTCCGGCCGCCCCCGGCATGCTCCTCGGCACCCTGGTGACCGCCCCGATCCGCCACCGTCAACTGCGGCACGGCACGCTGCTATTGGGCAGTCTCGGCTCCGCGGCGGCGATCTGGTGGCTTGCCGGGCTTGACCTGGGCACCGCGCGCTGGCAAACGGCAGCTGCGCTGGGCGGCTGGGGATTTTTCCTGGGTATGCTGCCGGCCTCGTTCCTGATCGATGAGGTGGAGGGCATCGACCGTCGCAACATGCCCTACGCCGGCCTACTGGCCGTGGTGGCGTTGGTCGTGCCGCTGGTGATCGTGCCATCAATCATGTCCGCGGCGGTCGCCTCAGGCGCCGATGTCGCCTACGCCAAGCAGCGGCGGGCTGTGCGGGCCGAACGGCCGCCGGTCATGACGGCGCTCGGCCGGACCGCCGACCATCTGGCCGTTCGCGGCCAGCCCCCCCGCACTGCTGCTGCCGGTTCGGTCGTCACCGTGGCCGCCCTCGTCAAGCTCCGCAGTGCAACCACCGGTGTCCAGTCAGCCTTGGCGACGCTGGCCGTCTTCTGCGGCTGCCTGGGCGGGCTCACCGCGGTCGCCTTCCTCACGCTGCCGCACGCCTGGCCCAATCAGCGGTATTCGCGGTGAGGCTGCGGCCCCCCGTCTCCAGCCCCTCACTGACGGCATCTGCCAGCTCAGTTACTCGCTGGCGTGAAGCCAACCGCTGACAGGCCGGTGCCGACGGAGACGCCATCCCAGCCCAGGATCGAGAAGGCGGTCTGGCCATCGGTGCCCCCGGCTGGAGGCACCCAGCGGAGCTGGTCGGTCGGGCCGATCACCCGCTGGGCCAGTCGCTGGAGCAGCACCTGGGGCGAACTTTCCGTTGGTTGCCGCGTGACATCAAGCCACCGCTGGCCGTCCCACTTCTCAACCCGGCCGACCGTGGTCGTGGCGACCACGAAACGCTCGCCCGTGGGCTGGTCAAGGACGGCCCCAGACAGTTCGGCCCACGAAAACTGAATCGGCTGGGGCCCAATCACCGACCGGTCGATGCGGATCGTCGCTGAGCGTCGTAACGGCGGCCGGGCGATCGAAGCTGGCAACGAGACCGCAAAGTTCACGCTGACAAGTTGCTGGCCGACACCGTACGCGAATTCATAGGCGGCCTGCGGAGTGATCAGCCTGCGGCCCGGTGGCACGAGCAGCTGCGGCCGAATTGGCCCCGCCACTGTCACCGGTGGCAGGCCAGTGAAGCTGTAGCCGCCGTCGGCGCCGGTCTCGACCGAGGGCTCAGCCGTCTGCAAGTAAAGCTCCCACGACTCGAGCGTGGCAGTGCGGGCGGGATCGGAGTCGGCACTTTGCACCTCAAGCTGCCAGCGGCCGTTCGGGCTGTTGCCAACAACTGCTGCCAGATCGACCTGCGACAGCACAGCGTGGCCGGAGCCATTGAGAAACGCGCTGACCGGGGTCTCGAACTGACTCACCAGACGGGCATGCGGCTGGCCGTCAGCTGGCAGCAGCAGCGGATACGGGTTGAAACTACTCGCCAAGGTTCCCTCGCCCAGTACCGTCGTACCCTGAAGCGGCACTCGCACACCGTCCGGCGAAATCAGCGAGAGAAACAGGGGGCCGAACAGCTGATCGGTGAGCGCCTGATCGCTCTGCAGCGTGAACACCACGCCGAGATCAGTGACTGCACCGGGCAGACCGCTGACATCGATGCCAGCGGTCGCCGTGAACGGCTGCTGCAGCGGGCCGGTGTTGGGGATGTTGGAATTCTCGATGAGCGAGCGAACCCCGATGGCCGTCGACTCACTCGACTGAAAGCCGACAAACGCCCGCGTCGCTCCCACCGCCGGGGCCCGGTCAAACTGGCCATTGCCATTGAGGTCGAGAAAGACCGTCACGCCGGCCAACGGTCGCTCGTCGAGCGACCGGCTGCCACTGCGGTCGAAATCCTCAAAGACCGTTCCAGCCACCGTCACGCCGGCAACACGGGCAAGGGCTCGCTCGGCCCTGATCAGGCCGGAGCCGGTCGCCCGCGGCCCGCCGGCATCTGGCATATCGCTGGCGGTAGCGCCGAGGATGGTAAAGATCTCTTCTGGGGACAACATCGGGGCAAGCTGTCTCATGAGCGCCGCGACAGCGGCCGCATTGGGAGCGGCCGCCGACGTGCCACTGAAGTTTGGCAGCCCGTTGAGATCGACATCACTGCCGAAAAAGGAAGTATCGCCGATGTTTGGGGCGACGAAGCGGGGCTGCTGGCGGAGCACGGGGTCGGCGAGCCGCTGGCCATCCTCACTAAAAAGAATCGGGGTGCCGCCCCAGGAGCTCGACGGGGCCAGTTCGCCCGGCGTCTGCCGATACGCAGGCGTCCGAAAATAGAAGCTCGCCCCGACCGCTGCCGCCGTCGCCGAATTGGCATGCCCAGCAATGGTGCCGTCGCCAGCAACGTACTCCGGCTCCAGGGTGGCATGATAGGTCTGGTACTTGAAATAGCCGGGGGCCACGCCTCCAGCATGGGCGACAACCAGCTGCACCGCCTCCAGTCCGGCAGGAATCGGCAGCGTTCCTCCCAGCGCCGGATCGGCGTCGAGCTGATGATTGCCCTCGAGGCGGGTGAGCAGTTGGGTGCCGTCGGCGGAAAAGACGTAAAGGTCAACATCGCTGCCGTTATCCTCCCAGGGCTGGTCCCACTGCATGACGATCCGCACGCTGTCGAGCCCAGCCGGAACCCCCACGGTCTGAAAGACATCGGTGCCGGGGCCAGGGTCGAAGTCATGCAGGACCAGCCCCGCCACGTCGGCAAGTTCGGCCGGTAGCCCCTCAAGCTCGGCAGCCGCCACCGGCCGAAAGTCAGCGGCATAGCTGTTGCGGCCAAAGTTGCCCGCCGAGGTGAAGTAGACAACGCCAAAGTCACGCACGACATCATCAACGGCCTGCGCGACGATGCCATCCTGAAACCAGGGTGCCCCCCCCTCGGTGATATCATCAACGATGATCTGGCAGCCAGCCTCAGCGAGCATCCGGATGCTCTCAGCAAAAGCCGCTGGCGTGTCGCCGTTGGCCGCAAAGGCCAGCGACGCGCCCGGTGCGATCGAGTGGACCAGTTGGGCCATTGCCCGCCCCTCGTCGGAACCGGGCTTCGGCTCACCATCCTGCGTGTACAGCGGATGGTCCTTGAGTACCTCGATATCGGCGGGCAGCGCCCCGATGCTCACGTCATAGGCATAGCCGCCCAGATTATTGAAGCTGTCAGAAATCACCCCCACGCGAATCCCGCTGCCATCGACCCCGAACCGGGCTCGGGCCGCGTCAACCCCGAGGGCAATGGCAGCCTGATTGGTCACTGGAATCGCGTTGGCGACCGACTCAAGGGCCACATCGCCATAATCGAGGGCAGGAATGGCAGCCAGATCGTCGATCGCGGTGAAGGGAACTACCGCTGAGACATGATCCTCCACCGTGACGATCGTGGTCGCGCCGAGTGCCACCAGGTCGGTCGCCAGGCTACTGGCCTGGCCGTCGTGGGCCACAGCCGACACGAGGACACCGTCAATTGACCCGCCGTTGCCCCAGACAATCAGCTCGCGGTGGGGCGTGTCGGCCGGCAGGCTGAAGAGATCGGTTGTCGGCTGAGATTCAGCAGCGGCAGAAATGTAGGCCAGCAGATCCCCCAGAGCCGCCTGCACCTCAGGATCAACCGGCACCGCCTCGCCGGCAGCGTCGTAAACGACGCCAGGATGGCTTGCCAGCAGCTGTCGGGGCTCAAGCCATTCAGCCCGGAACCGCTGCCGCGAACCCTCATTCCGCCGCGACCGGCGGAATGAGATCGCAGCGAAAATCCTCTCAAGCCCAGACACCATTTTGTAGCCTCGCCAACACTCCGTTGCAGCGCTCTGAGTTATTTCATTCTTACCCAAAAACCGACAGCAGGGCGATAGCGTTTCAGCCGCCAACAGGCCGTTCCATTCACCTTTGCCGACAGCGTCATCGCGGCTGGCAGCCCGCCCCCTCCGTGGTGCACAGTTTTTAGAAAAAGCCTGCCGCCGCAGGATGCGGCGAACAGCAACTCGACAACCCTCGGCGTTTTCGGGGGTTGCCCCAGTGGGCTCAGGATCGCCCGCATGCGCGGGCAAGGGCCATGGCTGGCTTTTTCCACGGACAGCTAGATGCCGCTGTCCACTGGGCAGGGACTCACCCGCCAGATCTCGCGGGCGTACTCGCCGATCGTACGGTCGCTGGAAAAGCGGCCGCTGCGGGCGGTATTGAGGATCGCCATCTGGGCCCAGGCGGGCCGGTCTTCGTACCGCTGCCCCAGCCGCTCCTGGGCCTCGACGTAGGGGCCGAGGTCGGCGAGGTGCATGTAGTGGTCTCCCCGATGCAACAGCATCTCCCGGAGCGGCTCAAAGATACCCGGCTCGTCGTGATTGAAGTGGTTGTTGAAAATCAGTTGCAGCGCCGCATGGGTCTCGGGCTCATTGTGGTAGTGCCAGCCGGGTGAATATGCGCCGCGGGTTTCGATCACCTCTCGGGCGTTGAGGCCGAAGAGGAAGCAATTTTCTTCGCCGACCGCCTCGGCGATCTCAATCGTCGCCCCGTCGCGGGTGCCCATCGTGATGGCACCGTTGATCATGAACTTCATATTGCTGGTGCCGCTGGCCTCGTAGCCGGCTGTCGAGATCTGTTCGGAGACGTCACTGGCCGGAATCAGATGCTCCGCCAGGGTGACCGAATAGTTCGGCAGAAACTCAACCCGCAACCGCTCCCGCATTTGTGGGTCGCGGTTGACCGTCCGGCCGATGCTGGTGATCAGCTTGATGATCAGCTTGGCGAGGTGGTAAGCCGGTGCCGCCTTGCCGGCGAACAGAAAGGTTCGCGGCGGCAGGTCGAGGCTGGGGTCCGCCCGCAGCCGGTTGTAGTGCACCACAATCTGGAGCGCTGCCAGCAGCTGCCGCTTGTATTCGTGAATCCGCTTGATCTGGGTGTCAAAGATCGTGTCGGGGTCGATCTCGATGCCTGCCGTCCGCCTGATCCAGTCGACAAAGCGTGCTTTTGCAGTTCGCTTGGCCGCCAGGAACCGCTCGCGGAAGGCGGCATCGGCAGCCAGCGGCTCAATCGCCCGCAGCCGGTCGAGATCGGCGATCCAGCCATCGCCGATCACCTCCCGCAACAGCCCGGCCAGACTGGGGTTGGCCAGCAGCAGCCAGCGGCGGGGCGTCACGCCGTTGGTCTTGTTACTGAACCGCTCTGGGAAAATCTCGGCAAAGTCATGAACCGTCTTCTCCTTGAGCAGTTGCGTGTGGATCGCGGCCACACCGTTGGTGGAGTGGGTGCCGACGATCGCCAGGTGGGCCATCCGGACCACCCGCTGGGGCTGCTCCTCAATCAGGCTCATCCGCTGAATCCGATCGGGATCGTCGGGGTATGCTCGGCCGACCGCACCGAGGAACCGCCGATTGATCTCATAGATAATGTCGAGCTGCCGCGGCAGCAACTCTTCGAAGAGGGCCACCGGCCACTTCTCGAGTGCCTCCGGCAGCAGCGTGTGATTGGTATAGGCGAGCGTCTTCCGGGTGATTTCCCAGGCCTCGCCCCAGCCCAGCCCGGCCTCATCCAGCAGGATCGCCATCAGCTCAGCCACTGCCATGGCTGGGTGCGTGTCGTTGAGCTGGATGGCGACCTTCTCCGGCAGGTCCCGCCAGGCGTTGCCGCGACGGCGGAACCGGGCGATGATGTCGGCCAGCGAGCACCGGACCAGAAAATACTCCTGGATGAACCGCAGTGACCGGCCCCGGGGGGTCGAGTCGTCCGGGTAGAGCACCCGGGTGACCGTCTCGGCGAGCATTTTGTCAGCGACCGAGCCGACAAAGTCGCCGCCGGAAAACTGGCCGAAGTCAAAGACGTCGCTGGCCGACGCCCGCCAGAGCCGCAGCGTATTGACGGTGCGGCCGCCATAGCCGACCACCGGCCGATCGTAGGGAACACCGATGATGGTGTGGGTCTGGCCGCGAACGGCATAGATTTCACCAGCACGAAACTCAAACCGGCTGGCCAGCGAGACCGGCACGGCCTTGGTCGGCCGCATCACCTCCCAGGGGTCGGGGTGGGCCAGCCAGTTGTCGGGCCGTTCGACCTGATAGCCGTTGTGCAGATCCTGCCGGAAAATGCCGTAGTCGTACCGCAGCCCATAGCCCATCGCCGGAATGCCGAGGGTGGCCAACGAATCGATGAAGCAGGCGGCCAGCCGGCCAAGGCCGCCATTTCCCAGGCCGGCATCAGGCTCACTTTCGACAATCTGATGCCAGTCCTGATGGTGGTCCGACCGTAGATCTTCACGAACAAAGTCGTCGACCCGCATGTTGATGAGATTGTTCTCGAGCATCCGGCCGATCAGAAACTCCATCGACAGGTAGTAGACCTGCTTGGGGTTCTTCCGGTCGTAGGTGGCGGTGGTCATCATCCACCGCTGGGCCAGCACGTCCCGCAGCGTCCGGGCCACCGCCTCGAACCGCTCCCGCTGGGTCGCCTGTTCGGGCGGCACCACATGGTTGAAGACCAGATTGCGATCGTAGTAATCGCGGCCCGCCAACCGAAAACCACCGCACTCGTACGGGTCCAGTTCGCTGGTCAGATCGGTCGTTGACATGCCTGTCTCCCCACGGGTTCATTGCTTCAGTACCAACAGTTTGGCCGCGATGCCCTGCTGCCGGCATTTCCCAACAGTGTCGCCACCCAATCCGCTCGCTCAAGAGTTATCGCAGGTTTGACAGAGTTCTCACACGGCCGACTTGTGGCCAGGAAGAGACTGCGGGGCTTCCGGTCCAGCAGAAATGCCTGCTTGGGCAGGAACGGCAGCCCGCTGCCAGGGCAGCCGGCCTTCGACTTCCATCTGGAGGGCAAGGCTTAGGAAGGTTCGGATCACCACGATCAGCCCGAGCACCAGCACACTTTCAAGCGTCGGGGTCACAGCGACCGTGCGAATGATGTCGGCTGCAACGAGAAACTCTAGCCCCAGCAGAATGCCCCGGCCGAGATCCTGCCGAAACTGTCGGTAGCGGCCGAGCGCGGCCACCGGCCGAAACAGCAACCGCCCCACGGCGACGATGATCCCCGCCACCACGACCACCACCCCACCGGCATCGATCGCCAGCCCGACCTGCTCGACCGCCTGCCGAAAAAACTCGATGTCCAATGCTTTCAACTCCTCAGGTCATCAGGCACCTGCCGCTGCCTATTTCGGCTCATCGGCCGGCAGTGACGCAATCCGGGCAATCAGCGTGGCCGGAAACAAAATGCCGCAGAGGCCCTCAAGGGTCGCCACCGTCAGCGGCAGCGAGCCAGTCGGCACCAGGTCACTGTACCCGGCCGTGGTGAGGGTGGCGAACGAGAACCAGATGTAGTCGACCCAGCGGAGTTCCCGGCCACCCTCGAATTCCTGCGGCAGGGCATAGTGGCCAAAGCCGAAGGTGCCGACCAAGGCATGAACCGCCGCGAAGAAAATGCCGAGCATCATGAAACTCGCCGCGCCGCAATAGATCCGCTGCGTGCCGGGAACATCCGCGCGAAAGGCCTGGCGAATGCAAAGATAGACACCGGCGAGTTTCACCAGCAGAAAGACCAGCAGCGGCGGAAACCGAAAGCCGAGATCGGTCACGATGTGCACCGCGTTCCAGAGGCAGGCCACGCCGCCGATACCCGTCAGAAGGATCGTCAGCCGCTGGTAGCCGAGGAGCCAGACGGTGGTGATGGCCATCGCCAGGGCGGCAATCACGAACACCCCCGGCGTGAGCCGCTGGCCGGTGTCGAACACCGGCACCAGCCCAATCAGCGCCACCTGCCCGAGAAAAATCAGCATCCCGTGCCGTTCCAGCCGGGCCCGCCGCTGGCGACGATGGGCCAGCAGCTGCGGCTCGGCCGGCCGGGCAGCCTGGAGTTTCAAGCGACTGAGCCAACGACCGATCATTCGTGATCTCCTTACACCGACACCCGGGCAGCCGAGCAGACCAACAACTGCTGCTGCGGCCGCCGCCCGCGGTGCGGTATTCTGCCAGAGTCCTGGCCGTCGGTGGGAGTGTTCCGCCCTCGGTGCCCGCTGTTCCTCCTGCCAGAACACCCTTCCCTGATGGCTTCCAGCCTGCTGCTTTTGCTCGACGATATCGCCAGCGTCCTCGACGACGTCTCGGTGATGACCAAGGTGGCTGCCAAGAAGACCGCCGGCGTCCTCGGCGACGATCTGGCCCTCAACGCCAAGCAGGTGACGGGAGTTGCCGCTGACCGCGAACTGCCGGTTGTCTGGCGGGTGGCTGTCGGCTCGGCGATCAACAAAGCGCTGCTGGTCCCGGCAGCCCTGCTCCTGAACTGGCTGCTGCCCGCGGCGGTCACACCGCTGCTGATGGCTGGCGGCCTGTTCCTCTGCTTTGAAGGCGCCGAGAAGCTGCTCCACAAGTTGCTGCATCGCAACGAGTCCAGCGGCCACGCCGCTGCTGTGACAGCAGCGGCGGCGGCCTCAACAGCCGATCTGCTGGCGGTCGAACAGACACGGATCCGGGGCGCGATTCGGACCGACTTCATCCTTTCGGCAGAGATCATCGTCATCAGCCTGGGCGTGGTGGCCGAGCGGACATTCGCGGTTCAGCTGGGCGTGCTGGCGGCGATCTCCGCACTGATGACCTTAGGCGTCTACGGCCTGGTGGCCGGCATCGTCAAGCTCGACGACCTCGGCCTCTGGCTGGCCCGGCAGCGTTCGGCCGCCGCCCGGACCGTGGGCCGCAGCATTGTGACAGCGGCGCCATGGCTGATGCGGCTGCTTTCAATTGCCGGCACGACCGCCATGTTCCTGGTCGGGGGCGGCATCGTGCTCCATGGGATTCCGCCGCTGCAGCATCTGGTTGAAGAGACGCTCGCGGACCAGTTGGCGGGCCTTGAGCCGCTGGCCCTGATGGCGGCCAACGGGCTGTTCGGCATCCTGGCCGGTGGTGCTGTGCTGGCGGTTGTACAGGCTGGACGGTGGGCATCGTTCCGTAGCGGAACCGCTTGAGGTCACTGGGGCCGCAGGCCAGAAAAAACGTTGCCTTGCGGATGAGGTGGCAGGGTTTTTTGCCAGGCGGCAAGCTTCTCCCGCAGCGAAGCGGTGATGGCTGGGCTGGACACCGACTGATCGATCGTCTCCAAGGGGTCGGCAGCCAGGTCAAAGAGTGCAACCTGCTGCAGATCGCGACTGGCAATCAGCTTCCAGTGGTCGTGAACGATAGCCCAGCCCCCCCAGTGATCGGGTCGGTCTTTCGGAGCTGGCCGGGGGGCATCTGCCTTCCAGAGCAGCGGCTTCGTCCGGTTCAGAGCGGGAGCGCCGAAGAGGGCCCTGGTCTGGCTGACACCGTCAGGCGTGTAGTCCTGCGGTAGTGGAGCCCCGGCGAGTTCGCAGAAGGTGGGCAGGAGATCAACAGCCGAGAGCAGCGTCTTGTCGTCGATCGCGTCCGCGGCTATTCTGCCCGGCCAGCGAGCGATGAAGGGCACACCGATGCCCCCCTCAAACAGGGCCGCCTTGTAGCCGCGGCGGCCGCCCGTCACGCCCTTCGAGGCCGCAATCCCAAAGCCTGCCCCGGTCGCAGTGTCGTACATCAGCTTCAGCTCAGTCGGCCGGGCTGCCCGGGCCGGCCCATTGTCCGAGCTGAAGATGACGAGCGTGTTCTCGGCGAGCCCTAGCCGGTCGAGTGCGGCAAGCACCTGTCCGATCCGCTCATCGGCATGGGCCAGGGTGGCGGCATAGATTTCGTCTTCTTCACTGAGGCCTGCCTCACGGAACCACCAGCGATATTTTGGGACCACATGAAACGGCGTATGGGGTTCGTGCATCCAGAGGTTGACGAAGAATGGCTTGCCGTTGTTCTTTGCCTGCTCAATGAAGGAGATTGTTCGGTCTGCGTCATCGTGCACGGGCATCTGCTCACCTGCACAGTTGAACGCCCCATAGTCGTCATAGCCGTACTCACTCGGGAGCGGCGAGTCGGGAATCATGTCGTTGGCCAGATGCCACTTGCCGTAGTGGGCGGTCGCGTAGCCCGCCTGCCTGAGCATTCGCGGCAGCAGCGGCGCGGTTGGGTCGAGCCAGTCGGGAGCGTTGCCTGGCAACTGCTGCAGGCAGCCTGACCGCCGATATTCCAGCGGGCCGGGAATTGCCCCGTCATCACTGCGGTTCGGCTCGGCGAGCAGACGCCACTGGCCACCGTGAACCGGTGGAAGTCGGTGCCCTCACGGGCCAGCCGATCGATGTTCGGTGTCTTCACATAGGGATGCCCGTGACAGCCAAGGTCACCCCAGCCCCAGTCGTCGGCGAAGATGAACAGGATGTTGGGTTGTTCGACGGCGGGTGCCGGCCCCGCTCCGGCCGCGAAACACACTCCTGCCACCAGCCAGAAAACCCTTTGCGAAGCCCGCTTCACGTGTGCCCCTTCCAGCATGCCTTCTCTCATAATTTCCTGATGAACAACGCCTATCGCTCGTGAGCCCACAGCTGCTTTAGTCAACCAGCCTGATCGCTTGCAGATATTCCTGGCCTGACGCCTTGGCCAGCTCCAACGTTGTCTTGCCCTGCACATCGACCAGCGTCACCTGAAACGTGCCAATCTTTGCCCACGCTAAGGTCTTGCCGTCCGGCCCCTCAAAGTCCTCACGCTCGATGACAACCTCCTGCGGGCCTTCGCCGCTCACCTGTTTCGTCAGCGTGAAACTGCCCTGGTTGTCGGCTGGTGCAAGGAACTTGCTCTCAGCCCGCAATCGCAGCACCAGTCGCTTGCCATGCGGGTCGATCGCGAACACCAGCTTTCGGGCGTTGCCGCGATCGAGCGCTGGGTCCTGGAACTTATAGGTCGTCAGGCTCCGGCCATCGCGGGTTCCCCAGTCGCGGGCGCCGTTGGCAAAGTCCTCAAATATCTCATCCCCCTTGGCCAACTTTGCGAGTGACCTACGGTCAACGACCTCAGGCAACCAGACCCGCTCGCTTGAGTTGAGCACAAAGGTCTTGGTCTCTCCCCGTTCAAGCTGCCGGGTATCGTTCAGGCGGTAACGGCAAAGAGCGAATACGTAGAGCGGCAGATCGTCATACACCGGCAGGTCAACCGATAAGGCTGAACCTGCCTTGACCGCCTCGGCCCGCTTCCAGAATCGCATGCGGGCATTCGAATCGTAGCTGTAGTAGACCTCGGTCTCGACCAGCCGCTCAGGATTCTCCGGTGTCACCGTGAAGGTCGCCTGGTTCCTCGCCACCGTGAAGGTTGAGGGGGGCGTTGCTGGAATCTGCTGGTCGATCCCCTTGAGGTACTGATCGAACCAGAGGTTAAGCAGCACCCACTGCTCCGGGCCCGGGCCGTGGTTGTGATGGATGTTGGTGGTAACCCGCCAGTCTGTGTGCGGCAGCAATGCCATCGACTGGTAGATTCGGTCGAATGCTGAGTGGAAATCGTTTGACGAACTGATAAAGCAGGTGGGGCAGGTCACGAGCGGCCAATAGCTGACCGGGTCGATAGTGGCCTTATAGAGTTCGAGTTCATCGGGCTGAAAATGGACCCGCAGGCTGCTCCGCTCAACCCCGGGAAAGTCAACGTACTTGAAGCCCGTGCCACCGACGAACGGCACGACCGCTTTCAGGCGTGAATCAATCGCAGTCAGCGCCGTGATCATGCCCCCCATCGAAAACCCACTGAAGCCGATCCGCTCGGGATCAACTTCCGGCTGCTGCTCAAGGAAGGTGATCGCCCGCCGTGCCGCCACAGCAAGCAGAAACCAATTGGCGTTTCGGGGACTGACCACAGGATCGATCGAGTAGTCGTCGGGCAGCAGGTTGCGTTTCCAGCCCTTCCGCAGTGCTTTGGCATAAAACTGTGGTCCCTGTGTCGGATCGACCTTGCCCCAGTCGGTGTTGGCCTCGATGTCCTCCTCCAGCGGCCGGCCCAACCAGTTGATGTCGACCGTCGCGTAGCCCTGGCTGGCGAAATAGACACCACGCCCGCGCTCAGCCCGCTGGCCACCGCCATGGCTCCAGACAAATGCCGGGTTCTTCTGGCCGTTGGCTGGGAACGAATAGTAGGCCGCGATCCGGGCCGGCGTGCCTTTGAACGTACCAACGGTGAACAGCAGATACCGGCTGACCACCCCATCAGCCTGCCACTCCTTCACCACCTCGATGTCGAGCGGCTCCTCGCGGGCGTCATAGTCTTTCCAGAGGTCGGTGACCGTCTGCGGAACGGCTCCTGGGGCATACGGCGTGAAGGTTTCCGCACCAGCAGAGGCGGCACAGTGGACGAGTGTCAGAACAGACAAGCCCACCAACCGAGAGACCCGCCAATCAAATTGTTTCATTCTGCCCCTCGCTTGCATCCCGCATGCTCCAATCTCACAACAATCATTATTCACTTGCCACCTTCCAACCGTAACGACACCAGGAATTTAACCAGCGCATCGATCTGCTCGACATCGAGTGTTTGCGTGATGTCGATCATTTGGTTTGCTTTTTCATAGCCCTGCACAATCGCCGCCTGCGGCTTGAGAATTGATTCTCGAATGTAGGCCTCGTCCGCCACCACCTCCTCGCTGCGACCGTTTCGGGTCACGACCCGAGGGCCGGACCAGAGTTCGGTAAAACTCGGCCCAATCCGCTTGCCGCCGTCGAGCGTGTGGCAGGCCATGCAATGAATCGCATAGAGCAGCCGTCCGTTGGTGGTTGGCTGCTGCCTCGCAAAGGCCTCTGCCGTGCGCGGCAGCGAGAGGCGGATCTGCGCCCACGATTCCTTGGCGGGAATCTCAATCACACCCGGACGAACAACCTGCACCCCATCGCTGACTGTGATGCCTGTCGTTGCTTTCGGATCGAGACAGTAAAAACGAGGGGCGTCTCCAACGCCGGCAAAGCTGAGCTCAACCGTCACCTGATCCGGCCCAAACGAAAGGACCCGTTGCTCGATCGGCACACCATCAACACGAAACTGAAAAGTCGGGATGCCGGTCGCTGCCTCACGACGATACCCATCGAACTCGATTGTCATCGGCTCTTGATCGGCTGCTCCAATTCGCAATGGTGACTCCGCTGTTCCCACCGACCGCTTGGTGCCGAGGATTGGCAGCTTCCCTCCACCACGACCAGTCGCCTCTGGACGAAAATCGAGGAATCCCCCAAACCAGACAAAGGCAAGCCGGCACGCCACGGGGTCGAAGACATAACTGAACCCGCCCGGCATGCCGACAGCAATGCTGCGTGGCAGTCCCTGCGTGCTGCACCGCTGCACGATTGCGCGGTCCTGCACAAGAATGTCAAACTTTTGGCTCTGGGCAGCATCTCCCATCAGAACCATGAGCAGCCCGGCGACAGCCAAACTCCTCCGCTTCATTGCCGCACCTCGTTGACCGTATAGAAAGCAAAATTGTTCTGAAGTGGCGTTCCATCAATCGCCTGAAGCGGCCCAAGGTCGATTTCGTAGACGTGCCCCTGATCAACCGCAACAGGCAGATGTAACGTCAGCCCGTCGGATGTGAGTTGAGGTTCGTTGACTAGTAGCTGACGCACATCCTGACGGTCCGAGCCGTACTCGGCCCAATAGAGATAATGAAACCGTTTGACGCTGATAGCCGCTTCGTCCAATGCTGCCTGATCAACCGGTGCAGTAAAATCGACGGCGAAGCCGGTGCGAGTCAGTCGAATGCGGTGCATTTCAAAGGGATTCGTCTGGCCGTCATAGCTGATGACTTCGATCATCGGATTCCCCGTTGTCCAGCCCCGACCAACCGAACCAACCCAAAGCCTGCCGTCCGGATCAAAGCAGGTGGAATACGACGCACTGGCCAATGGTCGAATGAACGGGAAGACGGCCCCTTGGTAGACCCCGTTGACCTTTTCAAGGGCCACCCGCACGATTGCTCGATGCGAGATATCGGCAATGAATGCCTGCCCACCGAATGGCCCAAAGCCAACCTCGGGAGCAAACGATGGGTTGCCAGGTGAATTTGTCAGGTCACCATGTACTAACCAGACCGCCGGCGGCTTCCGCTGAGCCCGGTACTGCTCCTCATCAAGCGGCGGCACCTTCGCCACCGTCACCCCGACTGTTCTGTGGTCGAGTTCGGCTGGTGTCAGGCCATACTCCGGCCGGTCCCAGAGTGCAGCAGGGTGGCCGAGGAAGTCTCCCTCTTCGACGTGACCGAGATAGGAAGACGCGACCCAGTCACCCTGATTGTCGGTAACGAACAATTCATCAGCGGCATTCATGCCAATACCTGCCGGCGAACGCAGTCCGCAGGCAAATGGAGTGAGTTGGCCGGTGGCATCGACTTTCATCACCCAGCCCCGGTAGCCAAGAGGAGATGACATCTGGCCCGTCTTTGACTCCTTCGCTTCATGATGCCCCGATGCTGCCAGTCCGGTCGAGAAAAAAAGCTCGCCTGCC
Source organism: uncultured Pirellulales bacterium (assembly GCA_965662195.1). GTDB lineage: Bacteria > Planctomycetota > Planctomycetia > Pirellulales > UBA1268 > UBA1268. Next base: position 32,610 of record CBFIHA010000037.1, read on the forward strand.
GCATTCATGACTGGCCCATAGGCAAACTCGTGATAGCTGCCAGTAAACCGAAAACTGTCCGCAACTGAGCGATAGACCTCAGCCACTCCATCGCTGTCCGCATCTTCAAGAAGTGTGCATTCCGGCTTCTGCATGGCGTACACATCACGCCCATTCTGGGCGACCCGTACACCGAGCGTCTCATGAAGACCGTCGGCAAACAGATTCCACTCATCGCCCTGCAACCGCCAGATACCACCTGTTCGCGTTGAAACAAATAACGTGCCGTCAGGAGCGAAGCTGAATGCGGTTGGCTCGAACAAATACGGCTTTTCAACGACTGGTCCGGCAACGCGAGCCACGGAATAGCCAGCCGGAATGGTCCGGCCGGTAGGCCGCCGAGCGAGCCTGAGGGTGAACGCGGCCTGACCTGGCTTGAGAAACTCGAGTTGATTCCGCTGGGCCTGTTGCCCATTGGTTTTCACGCTGCGGTAGTGCGTTTGCTCAAGCCAGTAGGTCAAAACCTCACGGCTCTCGGGCGGATGGCTAATCTGAAATTCGAGTGTCTGCTGGAGCAGTGATGGAGCGTCCACCGACTCAGTGACAGTCCAGTGCCTCCCCCGCTCTTTGTCCGTCAGCCGGTAACGAAACTGCACCTGCTGGTTAACGACCTCATAGCCAAGCCATTCAAAATCAAAGCGAATTCGTCCCACATCGATTTTCCAGGGCTGATTTCGAATGTGGAAGGGGATGCCAGCCGCCTGATTCAGGGTGAACTGCCTTGCCGCATCAAGCCAGCCGAGGGGTCCTTCCCAGACGGCCTCCAGTCGAAACTGGTTGGGGTCGTAGCTGAAGCAGATTCCGTTTGGCTGGGCGACAGCCACCAGCGGGAGTGCGGCACTTGGCTGTGGAAACTCCTGCACGATGACGTGGTCCGTCGCCATCACCGGGGCTCCGAGGTCACTGGCCCGCCGTGAACTGAGGTAGGCGATGAGGTCGTAGAACTCTTGTGGCCCTGAAAGTTGATCAGCCAG